>JAOZOF010000201.1 GCA_029933425.1 Marinilabiliaceae bacterium
CTTTCTACTTACTTAACCTTTGTTGTTTTACTTTTAAAGCTTTTTGCAAAGCAATCAACCGTTTTCTTAATAATTCTATGGCTTCTTCATTTGCTTCTACCGTTTTTGCCTTATCTTCTAATTCAGTAATTCTATTTATGATTTGGTTAATAGATTCCTGTAAGTTTTTTATTACTAATTGTAATTTCCGTTCTTTCTTTTCTTTAAATATTGCCTCTCCTTTTTGTTTGCGGTCTCCCAATATCTTTTTTGCACCCAAGAATACACTTGTGCCGATTAATACAGCAGTCCCAATACCTGGAACCATACCAAAACCAAAACCCAATGCAGCTAATCCAGATGTAATACCGGCAGCGCTTAATCCAATAACAGACCCACTCAAATAAACAGCAGCGACCGGAACACCAACCGCGGTTAAACCACTTACGGCATCTTTTAAAGTCTTTTCTGCTATATTATTATCAACACCGTTATTAATTACACGCTTAACATCTTTTACATAATTAACAATTGCATCTTTTTGTGGTATAGTTACATTTAATTGTGAACATAAAAAATCCAAAAAATCCTTTTCTTCTGGTTCCATTAAATCATCAGCAAAAATTACTTCAACTACATTAATTATTACCGCAGATCTTAATTCAAAAGAACCTTGTGCAAGAATTATTATACAATCATTATAATTTGGTGGGGTAATAATAAATTCTGATACTTTCTTTTTATTTTCCTCATTTAAATAATCCATATCAATATTTTCAAATATTGATAAAAGTTCTTCTCTGTCAACTTCCCCATCTATTCCGGCAACTGAAAAAGGTAATCCATAAAATGCAACTAATTGCTCTTGTGGGATTTTTGATAAATCGAATGTAGATTTCATAAACTATAGTATTTTTTATCTAAAAAAATAACTGATAAAGTATTTTTCCTTCAAATTAGGCAGACAATGTCTACCCAATTTTGAATTAAGCATAGCTGAACTTTCTAATTCATCAAATTAAGTCTTATCCCCTCTTTATTCTGTCAGTTATCTGTCTGTTCCATTTCACATCGCGCCACATTCCCTGGAACTGTGGATGAGTGAAATTTGAGGTACAGATAAATTTGTATCCGTGCTTCAGAGAAAGGTCAACTGCCACATCGGCGGCCTCTTTAATGAAATCCCAGCCCAGCAGAGGATGGTCCTGCCAGAACACGGCTCCCCAGCCTTCGGTATTCCCAACAGGAACGCCATGCTTTTTACCCAATTCAGCCACATACCGGATACGACCGTCCATCCAGTCGGCAAGTTTGTTTTTGTTAGCCGTCCAGTACTGCATCGTCTTCTCGTACCCCTCTTTAAACCCTGCATCTTTTTCTGACCGGAACATATTCAAGCCCGCAACTGGTGTTTTTGAAGTAAACTCACCATTCTGTGAGAACCAGAAGTGCGGGTCCAAAGCCCCGAATGAGCTATGGTCAAGCTGCTTCCAAAGGTTACCGCCTCCGGTCTGACTGGCAAAGAATGTGTGGTTCGGCCACTTCTCTTGCAGCTTTGCAATAACTGTATCGATAAAACTCTGATAAAATTGCTGCTGAAGTTCGGTATACCCTTTACCTTTTCTTTTCTCAAACACCTCATCAGGCACATTGGCATCAGGGTTGTTCTCTTTGAAAAGTTTCTCGTTACCACGCAGGTTCATCTCCTTCTTGAACCACTCAAAACCATGCCACAAAGGGTACTCATTCAGAAGGTCAACGTAGATGACATTGTCCAGAAGGTCATGTTTGTCAAGATACTGCAATGTTTCATCCCATGCCTTTACAAATCCGTCGATACCGGTGTATTCAAGATTCCGCTTAGTGCCGTGGGGCATGAACCAGGTTGCCAATCCCACATACACCCCTTTCTCCTCGCATTTTTTCATGAATTCAACAAGACCTTCCCTTGGCCGGGTGTAAACAGAGAACTGGTTTCCCCAGTATGCAGGCTTCCATGCCTCACGAATGTTGAAAAACTCTTCCTGAACATTTCCGTTGCGGTCAGAAGCAATGAACTGCGGAAAACAATCTATCCTTATCGCATTGTAACCTCTTTCAACCAATCCGTCAAGTACCTGGTCCCAATCCTCGAACGATCCGTATTTGTGATGACGCAAAAGCCAGGAATAATCCCACATTGCTATTGCAAGCGGCTTATCAAAATCGCCGATCCTTTTCACCTTTTTTGAAGCAGGATCTGCTGCGAACCCCTTCGCGCGGGATATCAGCGGCATTGACAACATTGCTCCTGTTGCCAGTGTGCTTTTCTTAATAAAATCACGCCTTGAGTTGTTAAATATCTTCATTTTTTCACATTTTAATTTTTCTTTCCTTTAAAGATAAACAACTTTATTCACAAAGTAAAACTTCACATCATCAACAAAAAGTGATGAAAGCACAATGAAAAGATGTAATTTAGGTGAAAAACTTATCTTTGATTTGTTTTCAGAATTTCATTTTATTAATTTAATGCAGCAAGTAACCTAAAACCCGGGATCTATGATTTTCCGCGCCCTTGAAATGTCAGCATTGATCATCCTTGCTTTTGCTTTCCTGCCTTTGCGAGACGCGAACGCATGCCTGGAACCATACTCCTACACGAGTGTTACAAGTAACACATTGCTCTCCACCCCGGATTCCCTTGATCTTGTCATCAAGAAGAAAACGGCTAAACAACTGCGAAAAGAGAAAAAGGCAAAACGCATGGACGACCTGAGAAGCAGTCACAACAGATTGTTCATCCACGGGGCATACATTTTTGCCAGCCTTGATTCTAAAGTTACTTTCAGCCCTCCGGGCAGCATGATCAATGTAACAGTTGATCTTGAAAGCAACCTTGGTCTGCCATCGAATTCGTCATTTTTTTCAGGTTCTGCCATTTACCGGTTCACTCCGTCCAGTGGATTGTATGTGAACTATTACGGTTTTAACAGGGAAAACGATCACTACACCAAAGAGGACATAATCTGGGAGGGGGATACCATTCCGGCAGGAACAATGTCGCAGGTGTATTTCAGGACTCAGGTTTTCAGTGCAGGATATCTCTTGTCCATCCTGAAGAGCCAGGACTCTTTTCTTGGAACCTACATTAATTTTTACATCATGCCTTTGGACATTGGCGTGCGGACACAGATCACGAACCGGGACTACAAACTTAAGGTAACTGTTCCGTTGCCAAATATCGGGATCGTTGCAATGTTCAAACTGACCAAATGGTTAACTGTTTACGGAAATGCCGGCTTCTTCTCTCTTTACACAAAATCTCTCGGCGGATACATTCAGGACCTGAACATCTCATTCCCCATACGAATAACTCACTGGCTCGGGATAAGCGCCAACTACCAGTACATGTTCGTCCAT
Organism: Marinilabiliaceae bacterium; assembly: GCA_029933425.1. GTDB lineage: Bacteria > Bacteroidota > Bacteroidia > Bacteroidales > Marinilabiliaceae > JAADEM01. Next base: position 3,382 of record JAOZOF010000201.1, read on the forward strand.
GCCATTTTCCCCGATCAAAAGATCGATACTTTTGTAGACTACAAATTCCAGGGGCCGGCAGTTGGTATCACTCTGAATTTTTAGTTTCTGTCAATGCTTTCCTGATCTTTTCTGCCGTCTGTATTGCCATCATCCTGTACATGGGAGGTGTCCAATGGAAACGGTCACCCCGTGCAAGCTGCATGTTCAAAAGACAAAGGGAATAAAGGTCGTTCACGGGAATACCGTTGTTCTTCATCACGATTCCTGCTATCAGGTTACGGTCGGCTATGATTGGATTCAGTTCCGAATTGGTAGTGAACGGCTCAACCTTATTCGTGATCGGTGTTATCGTTGCCCAGATAAGTTTGCTTTTGGAACTGTATTTTTTCAGTGTGTCAACATAGCTTTGTAATAACGGCTGGTACATCCCTTCAGGGATGCGTCCCTTTTCCCAGCCATGCAGTCCGATATTGAAATGGATCACATCCCACTTTTCACTTTTGAGAATCTTCACAAGATCATTGTACAAAAACTCGCTTTTCAGGTGATATGGATGTACCCAGGCTATCACTCTGTATCCCGGCAGTTCTTTGGCCACATACGCCTTATACCCGTTGCAGATCGAATTACCGATCAGCAGCACCGATTTCTCGCCCTCAGGCTGAACGTTTTTCAATCCCCATCCGCCTCCGTCGGAATGAAGTTCTTTGTTCGTTTCCTCCTGCGCCCATGCAGGTATGAACATGATGGACACGACTACAAAAAGGATAAGTTTCTTCATTTTTATTAAATTTTGCATTTTCATTTTTCATTCATTAAATCTGTCAGGTCTTTGAGACCTGACAGATTTAAAAATATAGTTTATTTCACTGTCGGCGTCGCTAAAAGCGACATCGACAGTTCTCCTATTCATTCCTCACCAATTATTATTACATCTCCTCTTCTTTCCTCAGGATCGACCTTCAGCTTTTTCACCTTACCGTTCACTATCTCTCCTTCAAGAGTTGTATTCCCATAGGCATTTACCCTGAACTTACAATTCCACTCCTTCGGCCAGGCAGGCATCAAAAGAATGGAATCGACTGTCTGCTGTATCAGCATGTTCTGCAGTGCTCTGAACGTAACCGATCCGTGGTCCTGATCCGGAGTCCAGTCGAAGTTCGGGCCGAAAAAGCCGGGGAACCGGCTCTCCTTGTTCTTTGCCTTGAAATTCTGCACCACTATCCTTTTGGCTTCTTGGGTATCTCCTATCAAAGCCGCCTGAATGCCGTCCTGCTGCCAGCCGTTCACGGCCTTGTATTTTCTTGCATCGTATGTTCTCTTCGCCATCTCCCTGTCCTTGCGGTGAATACCGTATATCTCGTACGGAAAAACGGCATACAGTTCCGGATTCTCCACATTCGATGACTTTGGATTGTACTTTTCTGCCGGCGAGAGCAAAGTCTGACCCGAGTCATCTTTTCGCAAAGGAATATCTGTGAGTGATGAATTTACATCCTCACAAAGAGCAATCAGCTCTTTGTCCTTGATGACATCTTTCTCCTTCAAAAAGCGGTCTGTCACATATTTCAGTCCGGCAACTTCAGGAAGGGGATTGACCACATCGTACCAGTAAGTCTCAAGGGAATGAACAGGTTTGAAAACGATCTTTCCGTGTGAACTGCGGCGGTAGTTCTCATTGTAAAAAGTGATTATCTCTTTGGCAAACTCCGCAAGATCGCCATTCAGGAACTCTTCATCTCCTGTGAACAGGTAGTAATCCTGCATCATGGCTATAAGCTCAATGCCGCTCTGCCAGTAATACCTGATGTACTGATTCTTTGATTCTCCGGCAGTCAGCGTGTTGTCACGCACCCATCCGTAGTCGGTAGGCGCATAGGCTCCCCAGAAATACATTGTCTCGGGGAAATATGCCCCGTTGCACCTGTGATACTTTTTACTACGGAACCTTGCCAGTTCCAGATCATCCATGTACATCCTGAAAAGAGGCTTCATCATCTCAAAGTCGCCGGAATAAAGCATACCCCAGTACGGCAGGCGGGTATTCTGGAACCAGAAGCAGCCTCCCCAGCGGCGATAATCGGCATCAACATCCTTAAGTGCAACACCGGCAGAATTGTACTTCCCGGGAATGTCAACAGTAAAAATGGAACCGTTGAACTTGATGGGCAGCCTGCCCCGGCCGCTGCCGGCATTCATGTACCTCTGAAGAAGATATCCCTGTGTAACCACAAATGCATCCTCTTTCTCATTCTCCGATGTAACGATGATGTAATGTCTGTTCCAGTAATCGTTCCACCACTTCCGGTGTTCCTTAACCGTCTCAACACCGTTCTTTGCATCAAATTCCTTTTTCTGTGCAGACACTTCTGCCAGCCACATATCAGGTGTTGAGTCAAGTATTGTTTTTACCAGGACATTGACATTGATCTGTTTTGAAGGTGAAGTTGAAATAAGCTCTGTTTTTAATGAGGATTTCAAACCTTTCCCGAAAACATAAGCCCCGAAAGTGCGCCCGAGAAGCGGATCTTTCTGTGTATCGGCAAATTCCTTTATGCCCTGCATTTCCATCACAAGAGGATAGATCGATCTGATATTGCTGTGGCACCATGCGATACCATCCTTCACATTCAGGATGTCATCCGGCTCAACATAAACATCCGACGCAGTGTTGTTGTCTTTCTGAAGCGGCTTCTGCATCAACCCTCTTGCCGAATGCATCTCCTCCTCCCACAGCTTGCGCCGCTCATTCCGCCATCCTTCATACTTCACAGTGACAGTAACAGGTATTTTACTTTTCCCGTCAAGAACGATTACCGGATCGTTGGCATCCACCCTGAAGGTAAGATCTGCCTTATCCGTTTTGATCCTTATCTCTCCGTTGTAGATGTCCTGGTCCTGAACAAACTTTTTGCCTGCCAGTATCGCCGGTTCAAAACTAACCGATACTTTTCCTATTTTCAATAGTCTGCCGTTCTCGCTGAAAGCATCAGTCTTGCCGATAAAGAAATGCAGAATGCCGTCGGGTGTAACCCACACATTCGCCCCCACATCACCATTGCCTGCAGGCATTGTTCCGTAAGAGTTCTCACTTCGTGAGTTCCACACAACATCATAATCTGAAACAGCTTTCCCTTGAGACATGCAATTCCAAGTCCCCGTCCAGTAAAAAACGGTCAGAACAAAAAATACTTTTGTTAATATTCTCATGTTATTTTTTT
>JAOZOF010000202.1 GCA_029933425.1 Marinilabiliaceae bacterium
TACCCACGGGAATTGTGGTTACCTGTCAGGATCAGAAGTCGCAGCTTAAGAACCTCGACAAGGCAATGGCCGAACTTAGGACACGACTTTACAATCTCGAGTATCAAAAATATCTTGATGAGATTTCATCAAAGCGTAAGACAATGGTCTCAACCGGCGACCGCTCGGCTAAGATACGTACGTACAACTATCCGCAGGGACGTGTAACAGATCATCGTATCAATTTTACTCTTTACAACCTGCCTGCAATCATGGACGGCGACCTTCAACCCATCATCGATAAGCTGATAGTTGAGGAAAATGCCGAGAGGATGAAAGAGAGTGAGATGTGAGATCAGTTGAAAGTTCAAAGATATAAAGGTAAAAGGATTTAAAATGCGGAGCTTGCAGAAATTAATACCGTATTTTATTACCATCTATATTTGCTATGATGAACATAAATGAGAAAAACTGTAAAAGTGTTCATTATACAGAACAAAGGTAAAACCTAAAATTGAAGCTTAAATCTATTAGTTATATAAGTTGAACTACTTTCAACTTTTCACTTTTAAAACTTTATACTTAAATTTCCATGACATCACAAGAACTATTCGAAAACATAAAAAAGAAAAAGAGCTTCTTATGTGTGGGGCTTGATACTGACATTGTCAAGATACCACGTTTCCTGCTCGATACAACCGATCCATTGTTTGCATTCAACAAGCAGATAATCGACGCAACGCATGACCTTACTGTGGCTTACAAGCCGAACCTTGCTTTTTACGAGACTTTGGGAGTTAACGGTTGGAACTCACTTGAAAAGACGGTTAATTACATAAAATACAAGTATCCCGACATTTTCATCATTGCTGATGCCAAACGCGGCGATATCGGAAATACTTCGGCGATGTATGCCAAAGCCTTTTTCGATCATATGGAGTTTGATGCCGTTACGGTTGCTCCTTACATGGGTGAGGATTCGGTAAAGCCGTTCATGACTTACGTTGATAAATGGGTTATCCTCTTGGCCCTGACATCAAATAAAGGCGCTGCCGATTTTCAGTACATGACTGAGAACGGAGAACGCCTGTTCGAGAAAGTGATAAAAACTTCAAAGGAGTGGGGAACGACCGACAGTCTGATGTATGTGGTTGGTGCCACAAAAGCTGAGATGCTCGGCGATATCCGTAAGATCATTCCTGAACACTTCCTGCTTGTTCCCGGAGTGGGAGCTCAGGGAGGTAGTCTGCGCGAGGTTGCCGAGAACGGAATGAACGACCTATGCGGCCTGTTGGTGAATTCAAGCCGCGGCATCATTTATGCAAGCGACGGCGAGGACTTTGCTGCTAAAGCACGTGAAGCTGCTATTGAAGTTCAGCAGGAGATGGAGGAATTATTGAAAGATAAGGGACTGGTGTAAGTTTACGCAAAGGCCTGCCCGACTTTCCATACGGGCGCGAAGTTTAGATTTAAGATATTAATAAAGGGATGACATGCTTGATGTTGTCCCTTTTACCTGTTGTTCACTTAGGTTATCGGTTTTGAAACCTGAGATCAACAGAATTAATATCGATAAAGTAAAAAATGTAATTCCTTTCATGTCATGTTGAATTGTTATATAAAAATAAGAATTGGATGCATTAATTGGTCCGTTGTTTTTTGATTAGTGTTGTATGTCCCGTATTAGGGAAGTTTGGGCAGGTTGAAAATCTTGGAGTATGTAATCGTTTATCATACATAAAAGGTTAAATCAATATTTGGATCAATACTTAATCTGATATTCTTGGAGTGTAATCCCAAAAATATCTGATATTCTTGGAGTGTAATCCCAGAATTATCTAATAATTTACTAACTTTATATTGTAAATGTTATAATTGTTTGGCTATGTACATTAAAAGAGTACTTGAGAATGAATTGATAAAACATCTTGATAAAAAGGAATATACTATAATTACGGGAGCGAGACAAACGGGGAAGACCACATTGTTAAAGAGATTGTATGAACGTGTGAAAAGGGAGAAAAAAGTTGTCGTATTTGTCAGTTTAGAAGATGTTGATGTTTTGAACGGAATCAACAAACATCCCGAAGAGATCTTCTCTATAATACCTCGTCCCAAACAAGATTTTATGGATAAAGATAGTTCCATGCAACCTTATTATTTGTTCATTGACGAGATTCAGTATGCAAAAAATCCAACGAATTTTTTAAAATATATCTACGACACCTATGGCGATAGGTTAAAAATAATAGCCACAGGCAGCAGTGCGTTTTATATGGACAAGAAATTCAAAGATTCGCTGGCGGGAAGAAAAAGGATTTTTGAATTGAGTACTTTGAGTTTTGATGAGTGGCTTTTATTCAACGGGGAAGAGGAGTTGGCTGAAGAGCTTAAACTTATACGCGAGAATATAGATTTTGTATCGGTACGGCAAAAGGAACTTGTTGAGCTTTTAAATCTTTTTGTTATTTATGGAGGTTATCCTCGTGTGGCCTTAGAACCGGATATTGAAGAAAAGAAAAATCTTTTAAAAGAATTAAAAAACTCGTTCTTACGAAAGGACATAGCAGAGTCGGGAATAGTTCATACAGGAAAATTTTATGTTTTGCTTTCTCTTCTTGCTCAACAGACGGGAAATCTTGTAAATCGTAACGAACTTGCCGGTACGGTAGGCATAGATAATAAAACTATTGACAAATACTTGTTTGTTTTGCAAAACAGTTTTCAAATATCACTGCTGAAACCGTTTTTTTCAAACATTAGAAAAGAGTTAACAAAAATGCCCAAGGTTTTTTTTAATGATACAGGAATGAGAAATGTTATTTTGAATAGGTTCTATGATTTTAACAATCGGGATGATGGTGGGGCTTTGTTTGAAAACTTTGTGTTTAACAGATTACGTGAGCTTTTCGAGAAAGAAGATATAAGATATTGGCGAACAACAGATAAAAAAGAGATTGATTTTGTAATAAACGAATCGTTTAATAAAGGAAGGGCTTATGAAGTAAAAATAAAATGCCCGAATAAAAAGTTGTTGTCTCAAGTTAAGTTTGTTGAAAAGTATCCGAATTATCCTCTTTCGATAGTTTCGTATGAATTGGATAACGATTGTTTGTGGGGATTAAAAATATAGCAGAATATGAATAATGTAGAGAATTGAAACATCTTAAACTTGAATTTTCATTCAGGATTAACTATTTTATGTGTTAAAACATATCGAATACAATGACCGAAGAATTTCTGCATTTTCTATGGGGTAACAGACTTTGTTATCAATCCGGGCTAAAAACGGTATCGGGTGAAGAAATAGAGATCATTCATCCCGGAATACCTAATTTTGATGCCGGGCCTGATTTTTTCAATGCAAAGATCAGGATAGGTGAGACTATGTGGGCAGGAAATGTTGAGATCCACGTGCGGGAAAAGGAGTGGTATGCTCACGGACATCAGGAGGATAGTACCTATGATAATGTGATCCTTCATGTGGTTCAGGAAAGAAACCACGGCACAGTCAACAGCAAGGGAAATAAAATTCCCGTTATGGAGATGAAGTATAGCGATCATCTGCTGTACAATTATAACAGTCTTCTTTCAAAAAAGTCGTTTGTGTCCTGCGAGGAGCATCTTTCGGAAATATCTCTGTTCGAGTTTGAACAGTGGCTCGAACGTGTTTTGATCGAAAAAATAGAGGCTAAAAGCCATGACATAGAAAGATATCTGACTTTTGCCAATGGCAATTGGAATGAGGTGTTTTATATTCTTCTGGCACGTAGTTTTGGTTTTGGTGTCAATGGTGAGCCTTTTGAGATGCTGGCAAGAAGTCTGCCTTTCAGGATATTGCTGAAACACTCTGATGATCTGCTTCAGCTTGAAGCACTGCTTTTGGGCCAGGCAGGATTACTGGAAGAAGGAAAAGGCGATGATGAATATATCGGTCGGCTTAGTTCAGAGTATAAGTTCCTTTCGCATAAATACGGATTAAAAAGTCTTGATCGGGGAATATGGCGTTTTCTGCGATTACGACCTTCTAATTTTCCCACGATACGTATTGTTCAGTTTGCAATGTTGTTACATAAGTTTCACGGCAGTTTCGATTCATTAGTGAATGATCCGGAGTTGAAAAGTATGGAAAAGATGCTTGAGGTTGATGTGTCGGAGTACTGGAGGAGTCATTACCGACCGGGGAAAAGATCAGCCAAAATGTCGGAAAAGGTTCTAGGTATAAATTCCGCAAGGCGTATTATTGCAAATTCAATTGTTCCGTATATTTATGTTTTTGCCAAAAAGAAAGGTAATGATGAATTGCAGGATAAAGCTCTGGATATACTTGCTGCTCTGCCTCCTGAAAAGAACAGCATTGTGAATATGTGGGAAGAAAAAGTGTTCAAGGCAAAAGACGAAGGACAGGCTCAGGCATTAATTTATTTGAAAAATTATTATTGCAATCACAAAAAGTGTTTATCTTGCAGAATAGGCAGAAAGATAATAGTTAGCTCGAAGTAACCATTAACAAAAACTTAGAACTTACAAACCAAAAAACCGCATGGACAACGTAAGATCCTTATATCACAATACATTAAAAACTCTTTATATTTCTGTTGGTCTGATGGTGTTCATTATTTCTATTGGTACTATCGGGTATATTGTCATTGAGGATTACAATTTTATTGATGCGGTTTACATGACCGTAATAACCATAGCTACCGTAGGCTTCAGAGAGGTTATGCCGCTATCGGACGGAGGAAAAATATTTACGGTATTTTTAATTATAATTAGTTTAGGTATATTTGGATATGTAGTAACATCCATCACACGTTTAATATTTGAAGGAGTACTGCATCAATCGTATAAAGAGTATCAGGTGAGGAAAAAAGTAGTAAAATTAAAAGACCATGTAATAGTTTGCGGATATGGCCGTAACGGTTATCAGGCAGTGGTCGAGCTTATCAGTCATGGTGAAAAAGTTGTGATCGTTGAAAAACGTGATCATGTGGTGTCCAGGATACTGGAAGATCCCGGACTTTTGTATGTGCAGGGTGATGCTGCATCGGAGGAGGTGCTTGAGGTGGCTCAGATAAGAAAAGCAAAAGCATTGATAACAGCTTTACCTAATGATGCCGATAATATCTTTGTTGTTCTTACGGCCCGAGAAATGAACCCGGGACTAAAAATAATCAGTCGTGCGAGCAATTTCGGATCGGATGTGAAGCTTCGCAGGGCAGGCGCCACAAATGTTATCATGCCCGACAGGATAGGTGGTCAGCGTATGGCCAAGCTTGTTGCCCAGCCTGATGTGGTTGAATTTGTTGAATACATCCTTCTGCAAAAATCGAATGATGTACAACTTCTTGAGATATCATGCTCGAATATGGCCACATGCAACATTCAAAAGACTGTACGTGAACTGAAATTACGGGAATTGTCGGGAGCAAATCTGATAGGAATAAAGACCATTGATGGAAATTATATTTTTAATCCGTCGCCGGATATTGAGATTTCGCGTAAAGACAAGCTTTTTGTGCTTGGAACGCCGGGACAACTGAAAAAGTTCGAAAAAGTTTTGAATGATGATATTAATTGAATTAGTGTTTAGCCTTCTTTGATTGTCATGTTAAAAAAGGATACGATGATTTTTAAGTTTGGCTCGTTTTTTGAATGTAAATAACTGTTAATAAAATTTATAAACCCTAAAAATTTTAAATCATGAGATTAACCAGAGTATTAAGTATAAGTGTATTGGTGTTATTCGTAACACTTGGTTTTGAAGGTTGTAAGTCAAAGAAAAAAGTAAGCGCAAAAGACGCTGTCGGTAAAATCATGGAAGACATGCCTTGTACAAAAGAGGGGCGTTCGGATAAGAAATTTTTCCGTGCATCAAGTATGGCTACAAGTACCGACCTTCAGTTATCGAAAGAGAAGGCTCTTTTACTGGCCAAGCAAAGGTTGGTAACTTTAATAAAATCGACTACAAAATCGGTTACCGACAGGTATATTAATGAAAGAGGTTTTACGAATGTTAGCGAGGTAGAGAGTAAATTTGAGAATATGACCCGTGAGGTGGCAAATGAAACTCTTAGTAATGTTGTAGTTGCCTGTGAGAAATCAAGTGTGCTTGATGATGGCAGATATAACTCATTCATTGCGATTGAGGTTAATCGTGATGATGTTCTTACCGGCATGGAGCAACGATTGTCGAACGATAAGAAGCTTCAGGTGGATTATGACAAAAAGAAATTTGAGGAGATATTCAATCAGGAGATGGAGAAGATGAGAGAAGACAGAGGATACTAAACCGGTTATTTGTTGATCCGGTAACTTGATCATATTATGAATCCTGTCAGACTTTTGGTGTATGACAGGATTTTTCGCATAACATTCGAGCGTGCTTGGACCTCGAAGCGTTAGTAGATATTAGTTTAATGCTCGAATGATCTGTCTGCCGACGGAACGATTCGAGGTTGAAATACACCGAGGGTGTCGCTTCGAGCGACGCCCTCGGTTTCTAGTAGTGCGTTCATAAATTAATATTGTATATTTGTGTCAAAATATACAATATGGCACGAAAAACCAGGAAGCA
>JAOZOF010000203.1 GCA_029933425.1 Marinilabiliaceae bacterium
TAGCCGGGGAGATATTAAACTTGGGGTAAGTGTAACATATTCGGAAATAAGTAATACTGCCATGCTGATAGAGATAGCTCGCAGACAAAAGGATTATGTTCCGGAGTTGTCGTTCGGCACACATTTTTTTCAGGACCTCGTGGAGTCGAAAATATTCTATCTTCCGCTTTATCCTGATGATGCAGGAGTTATTTTTAATGAGTCGTTTTTCATGAGATCGAAGAATTTTTTGGCTGATATTCTGCCTGATTTTGCCGAATATTCAGATGTGATAAGAGTTATTGATGTTCCGGCTACTACAAAAGGCAAAGTTCTTAATGTTTATATGAATTCTGTTGAGGAGAAAGCAATGGCAATACTAGCCGGGTCGACTAAAATTACAGATTTTAAACTGAATACGGAGAAAATTGTTGGACCCGAAACGGACAATGATGTTCATTGGAAATGGCGTTTGGATTTTGCCGAAAAAATTGCAGCGGATATTGATCCTGACAGATTTGGTGTAAAGGCGTTCTATGTTTTCGGAAGTACCAAAAATGCCACGGCGAGGTCAGGTAGTGATATTGATCTAATTATCCATTTCACAGGCGATGAAAATCAGCACAAAGAGCTGAAAACCTGGCTGGAAGGATGGAGTTTGTGTCTTGATCATCTTAACTTCCTTCGTACGGGTTTCAAGTCAGACGGCTTGCTTGATGTACATATTGTTACCGATGAGGATATTAAAAACCGTGACAGTTATGCAATGAAAATAGGAGCAGTTACTGATGCGGCACGGCCTCTGCCAATAGGTACAAACAAGTAAAATTAACTCAATGTTTACTATAAAAGTTCGCGTATTGCTTTTTCCGGGCAATCGGGATCAAATTTTACGATAGCAAGTTCTGCCCTGTTGTGTGCAGCAGAGAATGCATAAGTTTCTCCTATTCTGTCTTTCCATGAACCGGTAATTTCTGCTGATTCATGTACATGTCCATGCAGAGTGATCAGAGGCTGCTTTTCTTCAATGAACCTTTTTACAGCAATACTTCCTACATTAACATCAAGTGGAACGTACTCAAATGTGCGACCATCCAGAGCAGCTCTGTCAAGCTTGGTTTGGTACGGAGGAGTGTGAAACAAAAATATGGAATTTGAAACAGAGATATTTTCAGTCAATATCTCAAGGTCTTCTTTAATGGTAGAATACATTATGTCATTTTTATTTATTTTATTGCTGTGCCATCCCTCTTCCGGAGGCACACAACCCGGATCAACATACCGTGATACGTCATATCTTTCCCAATCCTTCAAAAGAAAAGGAGTGGGGGGGATGTATGAGTAGCCAAAAACAGTATAGTTATCTAAACCTGATTTTTTATTATGAATGTATTTCCATATACCGGTTGTTCCGGCTTCTATGATCTCATCTTCAGGACTTTTCCCGTCATCATTTCCCAGAATAATAAATACCCGGGGATATTGATTTTTCATGCTGTTTTTTAATTCTGAAAAACCTTTTATTAAAATGTCTTTTACAAAATTATCTACATGATACTGTTCGGAGGAATAATTGAACAAGCCGGAAGGTAACAGGTCACCTCCCAGAAAAACAGCTTCAGGTTGTTCTTTCTCAATTTCCCGGAACAATTTTAAGTAACGATCTATTTTCCCGTGGAGGTCAGAAACAAAAAAACATAAAGGCATTTAATCACCGTTTTAAAATGTTTGTGCCATGTATTTTATTATCATTACAATATAGGGTCTTTAAAGATTGTTTCAAAGTATTGGATTCAATAAAAATCAAAAAATATTATGCGGTATTTCGGTTTATTGTGTGGCGAAAATTCAGGAAGAGGAAGGGAAACTCACACACCGTGATTACAAAGATGCCAAAGGTGAGAAGCATTACATTACCGAAGTGGTAGTGAATGAGATACTGATACTGAAGTATCGTGACCAGCAGTCAGCTAGAGAGGCAGTTTGACATAGAAAGTTATATAGCAGGCTTTTTCATATGGGATTGATCCAATATCGATTTTTACTTAACTAATTGCATGTGTCCTCTTTTTTGAATAATTTTAGGCCTGATGCATTAGTTTTACCCAAGAGTGAACGGATAATTTAAGTTATCCGTTTTCTCTGTTAATATTTTACCCGTAAGCTATTTGTTTCTATCCGTTTCATTTATTAAGCATATTTTATGAGAATTATCGTTTTATTGTTCCTGTTATTTGATTTCCTTTCTTCTGCATCAGCCGGTGACACCATTTATGCCGGGTTGAAAGATATGAATGCTCACTTATTCGTTAAACTGAACCGGTATGACCAGTCATTGTTCAACAAGCTTATCCAGACAGAAAAAGTATTGCCTGGAAATCAAACGGAAATCAGTTTTAGGAATTCACAATGGAAGATCAGAATTGATGAAACTTCTGTTATCGGTAGAGACAACGCGGTTGATATAACCGCAACACTTACCTGCATCAGTGGAAATGTTGAAAGTTCTGCTGTATCGGTCGGGATTGAATTTGATGACTGGTCGGTAAAAAATTACGTGCTGATGCCCGGTGCCGCATATAACGGTAACAGATATACCTACCGCAGGATAAGTTACTCTCCGAAGCTTTACGATTACCGTGATATGGGACCTGATAAGGATATAATTCTTTCGGATGTGCCAAAGCTTAACGAAAGGCGGGGACCTTCTTTCATACAGCAACGAAGCGGTGATATGACAACCCCTTCTATCGGTTTTTATGATCCTGTGAAAGGTAAAGGTTTCTTTCTCCTGACATATCAGGGTAATAATTATGGTGACTATGGTGTAAATATTGAGGAAAACAAGAACAGGGGTAAAGCAGAGATATCCCTTACCTCGCCGGTTGTTCGTGAGCTGTACAAATATCGCATTTGTGATATGCGTTTCCCGTCAGATGACAGACCTGCAGATTTTTTCGCCGGCGACAGTGTCGTGATAAAATTCAGGGTGTATGAGTTCGGGGCAAACAATGTTCAGGACCTTTTCAACGAATTTGCAAAGATCAGAAAAGACCTGCCGATAGACAGGGAACATGCAACTGTTTTACCGTATTCGGCTGCTTTCCCCGTTCAGGAAAATAAATTCAATAAAATGAATTTTGTGGAGGACTGGGGATATTACTCCGTAGGACTACGGGAAAATATTTTTCAGGACTGGCAGATAGGCTGGACAGGTGGTATGATATCCACCTACCCTTTGTTGATGGCGGGAGCCGATTCAACAAAGCAAAATGTTCTTCGTAGTTTTGATTGGCTATTCCCTGAAGGAATTGCTCCGTCAGGATTTTTCTGGGGAACAGGCAAGGACGGTCATATCTGGTATGGTGATGATCCCCGCCATGAATACACAAAGTGGATCCATCTCGTGCGTAAAAGTGGTGACGGTTTGTATTATGTAATTAAGCAGTTCATGCTGATGAAGAAACTGGGCATTGAGGTCAAAAAAAGCTGGGAAGACGGTGCCCGAACTGTTGCTGATGCTTTTGTAAAACTCTGGGATGAGAACCATCAGCTCGGGCAGTATGTGGACATTAAAACCGGCAAACTGGTAATAGGAAGAACAACATCGGGGGCGATAGTGCCTGCTGCTCTGAGCCTGGCTTCGCAGTATTTCAATGATGAGAATTACCTGAAAACGGCAGAAGAGATCGGTGATCACTACTACAAAAACTATGTGTCAAAAGGTTTGGTTTACGGCGGAGTAGGTGATGCCCTGCAGAATTTCGACAGTGAATCAAGTTATGCCATGATCGAAAGTTTTACTGTTTTGTTCGATGTTACCGGTGATGATAAATGGATAAAATATGGCGGCGATATGGCAAAACAATTCTCAACATGGGTTATTTCGTATAATTATAAATTTCCACAAGAGTCATTGTTTGGTAAGTTAGGTATGCATTCCATCGGGGCTGTCAATGCCAATACGCAGAATAAACACGGAGCTCCGGGAATTTGCACTCACTCCGGGGTTGGTTTGCTGAAACTGTACCGGGCAACGGGAGATGAATTCTATATCGATCTTTTGTATGATATTGCTCACGATATTCCACAGTATCTAGTTCATCCTTTACGTCCGATGAAAGATATTCCTTACGGATTCATCAATGAACGGGTCAACACAACCGACTGGCTCGAAGGGATAGGTGAAGTGTTCTATGGTTCAACATGGGCAGAAACAAGTCTTATGCTCACTTATGTCGAGATACCCGGTTTGTACGTTCAGCCTGATGCCGGATTTGTTCGTGCTTTTGATAATATAGAGGTTGTAAATGTTAAGAAGACTAACAGAGGTGTTACATTAAGGCTTAAAAATCCGACGCAGGCTGATGCTAAGGTGACAGTTCTTGTAGAGAATAAAGACGAAGCCAGGGAACCTTTGGGACAAAACTATTTTCCGGATCTGAAAGAGATTTTTATTAAAGCAGGAGAGGAGAAAGTATTTTTTTTTCGGAAGTAAATAACCGGATGATCAAATATTTAAACCTGATAACATAAAATATAATGGTTAAAGATATCTATTTAATCCAGTTCGTATTGCCGATGGTGTTATAAACGATTTTGAGGAGTATTAGAATGCACGAAGAACGAAGTGCTTGACCGATCTCAGGTCAAATTCCAATTTTAAAGGTGTTTGGACGTGGTCGCGCGAAGGAGGATGAAAAGGCCCCCTATATCATTAATGAATTGTGGTGTGATCTTAATGCCTATGTAATGAGTAGCTGGGCACGTGATACAGCCCTGACAGAAAAGGAAGTGTTTGCAGACTATCCAAAACTTCTAGGCCTTTTGGAGAAAGATGAAGCAGTTTTCAGAAAGATTGCTGAATTGTCGGCTCATGGGGTGTTGTTGGGAAGAATCAGTAAGATAACTGCCATAAATTCTTGGTCAGAAAAGAAATAATAAGAGATTATGAAAAGATTACTGTTAAAATCACTATTTGCAACAACTTTTTTATTGATAATAAGTTGTTCATCAGATACAAAAATCAAACAAAATCCAGACTTAACATATAAATTATACAAACCGAATAATTCCGATAAAGTAATTGACAGGGCAAAGTACTATAATAAGTTACAAGGTTTCTGGCTTGGAACATGCATTGCTAACTGGACAGGTTTAGTTACTGAAATGGATAAAATAGGTAATATCGGTGAAATTAAAACAGGTGCCTTTTATACCCGACACGACTGGGGTAAACCTGACCAACCTAGCATCTGGGGAGAAGGTAAACCCAGCGATCTTTCCGCTACCATTGACTTTGTATTTGCTGATAAAGATAGTGTTTGGGGTTCTGACGATGATACTGATATAGAGTATATTTACCAAGAGCTTTTATTGAAAAACAAAACATCTATTCTTACAGGAGAACAAATTAGGAATGGCTGGTTAAAACACATTAAACATGAAGAAGAAAACTATCTGTGGGTATCAAATCAAAAAGCTTTCGATTTAATGTTGGAAGGTTTAACACCTCCTGCAACAGGAGATCCTGAAAACAATCCGGAATATGAGATGATTGACGCTCAATTGACTATAGAAATTTTTGGTTTATTTGCCCCTTCCCGCCCCGATATCGCCTTAAAAATGGCAGAACTACCAATACAAAACACAGCACGTGAGAATAGTCAATGGATTTCCGAATTTTATGTTACTATGTTCTCCTTAGCCTCTGCCGTAGATAAGTCGCTACCTATGAATGAACAAATTCTTTGGATGGCAGACCAGGCAAAAAACAAATTGCCAAAAACATCTTATGCTTATAAAATGTATGAGTTTGTAAAATCTAAATTTGACGAGGGTATCCCATGGGAACAGGCAAGAGATTCGGTTTACTATCGTTACCAGGTTAATCAACTTGACGGGTATGATTTGACTTCACGTAACTTATATTGTAATGGCTGTTTTGCTGCCGGCATAAACTTCGCATCAAGTCTGGTTAGCCTCTTTTATGGTCAGGGCGATATAGTTGAGACAATAAAAATTGGAACATTAGCCGGATGGGACTCAGATAATCCAACTGCCACATGGGGCGGTTTAATAGGGTTTATGATAGGTAAAGATGGTATTGAAAAAGCTTTTAACAGAACATTCTCAGACAAGTATAATATTCACAGAACAAGAGTTGGTTTTGAAAATGATGGAATCGACACTTTTGAAAATATGGCACAAAAAGGGATATGGGTAATCGACAGAGTAGTTCAGGAAAAGATGAAAGGTGGAATTGACCTGAAGAAGAACAAGTGGTATATTCTAAACTATAATAACAACTAACATTATTCTAAGTCCAATATTTTGGGAACATGAATTTAATATTTAACAATCTAAGGGAATAATTGCTAAATTTGGTGCTTTAAACCTAACCCAAATGAACCCGAAGTTCCAAATGATCAAATATCCGGTATTTGCACTTTTGTTGATGTCACTTTACTTTCTTATTTCCTGCAACAACGTAAACAGCAATAAAGAGAAGTCTGAAATTACTTTTGATGTTAAAGATGTAAAAGCCATAAAGAACCCCCGGAATG
>JAOZOF010000031.1:0-1112 GCA_029933425.1 Marinilabiliaceae bacterium
CTAACATAGGAGCAACAGCGATGAACAGAGAGATCCATGTCAAACCTTTCTCAAGTAGTCCCATTTGAACAGAACCATAAGAGATAACTGACTTTTCAACCACTTCAATACCTTCGTCGAAACGATCAAGTCCCTGATAGAAGATAGAAGCAACAGGGCCTCTGGTGTTACGGCAAACTTCCTTTGCAGCTTCAACACCACCTTCATCAAGTGCTTTTTCAATTTTCTGAAGCAGCTTCTTAGTATTAGTAGAAGCAAGGTTCAGATAAATGATCCTTTCAATACAAATCGCTAAACCAAAAATAAGTGCTAACAACACGAAGCTCATAAACATGGCTCCACCTTCGATGAACTTAGTTTTGATTTGCTTATGGATACCTACCGGTGCCTCCTCTGCCGGAGCTGCGGACTGATCGACAGCCTGGGTTTGTTGATCAACCTGAGTTGTTGCCGATTGATCCTGACTTTGAGTTTCATCCTGAGCATACACTGCAGCTGCTCCGAGACTAAGCATTCCAAATACTGCTAAAAATGCAAATAGCTTTTTCATAACCTGTTAAAAATTTAGATTTTGTATTCGTTCTTTAATTAATAAATAAAATTAATTTTCTTAAACATAAAGATAAGTAAATATAAATAATTATTCTACATATCTATGTAAAAATTTGAGGTTGCAAATTACAAAAAAAATAGGAAATACAAACATTCTATATGTTTATTTCACCTTTTAAAGACATATTTAAGAATTTTTCAATCTCCTTCTTACTGTCTTTTTCTTCCAATAAAAACATTAATTTAGTTATTGCACTCTCTGTTGTAATATCAAATCCGCTGAGCACCCCAAGCTCATGTAACTTGATTCCCGTGGCATACCTTACCATTTCAACACTACCTGCCAGACATTGAGTAACATTAAGTATTAGCAACCCTTTTGATACGGCTTTTTCAATAGCTTTAAGGAACCATTCCGATGTAGGAGCATTCCCTGAACCGAAGGTCTCAAGAACTACAGCTTCTATTCCCGGAGCATTCAGGACAGCATTGACAAACCCTTCGTTTATCCCCGGAAATATTTTCAGCAGGGCCACATTCGTATTCATCTTCTTACTGAC
>JAOZOF010000031.1:1212-10394 GCA_029933425.1 Marinilabiliaceae bacterium
TCGGTACGGATAGTTCCCAACGGCAGCTGACTTCCTGTAAGTATTACCGGCTTCGTCAGGTTGTGCAACATAAAGCTAAGAGCACTTGCCGTGTATGCCATTGTATCGGTACCATGAAGGATAACAAAGCCGTCGTAAATATCATAGTTCTCCTCTATCAACGATACAAGTTTACTCCAGATACCTGGATCGATATCCGAAGAATCGACGGGGGGAGAAAAGGAGTGACTCCTGATCTGAAAATCAAAATTTCGAAGCTCCGGAACGTTCTTTACAATGTTATCAAAATCAAACGGAATAAGGGAGTTTGTTTCAGGATCGTTAACCATACCGATTGTACCGCCGGTATAGATGATAAGTATTTTTCGTTCTCCCATTTCAATCAGATATTTTAAAATTAAATGCTAAACAATCTTTCTGCGTTATCCGAAGTTATTTTATCAACATCGCGCACATCAATACCGAAAACCTGAGCAAGATGAAAACATACATATTTGACATAGGACGGTTCATTTCTCTTTCCCCTGTATGGAACAGGCGTCAGATAAGGAGCATCAGTTTCAACAACTATTTTCTCCAATGAAGCTTTTTCTATAAAATCCCTCAGATTAGAATTCTTAAATGTAAGCACGCCGTTCAAACCGACATAAAATGTTTTGTAATCCAGGATATGTTCCAGATCTTTTTCCGTTCCTGTAAAGCTGTGAAACACACCTTTCAGATCCTCATCCCATAATTTATCGATTACACTGAACACCTCGGGGAATGAATCGCGGCTGTGAATGACAACAGGCAAACCCAGCTTCTTTGCCAGCCTGACCTGCTCATCAAAAACAACTAACTGTTGTTCCAGATAGGTCTTGTCCCAATACAAGTCAACACCAATCTCTCCCACTCCTGCAAATGTTCTTTTTTCGAACCAGTCTGTAACAATCTCAAGTTCTTTTTCAAATCCGGTATTTACTGAAGTGGGGTGTAAACCCATCATTGCAAAACAATATCCGGGATTCTCCTCCTCCACCCTCATCATGGCATCAATGCTTTCCGAATCGATGTTAGGCATCAGTATTTTTGACACACCGGCATTTTCAGCCCTTGTTATCACCTCTTTCCTGTCATCGTCAAAGTCTTCAAGATATATGTGGGAATGAGTATCGATCATGTTAAATGGTTCTATGGTTACAGGGTTCTATGTCTACATGGTTAAATAGCTCTATGGTTACAAGGTTACAGGGTTAAATGCTGATCGGTTAAATTGTTAGTTGCCTTACAACACTCCTGAGGCATACATATCAAAAAATCCGAAAACAAATGTATAAAAAGGGACAGCCGTTTTCTTCAACTCCGACTGCCCCTCTTTATGTTGAATGATTTTGATCTAAACAACTCCCTGTGCTATCATTGCTTCGGCAACTTTTACGAAACCTCCGATATTGGCACCTTTTATATAGTTGACCTTACCGTTTGGATCTGTTCCGAACTTCACACAAGTTGTATGAATATTTGTCATGATGTGCTTCAGTCTGTCGTCCACTTCCTGTTCATGCCAGTTCAAACGCATGCTGTTCTGTGACATTTCGAGGCCTGAAACTGCCACACCACCTGCATTCACAGCTTTACCCGGAGCAAACATGATCTTTTCACTTGCAAGGAAAGCAGCCTCCGCAGTACATCCCATGTTCGAAGCTTCAGCTATCAGCGCACAACCGTTAGCGATCAGTGTTTTTGCATCTTCCTCGTTCAACTCGTTCTGGATGGCACAAGGGATTGCGATATCAACCTTCTGCTCCCACGGCTTTTTACCTGCATGGAATTCACCTCCGAAACGCTCAACATAGGGCTCAACCACATCCATGTTCGTTGCCCTCAGCTCAAGCATGTAATCGATCTTCTCTCCTGAAATCCCTTCAGGATCATGAACATAACCATCAGGGCCTGAAAGAGTAACAACCTTGGCACCCAGTTCAACAGCCTTCTTCACTGCACCCCATGCAACATTACCGAAACCGGAAACAGCAATGGTCTTTCCTTCAAGAGTCTCACCCACAGTCTTCAACATCTCTCTTACAAAATAGATAGCTCCGAAACCTGTTGCTTCCGGACGAATAAGACTTCCGCCGTACTCAAGGCCTTTACCTGTAAGAACACCTGTAAATTCATTCTTCAGTTTTTTGTACTGACCAAAAAGATATCCTATCTCACGGCCACCAACGCCGATATCACCGGCAGGCACATCAGTATTAGGCCCGATGTGACGGAATAGTTCGCTCATGAAAGCCTGACAGAAACGCATTATCTCAGTATCCGACTTTCCTTTGGGATTAAAATCGGAACCTCCCTTTCCGCCTCCCATGGGCAGAGATGTTAAACTGTTCTTGAAAGTCTGCTCGAAACCGAGGAACTTCAATCCGCTAAGTGTTACACTAGGGTGAAACCTCAGACCACCTTTGTAAGGTCCGAGAGCTGAGTTGAACTCAATGCGGTAACCTCTGTTTACCTGTACCTCTCCGTTATCGTCGATCCATGGTACACGGAACATGATTACCCTTTCAGGCTCTGTCATTCGTTCCAGAATCTTGGCTTTTTTGTAGTGAGGGTTCTCCTGATAAAAATCCCAAACGGTTTCCACAACCTCTTCAACTGCTTGTAAAAACTCATCTTCGCCCGGATTCTTCATCCTGACACTTTCCATGAACTCTTTAATCTTGGCATCCATTGTTTATGTATTAATATAGGACTAAATAATTAATTATTAACGGTTCAAAAATATAGATTTTTAAACAAGGTGTTACAATTTGAAAGAATATTCAGCAATTTACAAAACTTTATTTAATCATTGAATATCTGAATATTACAATTACACAAAAAATGTTATACAACAGGGTATGACATAAATCAGACATTTTCGATACATTTCGCAATCAGATTGTAAGCAAGTTGATGATAACTCATCCGATGACTTCGAGTCATCCGATGAGTATCAATGTATCACACAATTGCATCGTAAAGTATCTCAACCGGATGAACCGCTTCCTTCTCTGTTCCGTGCTTAATGTGATGACGGCACGAAGTACCTGCTGCTGCAAGCAATGTACTACTCCCGGTTTTTCTCACTTCCGGGAAAAGAACCAGCTCGCCTATAGCCATTGAAAGATCGTAGTGTTCCTTCTCATAGCCGAAAGCACCCGCCATACCGCAGCATCCCGACGGTATCTCTTCTGCCGAATAGTTTTCGGGTATCTCGAGTATACTTTTAGTATACCGTGTTTCCGACAGTGATTTTTGATAGCAGTGCCCGTGAAATTTCACCTGTTTTGCCTCTTTCGTAAATGTATCCCTGTCAATGTTCCCTTTTTCATTTTCAAAGAACAGGAACTCTTCAATCGTAAAAGTACTTTTTGCTATTGTTTCGGCATCACCTTTCAACTCTGCAGTTACCAGTTCAGGGTATTCGTCGCGGAAAGTTAATATCGCAGAAGGTTCTATCCCGACCAACGGAGTATTCCCGGAAACTTTTCCCGCAAGACGTTTTACATTCTCATTAGCAAGCTTTTTAGCTTTTCCCACTATTCCTTTCGACAAGTAGGTCCGCCCGCTCTCTTTCAACTCAGGGATTTCCACATTGTACCCAAGCTTTTCAAGCAGCAGTACCGTTTTAACCCCTATATGCGATTCATTGAAATTGGTGAACTCATCGGCAAAAAGCAATACTGTTTTTCCGCTTTTCTTTTCGGATCGGGTATGTTTTCCATACCATTTTTTCAGTGTGGTCCTGCTCAGCAAAGGCAACTCCCGTTTTTCGGAAAACCCTGTCACTTTTGCAATGATACCACTAAAAAACTTTGAACGGAAGACAGCATTGATCAATCCGGGCATTACAGAAGTCAGCCTGTTTACCGAAGGCAAAGCTCCTATCAAACGTGAACGGAACGGTATCCCGTATTTCGAATGATAAAGGTTCAGAAACTCTGCTTTCAGCTTTGTCATGTCAACACTCGACGGGCACTCCGATTTACATGCCTTACACGACAGACAAAGATCGAGTACCTCTTTAACCTCATCAAATCCAAGCTTGTCGGCAGTTATTGTTCCGTTGTAAAATTCCCTCAGAATATTTGCCCTTGCCCTTGTTGTATTCTTCTCATTTCTTGTTCCCATGTAACTGGGGCACATCGTTCCTCCTATCAGATGACTCTTCCTGCAATCACCCGAGCCATTACACCTCTCCGCCGCTCTGACAACACCGAGGGTACTGCTCCAATCGAAAAGCGGCTTCTGAATAACTTCCTCTTTAATCTCTTTGTAGCGCAAAAAGGTATTCATCCGCGGAGTGTCGGTGATCTTACCCGGATTGAAAATGCCGTAGGGATCAAAAGTCTTTTTTATCTCTTTGAACAATGCATAGTTATGCTCCCCCACCATGAAAGGGATGAACTGCCCGCGAAGTCGTCCGTCACCATGCTCCCCACTCAGAGATCCTCTGTACTTTTTAACTATTACAGCCGTATCCCTGGCAATATCCTGGAACATCTCCACATCCTCCTGCTTTTTCATGTTCAGAACAGGCCTGAGATGTATCTCCCCGCTTCCGATATGGGCATAGAAAACACACTCCTTACCGTACCTTTTAAGCATATCACCTATCTCAGCCATGTATTCAGGAAGGACTTCGGGATGAACTGCTGTGTCTTCGATGACGGGAACAGGCAGATCATCGCCCGGCATATTGCTCAATACACCTAGGCCTGCTTTTCTCAACGCCCATACCTTATTAATATCATTACCGTAAAGAACGGGATATGCATAACCGTATCCTGCATTTTTCAATGCATTCTCCATCGCCATTGCCTTAGAGGCTATCTCTTCCTGAGACCGTCCGTGAAACTCAACCAGAAGCAAAGCAGCAGGATCACCCTCCACAAAAAATCTGTTCCTGCGTTGTGTGATGTTATCCTTTGTAAGGTCCATTATCGTTTTATCCATCAATTCGATGGCAACAGGCCCAAACTTCAATGCAATAATATTTGCCTTAAAAGCATTTTCCAATGAGTCGAGATGAACACAAACCAGGCCTTTATGTTCGGGAGGCAGGTCAACAAGGTTCAGTTTTATTTCCGTTGAAAACACAAGCGTTCCTTCCGAACCGGCAAGTAACCTGCACATATTGAATTTACCCTCACCTCCGAAAGGCTCAGAGTCCATCAGAAGGTCAAGGGCGTAACCGGTGTTCCTCCGGTGAATATCTTTGCGTGGAAACTCTTTTTCTATATTTTTCCTGTTCTCCTCCGATGAAAGTATTCCGTTTAGCTTTTTGTAGATCTCTCCTTCAAAAGTTTCCGCATTACACTTCTCTTCAAATTCTTCCCGGGTAAGTTCCCCGAAAACAACCTCATCACCATTACTTAAAAACCCTTTTATCTCAAGGGTATGATCACGAGTACTTCCATAAGCCAGTGAATGTGTTCCACATGAATTATTGCCAACCATTCCCCCCATGTTACACCGGCTTGAAGTTGATGTTTCCGGCCCGAAAAACAGCCCGTAAAATTTAAGATGATCGTTCAACTCATCAAGCACTACCCCAGGCTGTACCCTTACCCACTTTTCCTTAACATTTACCTCAAGTATTTTATTCAAATGTTTGCTTATATCCACAACAAGGCCGCTGCCTACAACCTGTCCTGCAAGGGATGTCCCGGCACCGCGTGGAATTACAGGTATCCTGTTCTCATGACAGAAAAGGATCACCTGTCTGATATCTTCCACATCCTCAGGATAAATAACTCCCAAAGGACGCTCTGAATACGCGGATGCATCAGTAGAATAAAGCACCTTTGATATGTGGTCGAGATGCAATTCACCTTTTATCCTGTTTTTTAATCTTTCAAGTAATGCAGGAACAGCACTATCCATAAGGTATCTGATTTATCTTTTTACAAAAACGGAAAGCAAGTTGAAAAAAATATGGATAGCAGCCAAAAGAATTGAAGCCAAAATGGAAATGAATAAGAGGAATACATGTCAATTATATTGCTGTAAACAGCATTTACGCTACCTCAAAAATAACCTCACACCCTTCCCCGGTCCCTCTCTGAAATAGAGAGGGGAGGAAAGAAAGAGCTGAGCGTCTTTTAGTTAATTTGTATATCTGTCCAAATGAAAAACCTTTTTCCGAAAACCCTGTTAATTCTGATCAGGCAATTTGCAAGCGGCTGCAAGGAGCATTAATATATTCGTAAAAGATATTGGTCAGTAACCCGTTATCCATTTGTGGAGTAATGGGAATGACCAGATCTGCATAAGTATCCTTGAAGGAGATATGAAGTTCATTAATTTTCGGAAAATTAATAGACTTCACCTTCCTATGCATACGAATCTCTCCTATGGCCAACACAATGTTAAGTACCATATTCAAAATTTAAAGGGTTTGCTTAATTATCCAGGATGGTCCTGGTTGTTTTCCAATAGTAAAAGTAATTAGCATAATCGGGGATAACAAATGTTCTGAGCAGTATTACATTAGATCGTATTTCAATTATGTGAACAGTAATATTTCATGGATTAAAGTGACACGTATTATTTAACAATTGTGCATAAATCAGGCTAAACGGCATCACGACAGCCTGTATTCATACCATTAATTCTTATATTTGTATAGTTAAAGATTATTAACCATTTAACAGAATAGAAGATGTTATTTCGAACCATTTTTATTTTTGCATTTAGCATTTTTGCATTAGCTGCAACAGCTCAGACAAAGGAGCAACGCAAACGAACAGTGAGGATCCTGACCTTTAACATCTATCACGGCGAAACGATGAAAGGAGATTTCGATCTTGATATTCTGGCAGACCTGATAAAAAGAGCAAACCCCGATCTGGTTGCAATGCAGGAGGTAGATTTCAAAACCAGAAGAGCAAAGAACTATGACCTCGCCACAGAACTGGGATGGAGAACAAAAATGGCCCCCCTGTTTGCAAGAGCAATGCCGTTCGACGGTGGTGAATATGGTGAAGCGATACTATCACGATGGTCAATGATAAACAGCCGGAATGTGGCACTTCCATACCTTGAAGGAAAAGAACCGCGTGCCGCACTGATGATCACAGTTGTTATTGATTCAGGTGATACGATCTCTTTTGTTGCCACTCACCTTGATCACGAAGGCCCTGAAAGCAGAGTAATACAGGTAAAGAAGATCAATGAGGAGTTCACAAACAACATACACCCGACAATCCTGGCAGGTGATCTGAATGATACACCCGGAAGTGAAACCATTAACCTTTTCGAAAAATACTGGACAACAACATACAACAAAAGCAATCCTGAATTCACATTCCCCTCAGATAAACCAAACCGAAAGATCGACTACATTATGTTCCATCCGGCAAACAGATGGAAAGTAAATGAGACAAAAGTTATTTGTGACAGCATAGCAACTGATCATTGTGTATATCTGGTTGAACTGGAACTTTTGCCGTAAAATTTTTCCGATGACATTTTATTGCTAAATTAATGAACTAAATAATTTACAGACAAACCATGCAATATCTTCTATCGTTACCCGAAAATCTTGTAAAAAGTTTCCATGACATAACAGAAAAAAACAATGATTGGTTTGTAGCTTCCGATCCTCCGGGCACAAAGATAGGCTCAGGCGGGGGTACTGCATTTTTACTGGCAGAACACATGAAAAGCTGTTCTGAAACAAATATTGACAGCTATCTGAAAAAAGATAAAAAAATTATTATCCATGCTGGCGGACAAAGCCGCAGACTTCCAGCATATGCACCATCAGGTAAGATTTTGACTCCGATCCCCGTATTCCGTTGGAGCCGCGGTCAGAAGATTGACCAGACGCTTCTTGACCTTCAGACACCTTTGTACGAAAAGATCATGGAGGTTTCTGAGAACAACACCCTAATAGCTTCAGGCGACGTCTATATCTACACCCCTAACATCCCTTCCGAACTACCCGAAGCCGATGTTGTCTGTTTCGGAATATGGGTCGATCCGCATCTCGCTTCCCGTCATGGCGTGTTCTTCACTCCCAGAAGCAACCCCCAGCAACTGGATTTTATGCTTCAAAAGCCCTCCAATTCGAGGATAGAAGAGCTGGCAGGCAGTCATCTTTTCATGATGGATATCGGCATCTGGTTGCTTAGCGACAAAGCGGCCCGGCTGCTGATGGAGAAAAGCGGCTGGACAGGTCCAGGTTTCAGGAATGACACACCTGACTTTTACGATCTGTACAGCACTTTCGGCACATCGTTAGGCAAGAACCCTAAGGGCAACGATACTGAGATTGCAGAACTAAGTGTAGCAATCGTACCTCTTGACAAAGGAGAGTTCTACCATTACGGCACAAGCAAGGAACTGATAACATCGACCGAAAAGATACAGAACCGCGTTCTCGACCAGAGAACGATATGGCACCACAGGGTCAAGCCTCACCCTTCGCTTTTTGTTCAGAACGCCGAAACAAAGATCAAATGGGATAAGGCACACTACAACATCTGGATAGAGAACAGTCACATACCGGGATCCTGGAACCTTACACATGACCATGTAATTACCGGAGTTCCCAAAAACAACTGGAAACTTGAATTACCACCCGGAATATGTATCGACATTATTCCTGTTGAAGAAAAATACTGCATTCGACCTTACGGGATCAGTGATGCTTTTTCAGGACACACAGAGTCCAAAACAACAAAATGGATGGGAACTATGGTTGCAGATTGGATGGAGAAAAGAGAAATAAATCCGGACGAGATCGATACGGGTAATACATCCGACATTCAAAAGAGCAGACTATTCCCCGTAGTATCTTCCCTTGATGAAATAGAGAATATTTTGAAATGGATGATCTCCGGCAATAATGACGAAAGTGCAAAAAAGCTGTGGCTTAACTCAGAACGTATCTCTGCCGAGGAGATATCGGCTAAAGCAGACCTGAAAGCATTGATCAGACAGCGGAAACAGTTTCGTTACAAAAATCTTGATTTCCTGTCACGCAATTACAAAAAGAGCGTTTTTTATCAGGCTGATCTCAGGCATATCGCTAAGGACTTTGTAAAAGGGAATATTGACCTGCCGCCGGAGCTGCCTGAATCGGAATCTGCCACTATACGTTTCCGCGACCAGATGTTCAGGTCAGAAGTTTTAAAACTTAAAGAAGG
>JAOZOF010000031.1:10494-21892 GCA_029933425.1 Marinilabiliaceae bacterium
TGCTTGCAGCCATTCCCAAAGGTTCAGGATTAGGAACAAGCTCGATACTTGCAGCAACGGTACTGGGAACACTGTCCGATTTTTGCAACCTCAATTGGTCGCATCAGGACATCAGCCATCGTACATTGATACTCGAACAAGTGCTGACCACTGGAGGTGGATGGCAGGACCAGTACGGTGGTATCATTCCGAGCATAAAGCTGCTTGAATCGGAACCGGGAACACAAAAGAAGATGAGCGTCAGATGGCTCCCCGACAATGTATTCACCGACCCACTGTACAGGGACAACTGGCTGCTTTACTACACAGGAGTAACCCGTATAGCCAAAAATATCCTTGCCGACATAGTAAAAGGAATGTTCCTGAACGAAGGTGAAAGGCTGAAGATACTGGATGAGATAAAGCAACATGCCTACGACACGGCAGACTACATTCAAAAATTCGATTACGAAGGAACATGCCGCATGATAGCCCGTTCCTGGACACTGAACAACAAACTTGATCCCGGTACGAACACGCCCGATGTACAGCACATCATCGATAGCATCAGGGACTACACCAACGGGCTGAAGCTGCTGGGAGCAGGCGGAGGAGGCTACATGCTGATAAGCGCTAAAGACTCCGGCGCAGTTAAAAAGATACAGGAGCAACTTACGAGCAATCCTCCTAATGAACGGGCACGTTTTGTAAAGATGAGTGTAAGTAAAACAGGATTCCAGGTATCGAGGTCGTAACACACTCCCGCTTTTACTCTAAAACAGGTTAACAAGTATCTGAAATACTTTTGATACATTTGTCGCGAAAATTTATTGACCCAACGATCGATCATAAAAAATGAAGTTCAAAACAGCATTCAGGGAAATAGCTATTTACTATTTGTTGAGTTTTTCAATAACTCTGTTTACCCTTCTTAATTTTTACAACGGCACGGGACATGCAGAAAATATGCTTTCATTGTTTTATGCGGTTACAATACCAACCTATTATTTCTTTATATTTTTTCTTGTATCCCTGATCTTTTTCCCTTTAAGTTTTATCCCTTATATCAGATATCTGATCATTTTACCTAAGATTTTATTGGACTTCCTTTTGATTGCCGATGTGATCGTTTTCAGGATATACCGTTTCCATATCGATCTTATGTTCATCGACATGATGGTCAATGATTATCAGGGAATAGGGATTTCATATAATATTGTTATTATCGCATTGATTGTATTTTTGGCTTTAACGCTGATAAATATTTATCTGTTTAAGATAGCACATCGAATAAGTTTACGACCTGTAAAATACATCTATGGCATTTTGCTGATCCTTTTTGTTGCCGGTCAGTCAGTTCATATCTGGGGTAACAAATTCAACAGGCAATACATTACTAAATACACACCTTTCTTTCCCTACTATTTCCCAACCACATCAAATAGTCTGATCACCAAACTATCGAACAATTTCACTTTTTTGGTACCTGAAGATTTCGATCCTGAAAATGAGAAGGTCAATCCGGTAAATATTTCAGGAGGTTCAGGACTCTTTAATTATCCGCTGAACCGGATCGAGTTGAATGACACTCTGAGTATTAAAAGGAACATCTTATTTTTCATTGTTGAAAGCTGGCGTTCTGATATGATGAACAAAGAATCGACGCCTAACATTTACGACCTGGCACAGAAAAGCTATAAATTCAAAAATCATTACAGTGGCGGCAATGTCACCATTCCTGGGCTTTTCAGCATTATGTACGGTCTGCACCCTTCATACATCAGTTATGCACAGTCTGATCCTGTAAAATACAAAACGGTTCTGACAAGAACTCTGGCTGAATACGGATATGACATAAAGGTTTACACTTCGCAGAATTTTGACCGTTTTGCTCTTAAAGCAATGTTTTTCAATGGCATTAAACCTGAAAATTACAATTGTATCTACAAGGGGAAAAATGAGGTCATTGATAGTATTTTAACAGATAAACTGATCGATGACCTGAAGAGAGACGAATCAAACACTCCCTGGTTCAAGTTCCTGTTCTTATCTTCATCACACTATCACTACAACTACCCGCCCGGACATAAAATATTCACTCCTGTCCCGAAAAACAGTGAAGGATTTTTGTTCAATAAAAATATTGATGCACAACCATATCTTAACGATTATCGTAACTCATTGCATTACGAGGATGCCCTGTTTGAAAAGATATTGGTTAACCTGAAGCAAACAGGTGAGTTCAACAACACAATAATCTTCATTTTATCTGATCACGGTGAAGAGTTTAATGACAATAAAAGAGGTTATTGGGGACATGGAAGCAATTTCACAAAATATCAGATATCAACTCCTCTTATTGTTCATTTGCCCGGACAGGAAGAACAGGTCGTTATCTCAAAGCGTTCATCTCATATCGATATAGTTCCTACAATACTGAAACAATTCCTGAAGTGTAAGAACCCTGTTTCAGATTTCAGTAACGGCTACAACCTTTTTGACCTTCCCGATAAAAGGAACTTTGTGATAACAAGCTATAAGGATAAATGTTACATAATTGACGACAAAGTATATTCTACAGGCATCACAATAAACAGTTACGATGTTAATGATCTGAATACCCCTGTTAAGCACATCAATTATTCAGAATTAAATGCAATTAAACAGGAAGAGTTACACTTTATAAAAAAGAAGGACTAAAAAAGCCTGCCAAAACTGACAGGCTTAACGTAAACCGTGAAAAAGTAAAAAAATAAATATTAACTAATAAGAGCTTTGTATTCTTCAGCCGACAGCAAACCGTCAACTTCGGAAGCATCGCTCAGTTTTATTTTTATCATCCAGCCGCCTTCGTAAGGCTCCTGATTCACAAGTTCGGGCTTGTCCTCAAGATCGGCATTTACTTCTGTAACTTCGCCTGATACAGGCATGTAAAGGTCTGATACGGTCTTAACGGCTTCAATAGTTCCGAATACTTCCTCTTTATCAAGAGTTTCGCTTTCGGTTTCTATCTCAACAAAAACAATATCACCAAGCTCACCCTGGGCAAAATCGGTAATGCCTACAGTTGCAACGTCACCATTAACAGCAACCCATTCATGATCCTTGGTATACTTCAAATTTTCAGGAATATTCATGATCTTATTTTATTTAGTTGTTTTTATAATCCAAAAGTAAAGAAAATCTTATAAAAAAGCTTACTCTTTATCAATACATTTAAAAATATTTACAGCGGAATCTATTCTGTGATGTTTGTCATAAAAATTCATTTATATAAATTGCAAACCTGATTATCCAAGAAACAACCTGTTTATGAGATTTGCAACATTTCTATTTACATTGATCTTTTATGTTAATGTAAGCGGACAAACAAATATCGATTCTTTAACAATCGTTCTCAATAATGCTTTAAGCAACAATGATAATTTGACTGCAGCCCGCATAAGTTACAAAATTGGCAAATTATACGATAAGCAAAATAAAACATCTGAAAGTAACCTGTTTTTAAAGAAGGCACTTGAGTATGCACGCAAAGCGGGCTCATCAAAAGCAGTTGCGATAATCACCAATTATCTTGCCGGAAATTACAGCGAACAGGGAAAAACTAACGAGGCCATCGATCTGTATGAAAAATGCTATGATCTGTTTATATCATTAAACGACAGTTCAAATGCTGCAAACATATATCTTAATCTTGGCAGTGAATACCTGAATAAAGGAGAATATGATCAGGCTCTTGACAAAGAATTGAAAGCTTTAAAGATAAAAGAGAGCATCAACAATTCTTCGAATATTGCATATTTCTATCAGCAAATAAGTGAAGTATACAAGCAACTCGGAATGACAAAGCTTTGGAAGAATTACCTTTTAAAAGCAAAAGAGTTGTCGCAGAAGTCCGGCAATGCCGCATTCAAAACACGCATTGCAATATTAAATGATATTGCCGACATAGAATCAAAAGAAAACAATAAAACAAAAGCTCTTGATAACTATCAGGAAATGTACAGCTTGTCGAAACAAAACGGATACACAAGAGGAATGTACATTGCACTATCAAACATGTCGAATATTTTACTCGACAAAGGTGAATATCGCAAAGCATTAGAGATGGCCGAACAGGCATACGAAATGGCATTGGCAGGGAAAAACATTTATAACCTGTCGGCCTTGAGCAATCACATTGGTAATACATACATAAAATTAAAAAACACGGACAAAGCAAAGGAGTGGTTTTACACTGCGATAAGAAACAGTAATAACAAATATCCTGATGAAATTAAAAGAAGCTACAAAGGTTTATATGAGGCAAATAAAATTGCCGGGAAACATCAGGATGCTCTGACATATTTAGAAAAATACATCGAATTAAAAGATTCGCTTGATGATATTGCCGTGAAAAACAGGGTAAACGAACTGGAAACAATTTATCAGACAGAAAAGAAATCGGCAAGAATTAAAGATCTTAATCAGAAAAATATTATTCAATCACAAAAGTTAAAAACACAAAAGCTGATAACCGGATTGATCGTTCTTTTTATTCTGCTTCTGATCGTAGTGGTAGTATTTGCTTTACGCCAATACAGGTTACAGGTTCATAATAAAGAGATAATGCTTCAGCAAAGGCTTTTACGATCACAAATGAATCCGCATTTCATTTTCAATTCACTCGGCAGTATTCAAAATTTCATGTACTCCAACGAAACAAAAAAGGCAGCATTCTACCTTGGCAGTTTTTCGTCGCTCATGAGGGCAATTCTCGAACACTCACGTGAAGAGATGATAACACTTGATAAAGAGATAGAAACACTGAACAGTTTTCTGCAACTGCAAAAGATGAGACTCGGGTTCAGCTATGAAGTTATCTGTTCAGAGAACATTGACGAAGAGTTCACATTAATTCCACCCATGTTGATACAGCCGTTTGTGGAGAATGCCATTAAACACGGTATAAAGGATATGGCTGATGAAGGCATGATAAAAGTGGATTTCACATCAAAAAATAATAAGCTGATTGTAATCATTGATGACAATGGCGTAGGGATAAACTTTGGCAGTACCCCTGATAAAGACCACAAGTCACTTGCAATGAAAATATTCAAAGAGCGTATATCATTCCTTTCATCTTACCTTAAAAAAGAGATTGTTTATAAATTTATCGATAAAAGTGAAACCAAATCCGGCGGAAGAGGTACAAAGGTTATACTTGAACTTCCTTTAATAATTGAATGATATTATGAGCAGAGCTGTTATTATCGACGATGAAAAGCATTTAAGAGAAATGATCAGAAACATGCTGTCTGATTCTTTCCCTGATCTGGAGATCATTGGCGAGGCTGATAGTGTCAAAGATGGTGTTAAAACAATCGATGATCTTAAACCCGATATTGTATTCCTTGATATTGAAATAAAAGGCGGAGAAGGTTTTGATATTCTTAAAGAAGTAAAATACAAAGGGTTTAAAGTAATATTTATTACAGCGTTTAATGAATTTGCAATAAAAGCCATTAAGTTCAGTGCAATTGATTATATACTTAAGCCGATAGATGAAGATGAATTTTTAAAAGCAGTAAAAAAAGCATTGGCAGAAATAGAAAAGCCAATGCTGCAGAAACAGATAGAGAACTTTTTTGACAATTATCATAATCTTCAGAACAAAAAACTTGTTATTCGCACAGCCGAAGATATACATATTGTTAATGTAAACGACATCATAAGATGTGAATCGGACAATTCATATACCTCTGTTTTTGTTGAAGGAGGAGAGAAAATAGTAGTATCAAAAAGCATAAAAGAGTATACAGAGTTACTTAATGATTACGGTTTTATACGACCTCACCAATCACATCTTGTAAATCTGAATTATGTTAAAAGGCTGGATAAAAGTGACGGAGGTTTCCTGATAATGAAAGACGGGAAAGAGATACCAGTTTCTACCCGCCGTAAACAGAACCTTCTACAGATTTTAAATGATCTTTAGCGTATTCAAAAAATAACCGACCGCATTCAAGAATAAGAGCCCCAAAAATATCCATAAGACTACTTTAGCATCCGCAAACAATGTATTTACGTTGTTTTTTTGACATTTGTCACATTCTAATTACTTGATTTCTAACTTATTATTTAACAGATTATGAAAAAAATCAGATTTATTGCGATTTTGGCTGTCGCATTGTTCTTAACAAACAACATTGATGCCCAATTTAAGGTGGGAGGTGGTATTGCTTATGGTACTGATATTAACAATATCGGGATCTCTGTTAACACCGGATATAACTTTACCGAGAACTGGGCTGCCGAAGTTGATTTTACATATTTCTTTAAGAAAGATTATGTAACATACTCTTCTCTCGATTTCGATGCTAATTACATTTTCGATTTTGGTCTGTATCCTATTGCAGGTTTTAATCTTACTTTTGTGGGAGTTGATATTCCGGAAACGGATCTTGGCGATTGGGGTACTTTTTCGGGAGCTTCTGCGTCATCTACTGAGTTTGGATTTAATTTGGGAGCCGGATACAATTTTCATCTTGGTGAAGCAATGATACTATCACCCGAGATGCGTTATACGCTTGGAGGGGCAAATTATTTCAGAATGGGACTGAAGCTTATGTATCAGTTTTAAATGTACGGTTGTTTTATTTTTTATAACGGGAACCAATAAAAGGCTCCCGTTTTTTTATGCGATCAATGCATTAACTACAACCTTTACCTGTTTTATTGTGGCTGTATCGAACTAACTGAGTGAACAGATATCACTCCTGCCATACACTTTTCAAAGAAAACAAACACGGATTCAAATCTGCTCCTTATTGAATGCTCTTATGGCATATTTTTGTTGTGAATAATCAATATTAATCAACAACTATCATTAAATGTAAAATTATGAAACTACTAAATTTATTACTATCAGTAATGTTAATAGCTACATTAACTAATTGTTCAGATGACAATAAAAATGTTGATGACAATGTCGGTTCAGGGAAAATATCAGCAACAATTGACGGTGTGAAAGTTGACTTTGAAAACGTTCAGGGAGCCAAAGCTATTGGTAAAATAGCAATCAGCGGCAATAAAGACAGGAAAGAGATATCAATTTTGTTTGACGATAACATTAACGAAGGAAGTTTTAGTTATGATGACGAAGTTTTTGTTATGACATATACTACCAACAATGGAGATAGCGGATTGATTACAATCGGAGGCTCTGTTAACATTACAAAACATGACGAAAGCGGCAATCACATCACTGGAACATTTGATGTGGAATTCGGAAATTACGGTTATGAAGGAAGTGTGAAAGCTAAAGGTTCCTTTGATATAAAATATTCGGAAGCTACGTTATAACCGATTTATTTTTTTTAAACCTTATGACTGTTCAAGGCGATTGATCTCGCTTTGAACAGTTTTAATTCAGAACAGGACATCACCGGACACTAATCTGCTTTAACAGGCAGCGCACAATTTAGCTTACTTTTTTTACGGCAGCTTTCACGCAATGAAATTCTGCCTTTCAATTTTTAATAAAATATTATGTTTATGAAAACTTTTACAAAAACTTTGTTTACAGGTGCTTTTTTTCTGTTGTTATCTTTCAATATCAATGCCCAGGGACTTTGGGGCATGACTTCAAAAGGTGGTGACGAAGATATGGGAGTGATCTTTAAAACCGATGCTTCCGGTAATAACTTTTCTGTTGTAGAGAACTTTAGTATTGGTCGTCCGGGATCTAATCCCGGACTTCTTGTTGACGGAAATAACGGGATTCTATACGGAATGACAGACAAAGGAGGACAGAATGATCAAGGAGTCATATTTAAATACGACTATGTTTACGATGAGTATACCGTTTTGTATAATTTTGGAGAAAACGGCGAAACGTACAATCCGGATATAAATAGTCTGGTACTCTCGAATAACAATAAACTTTACGGTTACTCAAAGAAAAATTACAATGGCTCTTTTGACTACGGGGTTTTATTTAAGCTGGATCTTTCAAACAATCATTTTTCCGAAATACATAACTTCTCTATGGCCCGTCCTGTCGGCAGACTTACACTTGCATCAGACGGGAACGTGTACGGTTGCCAGGCTGAAGTTTATAATTTGAATAATAATCCGAACTTCGGATGGATAATAGGAATAAACACTAACAGTGATGTTGTTTTTTCAGTTCACGAATTTGATGCTGATGCAGAAGGATTGCCAACAGAAGGTGTTGTGGAACACGGTGGCGTACTGTATGGTACTACAAGTACCAATAAAACAACTTTTTTCAAGTATGACCTGTCAGCGTCAAAATATACTGTTTTATCGTCAATGTTGTTTGATCTTGAATTTAAAGGATCTCCTGTTTATCTTGACGGTAAATTATACGGTATAACAGGTAACGGAGCATCAGACGATTACGGAGGTGTTTATAAATATGATATTGCAGCTGATAATTTCTCTTTTGTTTACGTTTTCAGTAAGGAAGGAGAGGTGCCTGAAGGGAATATGATCCTGAGCAAAGACGGGTGTTTATACGGAACAACTTACAACACCAGACATAACGAAAATGGAGAAGGCATATTTTACAAGGTTTCATTTGATGAAATAAGTTCAGGTTCTCTTACTGTTCTTTACAACTATACACATGCTTTCCATTCCGAGTATTTAACTGAAGCAGGAAACTATGGCAATATCTACATAACTGACCGGGGCGACAATGATGATCTGCATGTGTGGGTGCCGGCAAGCGATACCTATAAATTCAAGTTTGAATTCACCAGATACGAAACAGGAAGATATCCCAAAGGAAGCCTTTCAATTGATCAAGATCAAACGCTGACCGGATTTACTACGGGAGGAGGAAGGTCAGATGTAGGAACAGAGTTTAAATATGACAACACGGACTCTGATACGAAGTATTATTCATTCTACGATGGCGTTTCAGATATCAATGGTAAAGTAACACTTTTCACACAAAACAATGTGCCTGTAGAATTAGTGCTGACAAAATCGGGTGGTGATTACAATAAAGGATCCATTTATAATATGGACTGGGTTATTTACAGTTTCGACGGAACCAATGGAGCTTACCCTAATGGCAGTCTTATTAAAGCATTGAATGGCAAGCTTTACGGCACTACTACTGAAGGGGGGAATCATGATAAAGGTGTTGTTTTTGAGTATGATTATCAGGCATCACCTCATGTATATACAAAACTTGTGGATTTTGACGGAACAAACGGGGCAAATCCCTATGGCAGTCTGCTTGAAGCATCAGACGGCAGGTTATATGGAACCACTTCAAAAGGGGGTGATAATGATATGGGTACTATCTTTTACTATAATACCAGTACCGGCACCTATGTGAGGGTTTTTGACAAGGTGGCGGATTTTAACGGGACAGACGGCAAATATCCTTTAAGTGATCTGGTTGAAACTGAGGATGGTACCTTGTACGGATTAACAAGTGAAGGAGGAACAAACAACTGCGGAACTATTTTTGAGTACGATATGAACACGCACGCTTTAACCGTGAAATATAACTTTTCTTCAACTTCGGGTAAAAATCCGAAGGGAAGCCTGACTATTGGCAAAGACGGTGTGTTGTTTGGCCTTACAAATTCAGGAGGTACTTACGATAAAGGTGTAATGTTCAGTTTCGATCCTGAAACGGGTACATATACTAAATTAATGGATTTCAATGGGAGTAACGGTGCTTATCCGGAATATACTACACTGTTATATGTTGGTATCACTCCTGATGCCAAGGATTTGCCCGATGTAACCGGTGATTGCGAAGTCAGCATTACCGATTACCCGACAGCAACCAACAGCTATGGAGAAACAGTAACCGGAACAACAGCAACAGTTTTCCCTGTTACAGACCAGGGTACAACTATAATAACCTGGACCTATGATGACGGAAGAGGGAATGTTACAACTCAGGATCAGAATATTATTATTGGTATTGACAACACTGTTACCGTGAATGAAAATGTCCTGACCGCAAATGCCAACGGCGGGTATACGTATCAGTGGTATCAGCGTTCAGGTTCCTGGACTATCTTGCTGCAGGGTGAGAATGACCGTTCGTTTACGACTGAAAATTCAGGAACATATTTTGTTGAGATCAGCAACGGAACATGTTCTGCACGATCTGATGATGTTACAGTGACCGTTACAGGAATAAATGATTTCGGTGAGCTTGGGGTATCTATATATCCGAATCCTGTTCAGGATATGCTGCACATTCGAAACAACAACGGTGACAGGTTGCAGATATCAGTGTACGACATTGCGGGAAACAAGATAAAAGCAGTTTCGTCAGGCAGTGCTGATATCAGGATAAATGTTGATGATTGGGCAAACGGAGTGTACTTTATCGTACTTAACAACGGTAAAAATTCAGTTACCCTTAAAGTGTTGAAAAAATAGAATGAAATTGACAGGCCGGCCCGGTATTGTCATTCATGACCGGCCTGTTGATATTTGCAATGCGAATATCGGAGAGATGCATACATCTGTAACTTGTAAAGTATTGTAGTTGTTTAACGATGAATTAATAGATTATATCTGCCTGTGAATTTTGCGGAGTGATCTGTTATGATGTTCATGGCAGATATAGCGCAGTTTATCAAAATCATTATTTTTTGAACGGCTCCAAGGTATCTACATATGTAGATTTGTGTATTTTCGGTGGGGATCATTATTTATCGTTTTTTATTTACGGGTAGACATTCCTACCAATCTCTTATTTTCTCTGAGTTGCAGATCAGATTTGGGAAAAACTTAACAACTAAAATTCATATATTATGAAAACTAAACTTTACACTGTCTTTTTTATTGCTTTATTGATCGCAGGGTCATCTTACGGACAAACTTTTTACGGTGTAACATCGGCCGACGCTACTTATGGAGGCGGAACCATCTTTTGTTATGATGCAGATGCTGGCACTTACACCGACGAATATGTATTTAAACCTAATCCGATTCACAAAGCACAGGTGCTTTTTGAACAATCATCAGGTGTTTATGTAGGGATATGTGACAGGTCGGATGAAAACACCATCTACGGCTCACAGGATGGGAACTCTGTTTTCAGCTACAATGTTGCAACCGATAAATCTGAGATCCTGTTGGAGTTACCGTATGAATTTCATGTTCAGAATTCCGGAAATCCTCCGGGCGATATAATACTTTTCAAAAAGGAACTTATACTGGGTATAGTGCTTCTGCCAAACGATTCATTAGGACTTATGCGCTATTCGCTGTTTACAAATTCTTACGATATCGTCGCAAAATTCAGCGGAGCTTACTATCCTGCCGACGGCGATTCTTCATACATGGCCAGCGGATGTTATTTTTCGGCAGTAGATGATAATACTATTGTTTTCAGTTTGAAAAAAAGCAAAGGAACATCTGACGGTTCGGT
>JAOZOF010000204.1:0-3583 GCA_029933425.1 Marinilabiliaceae bacterium
GAAGTACTCCAGAATTTATCCTTATCGGTTATGTACAACACAAGAGCTCCCTCCGAAGTCTTATCCAAACGATACGATTCTTTCGGATGAACTGTAAGGATCTTGGCTTTAGGCCTGTATAGTGGTATTGAATCAACTTCACGGGTATCAACCTGAGTGAAATAATCCTTATCAAAATCACTTTCAAGGATCTTCTTTTTACTTAAGAATCCGTCACTGGTAATTATTTTCTGCTCCTTTAGCTCTTTCTTGGTACCGAAAGCATAAAATCCTTTGTACAACTCTTCGGTTGTCTCTTCCAGTTTTCTTTCTGCGGCAAGTGTCTCGGCATGTATGGAGTCCAAAGCATGTTCCAATCCGGCAACAGTGAAGTTCAGATGTTCGATCTGAATATTCTTTTTCTGCAGCTCCTCTTCAAGTTTTGCAATTTGAACAGCCTTATCTTCCAACTGCTTATTAAGTCTGATTACCAGTTTCTTCAGCGACGCATTATTCTTGTTATCAAGTTTTATCCTTTTCTCAAGATCGGCTATCTTCGCTTTATTCTTCAGCATCAGATCATAAATAGCCTTAATGTCATTATTGATCTTATCCTTTACATTTGCCGATGAAGTATTATCCTTCTTTCTTGCAGTAAGGGCAATAACATTTTCCTTTTCCTTGATCTGCTGAAGATTATCATCTATCTCCACAAGTGCCCCCAAAAGTTCGTTCATCTGGCGGTCTTTCTCTATCGATACCATGTACAGCGAATCATTTTGTTTTTTAAGGTCGTTGGTACCGGGATATGAGCATCCGTAAAACATGGCAGATGCAATAGCGATGGCAAGTAATTTTTTCATTTTTTCGGTTTTTAAGTTTTAACAGATTATTTTCCTTCAACAACAATAACTATCTCTCCTTTAACGGTTTTTGATGAGAAATATTGTTCCAGTTCTTTTAATGTTCCTCTCTGAGTCTCTTCATGAATTTTTGATATCTCTCTTGAAACAGAGGCTTTTCTATCCTCGCCCAATACTTCAGCCAGTTGATGCAATGTCTTCACCAAACGGTAGGGCGATTCGTAAAAGATCATGGTCCGGTGTTCTTCCCCAAGTGCCTGAAGCCTCTTTTGCCGTCCTTTTTTCTGAGGCAGGAACCCCTCGAAACAGAACCGTTCGTTGGGCAACCCGGAAACTACAAGTGCAGGGACAAAAGCTGTTGCCCCCGGCAGACACTCAACATCAATTCCCGCTTCCACACATTTGTTCACTATCAGAAAACCGGGATCTGAAATTGCCGGAGTACCTGCATCAGTGATCAGTGCAGCATCCTCACCTGCCTTTATCCTCGAGATTATCTTCTCAACGGTTTTATGCTCATTGAACTTGTGATGTGAAACCATGGAAGTACTTATCTCATAATGTCTGAGCAGATTACCCGATTTTCTGGTATCCTCGGCAAGGATAAAAGAGACCTCTTTCAAGACCCGTAAAGCCCTGAGTGTGATATCCTCGAGATTTCCCACAGGAGTGGGAACCAGAAAAAGCCTGCTCATAGAAAACGGCGTTTAACTATCTTAAAAAATGTTTCCGTCGTATCACTTTCTTTATCCCAGTTAAAATTAGAGTTCAGAAAGTTCTTTGCATCATCAAAACTGTTCATGCTGTTTATCTGGTCCAGGGTTTGGTTGAACAAGTCGGCATTACCATTGAATAATTCACGTTGATAAAAGAAACGGTCGTTTATACCCATTGCTTTCCTGACATCTTTCACGGGCTTAGTGAAGATGATCTCATTTTCCGAGTTTTTCCTGGTAACCCTTTCGTTCAAAGCGCTCTTATCCTTCTGCAAAACATCACCAAGCCTTGCGTTTTCATCAACGCTTTTCTTCCCGGGACTTTTATTATCTTTAACCTCCGGTTTTGCCGCAACAGGCTCTTTTACAGGTTCAGGTTTTTTCTTTTCTTCTTCTTTAATTACCTCTTTTTCCGGCTCCTTAACCTCAGCAATTCCGGCATCTTCTTTTTTAATTTCAACAACAGGCTTTTCGATCACCTCCTCTACGACCTTCTCCTTTTTCTTTTCCGGTTGTACAGACTCCTCTTTTACCGGAACAGGCTCTTCTTTAATACCTTTACTTAACTTCTCAGCACCAGTTGTTCCGAACACCTCGTTCAACAGCGACAGTTCATCCTCAATGCTTTTGATCTTTGTTTTTGCAAGATTTACAAAAGCAGGATTTACATTATCCTCTCCCCTGAAAGCCTCCATCAACTGCTCAACTTCTTTCAGATCGTTAATTATTATATTCAAAAGTGCATCTTTCTTCATACTTATCATGTTAGAGATTATCAGATCACAGAGATGAAAGAACCTGACAATTCTGTTACATTTTTGTTACTTTTACAAAGTTAATGATTGCAATTAAAAAACAACGCCGTTAGTAATGTTTCTTGAAAGTAAAGCAAACAAGGACTCTAAAAAGGGATGGATCGAGGTCATAACAGGTTCGATGTTCTCGGGTAAGACCGAGGAGCTGCTACGCCGGCTGAAACGTGCACGCATAGCAAACCAAAGGGTGGAGATATTCAAACCGAAAATTGACATCAGGTACAGTGATGAGCAGGTTGTGTCGCATGACCAGAATGCCATACATTCAACTCCGGTCGATTCATCAGGGAACATACTGCTTCTTACGGGAAACGTTGATGTTGTCGGGATTGACGAGGCACAATTCTTTGACAAAGGACTTTCAGGAGTATGCACGACCCTTGCCAATCAGGGAATAAGGGTCATTGTTGCAGGTCTCGACATGGATTTTAAAGGCAAACCTTTCGGCCCAATTCCCGAATTGCTTGCCGTGGCTGAGTATGTTACAAAGGTTCATGCAATCTGCATGCGTTGTGGTGATCTTGCACAATTCTCACACCGTCTTACACAGGAGGAACAGACGATCATGCTTGGCGAGAAAGAAGAGTACGAACCGCTTTGCAGAGCCTGTTTCATTGAGGCATTGCAAAAAGAGAAAGAACAAAAAAAACTATAAATTTAATTTATACGTACAGACGCAAGATATTGCGCAACTAATTCAACCCCTCGCTCCCCTAAAGGGGAAGATATAGATGATAAAAACTAATCTGGGTTAGTGAGTAAAATAACGATAAACTGAAAAATTAAGACACCAATAAACCATAGAACCATTTAACACTTTAACACTTTAGCCATAGAACACTGTAACACTGTAACCATTTAAAAGCATGCCCCATTACTCTCTCCATACCATTAACAATTTTGCCGGCGGAACACTGACCGGCAACGGAGACTTACAAATAAGCAAACTTCTGATCGACAGCCGTAAGGTCTTTTCTCCTGATGAAACCCTTTTCATTGCACTGAAGGGACGAAATAACAACGGGCATAAATTCATCCCCGATCTTTACAAAAAAGGTATCCGGGCATTTCTTGTTTCGGAAGAAATTAAAACAGAAGAATTTCCCGAAGCTTCATTTATTTTTGTTGACGATACGCTGAGGGCTCTGCAGTCGATCGCAGGAAATCACAGAAGAAACACAAATATTCCTGTTCTTGCAATAACCGGCAG
>JAOZOF010000204.1:3683-6533 GCA_029933425.1 Marinilabiliaceae bacterium
GCAGAACTGCTATGGAACAACAAAGAATTCAGTGTCAGTATCCCATTCAGCGATGAAGCATCGTTCGAAAATGCAATGCATACAATACTTATTTCTCTCCATAATGGTCTGTCGCCTGAAAAGGTTGTGGAAAGCATCGATCATTTGTCGGGAGTAAGTATGCGGCTCGAAGTTGTAGAGGGTATTAATAACTGCCTGCTGATCGATGATGCTTACAACCTTGATCTCAACTCCTTGGAAATAGCTCTTGATTTCCTGAATCAGCAGGGGCAAAAAAAAGGACTTTCAAAAACCGTGATACTTTCCGATATCCTACAATCGGGAATGAAAGAGGAGGATCTTTACTCTGAAGTAACAAAGCTTCTGAAAGAAAAGAAAACAGACCGTCTGATATGCATTGGTCAGTCGATAAGCAGGAATATCGACCTGAATGAGTTCAAAGCCGAAACTTACAACTCAACAAGCGAATTCATACAACAGATTTCTCTCTCCGGGTTCAAAAACGAAGCTATTCTTCTGAAAGGAGCCCGTTTCTTCTCTTTCGAGCGAATACGGAATCTGCTTGAACAGCAAACACACCGCACTGTACTGGAGATTGACATGAATGCCCTTTCACACAATCTGAATGTCTTTCGCAAGATGCTTGCCCCGGATACAATGATGATGGTCATGGTGAAAGCATTCTCCTACGGCAGCGGCTCATTCGAGATAGCTAACCTTCTTCAGCACCAGAATGTCAACTACCTTGGCGTAGCTTATGCCGACGAAGGGGTTGATCTGAGACTGGCAGGAATAACCCTCCCGATCATGGTCATGAATCCTGACGTGAGAAGTTTTCCAATAATGCTCCAATACGGGCTCGAACCTGAAATTTACAATCTGAAACTGCTTAAAGAGTACAACAAAGTTGTAGAGGAGCTCGGGTTCGAAAAAATGCCTGTTCACATAAAAATAGACACGGGTATGTCGCGTCTTGGTTTCTTCCCTGAAGAGATGCCTGACCTTATCGATGCATTGAAGCATCTTCCGGGAGTATTTGTAAAAACTGCTTTCTCACACCTTGCAGGAAGTGAAGACCCTGCTCATGACGTATTC
The DNA here is from genome assembly GCA_029933425.1 of Marinilabiliaceae bacterium. Taxonomy (GTDB): domain Bacteria; phylum Bacteroidota; class Bacteroidia; order Bacteroidales; family Marinilabiliaceae; genus JAADEM01. The sequence goes on from JAOZOF010000204.1 coordinate 4,779, forward strand.
ACAAAACTTCAGATCGACAAATTCCATTCAGCTGCAAAAGAACTGAAAACAGGAATAGGTTATGCCTTCATCCGGCACATTCTCAACTCGGCGGGGATAGAGCGTTTCCCCGAAGCACGCTTCGAAATGGTAAGAATGGGCATCGGACTGTACGGCATCAGCGCAGTAAACGATCCTGATATTAAAAATGTACTTTCGCTGAAAACATACATTACCCAGATCAAGGACATTCCTGCTTTTGAAACTATCGGTTACGGACGCAACGGCGTGCTCGATTACGATGCCCGCATAGCCGTGATCCCCGTAGGATATGCCGACGGCCTTGACCGGCGCCTGAGCAATGGTAACGGGAAACTTCTGATCAACGGCAGGTTTGCTCCAATTGTAGGAAACATCTGCATGGATATGTGCATGGTTGACATAACAAACATAAAAGCAGAAGAAGGTGATCCTGTGACCGTTTTCGGTGAGGAGTATTCTGTATCCCGGATAGCTGAGGATTGCGGCACTATTCCTTATGAGATATTAACGGGAATAGGCCGAAGAGTAAAAAGAGTGTACTTCTCGGAATAACTCCGGAAGGTTGTGTGTTTTCCTGTTCTTTATTATACCTGAATTAATTCATCAGAAAGTGATGAAAATCGCTGAATTAAAGATCCCATAAGGGTTGATAAGTATCATCCCCTGAATGACCTTACCCGTTTCAGGGTCAAGCTCAGAACCGAACATGCTATGAGGTATGGCATAAATTGCCAGCATTACAACAGCAGCAGTAACAGTCCAGAAACGCGACGGCTTACGCGAGTTCATAAAAAGTGCTACCGCCCAGAAGATGGCAGCAATGAGGGTTTTATTATCAGTAAGGTCCCACCCGAACGGAACACCTGTCCAGTAATCACCGAAAGCATGTTTCTGAACAACAGGACCGAGCCACAAACCTCCGATGGCAAGAAAGACAGCTGTCCAGATAGTTACACTTACAAAGTTGTTTGGTTTTAGTTTTGCCCAGCCTTTTTGTGCAGCCTGGGTGAGATCGCCAATTCTGAAAATAGCCATGAATGCCGCTACATTACTGAAAAGCATTGCAAGGAACATGAAAAAAATATGAGGTATAAGCCAATGAAGGGGGACAGGGTCTTTAAAACGGATCACTTGCCGTGGTATATTGTATACATTTTTACCGTCCGAAACCATGGCAGTATACTCCAGTTTTCCGGCTGCAGGCTGCTGTGGCAATTCAGCTTCATACCTGTCTCCTTTAAAAACGAAAGGAGCGATCTTAAACTCATCCTTGGTCGGGTATCTTCGGTATTTTAACATTGCCGTGATCCCCGGCTCTTTCAGTTTAAGAACCATCACGTAAGGCTTAGACATATCATCAGGAATTGTTTGCCCGCTTCTTGAAAATTTCAGGGAATAATCTTTATCATTCAATGTAACATCTTGCTTATAAGGATATGTCGGTCCTGTCATCTTCTGATAAACAGCTACCGAAATAGTGAACACAATTCCCAATATCCATATCAATGTCTTCTTCATATTTACCCTTTTATTTTTTTTCTTTGGTTGATAAACAAACGAAGTCAGTGAATGTTTATTCGATTAACTGTTTATTTGTTTACAATTAACACATTTTTATGAGTGTTTGATGTATTAAAACTGAAATATGTACCCTTTCAATAATTTTGACTAGCGATAGCCGAATTAAAATCAGGCAAAAAACCAAAAACCTACAAAGCACCCAACTAACCTAAC
>JAOZOF010000205.1:0-4063 GCA_029933425.1 Marinilabiliaceae bacterium
TTAGGGTCTTTTCATCGAGATACTTTTTCAGTACTACGACGCGGAACATATACTCGTTGAACCACTCATCGGTAAATGTCAGATATCCGTTGTGTCCTTTATCGGCACCCCAGCTGTTCTCGAACTGCCACTTAACAGGGGCGTCATTCTCGTCGGTATCAACGGCAATAAGCGCCATCCCGTGTGTTGATCCGCTTTCGTGAGTGATGATCCTCTGTTTTTTGTCCATTTTAAAGTTCACTCCGTACAGGTCGTCGAAATCGTAGTTGTCGATATCGGCATACCCGATGTCGTTGTTCAGCTGCTTGCCCACATCACAAGAGGCATACATTGCAATGTTGTCTTTGATACTTGCGACGGCAAATTTCTTGATCTCTTCGTTGGGCAGGTTCAGGTATGTCCAGTTGCGGCCCTCCATCACGTTACGGTCATACTCGATCTCATACATCTTGTAGTACTTGCGTGTCGGATCGTTCATCAACATAACATAGTTGTTGAAATCGATATCTCCGAGAACCTCTTTCATAAAACTTTGCGGAGTGTATGTTTTGTACTCCCCGATGTTGCCGTCTTTGTCCACAAAGCGGTATTTGAATTCTGTGGGCGGCTCACCGAGGTTCATGGCAAGTATGCGGTAGATCTCACCGAGCATCTTTGTTTTGTTGGCTTCAAGCTTGCTTTTGGCCATTTTGGTTAATGCCATTTTACGGATGATCAGGCCGTCTTCACGAAGCTTGCGGTTGATGAGGCGTAGCATCCAGCTTGTATTCTCACTTGTGTTGCTCTCCGGGAAGACCTCCTTAGGCACAAGGCCGTACTTATCGGCAAGGTTGGTGAATGAGTTCCACACCCCGCCGTCACCGACAGGACTTTTGAAAAGCCAGTCAACATATTTGTCGTCCATCGGCTTTTTTGCATATTTTATCTGAGCTTCGAGATAGAGATTTGCCTTTTCAAGAATATCATAGAAGTACAGATAGTTTTGTGAGAATTCGAACTTGCTCAGCTTGTACTTGTCGATTACCAATGGGCGCAGAACATTCATGCTTGTGAACATCCAGCAGCGGCCGGAGCTTTTCTGGTTAGAGATACCTGTTACTTTAACTTTGTACTTAAAGTTGTGATCAACGGTACTCAGGTTTTCCCTGTTCAATGCGATCTTTGTAACGTCGTTGTTCGAAAGGGCATTGGTCAGCGCCTTTGTTGACGGGTCGTTCTTGTCGTACGACTGCCGGATCTTTTGCAATGCTTCCTGCGAAATGGTGCTCTCCTGAGAGAATACTGTAACAGTGAGCATTAAAAGTGAAAATAAAATAACTTTCTTCATTTTTATTGCTGATTTTTAAATTGAAAAATTAGGCGTGCAATTTATAAAAAATATGGAGTTTTTACTCATCCGATGAATCGAAGTCATCGGATGAGTAAGGTGTTTTCATCTTAATATCCCGGGATTTGTAAACAACTTCCAGAAAGGAATAAACAAAACATTCGTATTTCCTATTTTTAACATTTCTTCCATATCCAGATTTACGATAATCCCGATTTTAGGAGAATACTGTTTTACGAAACTGCGAAATGACCTGCTGACCATTGGCTTTTTCAGGGAGGAAAATTTCACTTCAACCGGAATGGGAGAATTCCCACTCGGATATATAAAATCCACCTCGGCATTATCTTTTGTCCGCCAATAGTTAATGCTGCTCAAACCTTCGCTTACAATGCTTTTAAGTACACCGTAAACAAAGTTCTGGAATATGAAACCGTCTTTGTCAATGGCAAAACTGCCATACCTCCCGCTGCTGAAATTGCACATACCGGTATCGTTGAAATAAATTACCAGAGATTTGGTTATCTCTTTTTTTACATTTGTAAAATACGGCTTAACGGTTTTAATGATGTATGTTTGTTCTGCATACCAAAGATATGTTTTCAATGTATCGGTCTTTAAGCCTGTTTCATTCGATAACGTTGTGTAATTTATCAAAGAGCCGATGTATGTTGACAATATCTGTATCAGTTTAACAAACTTATCAGGAGCCCTGATCCCAAGCAGATAAGAAATGTCCTTTGTGATATACGATATGAAAATTTCATTCATCAGCTCAGTTTTCCTTGTTTTATCACCGGCAGTTATTATTGCGGGATAACCGCCAAACATAAGATACTCGTTGAGTAAGAGCTTTGTTTTTTCTTTTTCGATTTCGAAGAACAGTTCTATCCGGTTTTTGTATTTGTAACCTGTTTTGAAATTTACAAATTCGATGAAATTTACCGGAGGCATCTCTATCACATATTTCCTTCCTGTTAAGGCCTCGCTTATTTTTTCTTTAAGTTCAAGACTGCCTGAGCCGGTAACTACAAATTTATAGGGCAGCTCCATGTCGTAAAGACCTTTCAGGAACCTTCCGGCATCTTTTTTTTGCTGGATCTCGTCAATGAAGATGTATGCTTTTGTGTTCCCGCATTCTAACTGTATTTTATTTAAAAGTGTTTGCTGCGAATTAAAAAATTCGCTATCCTGTTCTATGTCAAGATTGAAGTATAAAACTTTTTCACCTTTGTCACGGAGTTTGCCGATCACTTCTTTAATCACTGTAGTTTTACCCACCTGACGTGCCCCGGTAAGAACTGTGACCTCTTTTAATTTCAGGCTGTCAACTATCCTTTTTTCAATATCCCTTGCTATCATTGTCTTTGTTTTGCTAACTATCACAAAATTAGGCAAAAATACTCTTAATGCAAAATCTATTGGTAAAATTCTCGGGTTAAATGACCAGTATGGTGGTAAAAATCTCGGGTTAAATGACCAGTATGGTGGTAAAATTCTCGGGTTGATGACATGGATACTCATCCGATGACCCCGAGTCATCGGATGAGTGAGGGAACAATTCCTCCTCCGATAACCATATCATCGTGGTAGAATACCAGAGATTGCCCGGGAGTGAGCGCCCATACAGGTTCGTCAAATGAAACGTGAAGAGTTGCATTACGTTTTTCAATTGTTCCGAAGTAGCCCGGTACTTTGTCAATGCCGCGGATACGGATAAAAACTTTTTGATCCTTCCAAAGCGATGGATCGGGTGTAACCCGGAAAGTTTTTAATGAAACAGTTTCTGAAAACAGATCTTCCCGTTTCCCGACAACCAATTGATTTTTATCTGCTATGATTTTTGTTACACAATGTCCGGCAGGTATATTCTCAATGTGCCTTTTTTGTCCGAGGGTATAGAACGGGAATCCATCGTGTTTACCGATCACTTCATTTTTGCTATTGATAATGTCTCCTTCTTGTAAAGCGTGGTGTCCGTCAGGAAGAACAGAATTGAGGTAATCACGGTAGTCCTTGTCCTGAAGAAAACAAACTCCCATGCTTTCCTTATTTCTTTTTTCCCCGGGATGTACGTTCCCGGCACTGATCTTTTTGATCTCTTCTTTTGTGAAATCTCCCAGCGGGAATATTGCTTTTTTCAGAATATCCTGTCCGATGTTCCACAGGTAATAGGACTGATCTTTTGCCGGATCAATACCTTTCCGGATGTAAAATACTCCCTCTTTCTCTGCCTTGCGAACGTAGTGCCCTGTTGAGATAAAGTCACATTTGAATTCCTCCGACAGATCAAGCAGGAATTTCCATTTTATAACTTCATTGCAGCGGATGCAGGGGTTCGGGGTTTCTCCTTTCAGGTAGCTGTTAACAAAGTAATCAATGACATCACGTTTGAACTCTTTACGGCTATCAATGACATGATGTTCAATGTTCAGTTTTATGGCTAGTTCCCGGGCATCCTGTACCCAGGGGGAATCCTCTTCGGATTTGAATGTGAGCAGTGTCAGGCCGACAACTTCATAACCCTGCTTCTGAAGCATCAGGGCAGCTGTAGAGCTGTCGATACCTCCACTCATTCCGAGGAGAATGCGATTGGCCCCCCTCTTATCCCCGCCTGACAGTCGGGCAGGCCCCCTGAGGGGGGAAGGCATTGCTCCCTTTCCTGATGTTGAATTAGCATTCATAATTTATTTGTTTGGTAACATTATCAGGTGCTAATTATTCTCCTCCCCCTTA
>JAOZOF010000205.1:4163-6511 GCA_029933425.1 Marinilabiliaceae bacterium
CATAATTTATTTGTTTGGTAACATTATCAGGTGCTAATTATTCTCCTCCCCCTTAGGGGGAGGCCGGGAGGGGGCTTTTACTCAACATTCGGATCGTTCAGGTTATCACGCACTTTGGCGAGGAATTTTTTCATACCTTCACTGTCTTTCTCTTTGATAAGGGCAAGAAGGTGTTTGAGTTGATATCTGATGTTCTCCACCTGCTCGTAAGTGTAGGGGTTGAAAAGTATCTCGGTCAGCAGGTAGTCATCTTCCGAAAGAAGGCCTTTAGCGATCTTCATGTGCTTGTTGAATGTTGTTCCCGGTGCCTTCTGATGTTTCATTACGGCAGCGAACACAAGCGATGAGGAGAACGGTATCGATAATGAATAGGCTATGGTCTTGTCATGCTCATCAAACGAATACTCGTGGATGTTAAGTCCGAGTGAACTGTAGAAATCCTTAAAGAAAGCCTTCCCGAGATGATCGGATTCGCTGATGATTATCGCGTGATGCTGCTGCAACTCTTTCAGGTTGGCAAATGTCGGCCCGAACATGGGATGCGTTGAAACAAAGCGTTTGCCACTTTCATTGTAAAACTCTTTCAACCCGGTTTTTACCGATGCAATGTCAGAAATGATGCAGGTTTCAGACAACAGGGGAAGAACCTCTTGGAACGATCTGATCGTATGTTTCAGATTTACTGCATTTATCAGTAATTCAGGGTTGAAGTCTCTGATTTGTTCTTTTTTAGTAAGCCTTTGAGTGTTGAAAACGAATTTCAGCTTCTCAATGTCAGGATCGTAAATTGCCACTTCGTGTTGCAGGCACAACGCGTCTGTCAGCCAGGTTCCCATTTTGCCTGCTCCGAGAATGCATATTTTCATAATCTGATTGATTAATTTACTCATCTGATGACTTCGAGTCATCTGATGAATAAAATACTATGTTTATTTTTTCTTTTCCAGCTCTTTGTTCATTATATCATTCTGACAATGGATAGACTCTTCGTGAATTGACTCGAATATGTCAATTACAAAATCAGGATTCAAACCTTTTTCCTGAGCTTTAGCACGACGCTTGGTCAGTATCTCGTCGTACCGGCGGGTTTGAAGTATCGTAATGTTGTTCTCAAATTTATAATGCCCGATCGCTTCTGATACTTTCATACGTTCCTTCAGAAGATCAAGAAGCTGATTGTCGAGTTTGTCTATCTGCTCTCTCAGTTTGTCGAGTTTTGTGCGGGGCAGGTTCTCTATCTTGGATTTACGAAGAACAATGCTTTCTATCATTTCATGCAATGCATCAGGAGTGATCTGTTGTGCTGCATCACTCCAGGCCTTATCGGGATTGATGTGTGATTCAATGATCAATCCGTCGAAGTTAAGGTCCATAGCCTCCTGCGATATCTCTTTTAATAGTTCACGTTTCCCTGAAATGTGACTGGGATCATTGATGATCGGCAGTTGCGGGATGCGGCGTCTTAACTCAATGGGTATCTGCCAATGCGGTGAATTACGGTATTTTAAGTCATCGAAAGAGGAGAAACCACGGTGAATGGCACCAATCTTTTTAATGCCTGCCTGATTGATACGCTCAATGGCACCTATCCACAGGTCGAGATCAGGGTTAACCGGGTTTTTTATCAGAACAGGAATGTCTATTCCTTTAAGAGCATCGGCAATTTCCTGAACAGCGAACGGGTTTGCAGTTGTGCGTGCACCAATCCAGAGTATGTCGATGCCGAACTTTAGAGCTTCGTACACATGATGAGTGTTTGCCACTTCAACACAAGTGAACATACCTGTTTCCTCTTTGACCCTTTTTAGCCAGGGGAGGCCAAGTGTTCCCACTCCTTCGAATGCACCCGGGCGGGTACGTGGTTTCCAGATGCCTGCTCTGAAAAGTTTGTATCCGTGTTTTGCAAGTTGTCTTGCTGTTTCCAGCGTTTGCTCTTCTGTTTCTGCACTGCACGGGCCTGATATCAGGAACGGTCGTTTAAGTTCCAGTCCGGGCAATGAAAGCGGTTCTAGGTCTAAATTGTATTTCATAGTCTTATAGTTTTCTCGTTGAGACGCAAAGTTTTACGTCTTTACATATTTCTTATTCTTCTTAAAGCTTCTTTCAGCATTTCTCTGTTCGAGCAGAGCGAGATGCGGATATATTTTTCTCCATTACTACCAAAAATGAATCCGGGTGTGATGAATACATGTGCTTTGTTAAGTATTTCATCCGACAGTTCTCTGCTACTTTCATACTTTTGGGGTATTCTTGCCCATACAAACATGCCTGTCTGATCTTTGTCGTATCCGGCACCAAGTGTGTCCATTATCTCCCAGACTAATATCCGGCGTTTTATGTACTCCACA
>JAOZOF010000206.1 GCA_029933425.1 Marinilabiliaceae bacterium
ACAGTTCGTATATTTCTCAGGCGCTTTTACAATGATATCCATGGTAAGTTGATCGTTGAAAGTTGTCTAACAGTCCTTACAAAGGTCTCTGTAAAACTCAAATGCAGATATAGCTTCATCTTCAGAGGCATTGATATTTACCTGTATCTGTCCTATCTCATCAAGCAAAGTGAAGTTTATCCGGTTTGCCTCATTCTTTTTGTCATGTGTCATCAGCCTGAAGAGTTCCTTGTAATCCGATGTTTCAATCTTGAAAAGTCCGAAAACCTCTTTCAGATAATTTGATATGTCAATAACATCTGTCATGGGGAATCCGAGACGAAGATGTGAAAGGTAAAGTTCACATATCATTCCATAGGCAACCGCATATCCATGCAATACCGGGCGTCCGCTCTTCAGGGCATAGCTTTCGAAAGCGTGACCGTAAGTATGCCCGAAATTTAGCGCTTTTCTGAGGAATTGTTCTGTAGGATCGTTCTGTACAAAATGATTTTTGATCATGATGGAGCTGGCAACCAGTTCGCGTAAAACATCCATGTCGGGATCGTGAATGTCGAATTTACGCAGTTTCTTCCATGACTCTTTTGAATATATCAGAGCATGTTTTATCATTTCTGCAAATCCCGATACCATATTCTCATGGCTTAGTGTGTCAAAGAAAGATGTGTCTATAAGTACTGCCGAAGCCTGATTAAAAACCCCGATCTGATTTTTCAGTCCGTCAAAATTTATTCCCGTCTTACCACCTATCGATGCATCTACCTGGGCAAGAAGCGTTGTTGGTATATTGATGAACTGAATGCCTCTTTTGAATGTTGATGCTGCAAATCCTCCCAGGTCACAAGGCATGCCTCCTCCCAGATTTATCAGCAGCGATTTTCTGTCGGCTCCTTTTTCGCTTAGGAAATGCCATACTTTTTGTAGTGTTTCGGCATTCTTGTTTTCGTCACCCGGTGGAATTATGAGTAATCTGTCTTCAGATATTCCCTTTACTTCTGATAGTTTGGGAAAGCAATGTCTGTAGGAGCCTTCATCAGTAAGAATAAAAACTTTGTCCTCAGGGATTGTCTTGATAAGTTTTTCAATATCCTCGGTCAGATCTTCTGAAATATAGATGTTTGCGTCTTTTGAAAGTAAAGGAAACATATAAAATTCTGTTTATTGCCACAAAAATAGTTAAATTTGGATATTAACCTCCATTAATATTGCAAGAAACATGGAGAATAGCGCTTTATTATTTATATCTTAGCTTTAAAGAAAAATTGAACAATTATGCATATTGACAATAAAAAACAGGCATCACGATTCAACATGATCTTTTCACTGATCGTCATTGTGTTGTTAATTGTGCTTGCAGCTCATTACCTCATGGGGACAATTCAGGATGAAAATCTGATCTATTCGCTATGGTCTGGACTTATCATTGTACTGTTATTGTTCAGATACGGGGGCTTTGAATATATTTCAGTCGATTTCAACGATGACGAGATAGACATAAAATATTACAGGCTGTTCCCTTTTAACAGAAAGTTCAACCGCATTGTCATTCCGGATAAACTTCTTGGTGACTTTAAGATACAGAAAGGTATAGGCTCTTTGTTTTCAGCTCTGATACTTTTTCAGAACAGGAGCGGTGCCATGGCTCAGTATCCGCCTATAGGTATGGCTGCAGTTAACAGTGATATGCAGAGAAAACTACTCGAACAGCTTAAAAAAATTCATGACGTTTAAAAATTTTCTTCTATTTCCATTTCATCATCCTTTTCACGCTCCTGTAAGCCGGGAAGCAGGACAACACCTATACTGTTCTTTCCGTCGATCTTTACCACTGCCGGTTCTTCAAACCTCACGTGTCTGATGTGTTCATCCTCGAAAACAGCAGGTTGGCTGTTCAGAAGATCAATATCCCAATGGTCATTCCCTTTCAACGCATTAACATGGAAATAACCTACTCTCAGGCTTGTAAGGTTCTGGAAAAAATGTGTTCCCTGGCTGGGATCGACATGATAGTTTTCCACAACATTTTCCACAATTACTATGGCAGATGATATCTGAGGCCATTTAACAGGGATACCCAGCCACGGATCCTGCGAACCCCAGCGTCCCGGGCCGATAAGAATGTAATGCCGGTTCTCTTCCGTAAGATTTATGTTTATCTCTTCAAGTACCGGAACAAGATCAGTGTTGTTGGCCGGATTGAAAGACTCGGGCTTAACGTAAACCACATCATACACATCCTTTATGATACCGTTCCCCAATGCCGATGTGGAATAGATCAATGTTTTTTCAAGAGGTATCTTTTCCAGATTTTCAGATATCGTTTCTTTACTGTCAACTATCGGTCTGATCTGCAACAGGTAAAATATAGTAGGCTTGTTTGGAGGTGTTTCAAGGTCGACTGCAAATTCCACCTCCACAGGCTGGTTCATCTCTGCTTGTCCCACCTCCAGCACGCGCTTAATGATCTTAGCCAGAGGATAGGCATCGTATTTAAGAATGTTGGCAAAAGTGACCAACCTTATTCCTTTATGCATTAATCCTTCACGGATTATGTTGTTTTGAGGGTCAAACACCGAACCTACCCATTTTAATGTTCCGTATTTTTCCGCAACGTTCAGGGCGACCTTTTTCAGGTTTATTGCGTCATTTACCGAGGGCACAAAGCTGTTTGCATTCAGGTCGAGAGCATAGAAGTGTTTTTGTGTTTCCCTTATGGCCATTTGCGGAGAGGAGAGTTGCAGTATTTTTTTAGGGTATGAAGGTGAGAAACGAAGGGATGCTTCTCCTTCAACTATCTGTTTTCCCAAACCTAGAGCTACATTTACAATGCCGTCTTCTGTTTTTTCGGGTGGAATAGGATAAAAATTTATCGACCTTGCCACTCCTGAAAAAGTGGGATAGAAGATGTCATCGTGTTGTTGACCTACAACTTCCTGAAGCACTATTCCCATGTGTTCTTCATCGATAACGTTCATGGTCGCTTCCATATACGATTTACTGCTTCGGTAGAACACAGAGGCATAAACGCATTTAATGGCATCACAAAGCTGTGTGAGAGTAACACTGACGTCTTCGTCGCGTGCAATCATGTAGGTGGAGTAAATACCTGCGAAAGGTTGGTAATGACTGTCCTCGAGCACACTCGACGATCGTATCGCTATCGGTTTTTTAATTACCGAAATGAATTTCTCAAGGTCTCCCTTGATCCTTTCGGGCATATCTGCTTTCACAAAAACCTCCAGTATCTCCTCGTCACTACGGTCCGAAAGGCCGATGGGATAAAGATCGTTGATATCCATGAACTCGTCAAAGATATCGGTGCTGAGTACAACGGTTGTAGGAATTGTAAGGATAGTATCGAATCTCGAAGCTGTAACACTGTGTTTTTTGATCAGCATGTTCAGGAATGCCAGACCCCGGGCCTTACCGCCAATAGAGCCGTCGCCGATGCGGGAGAAAGTAAGATACTTGTCGTACTTGTCGCGATAAAATTTTGCAATTATGCCACGTCCCTTGTTAAACCTGAAATTGGCGATCGTCTCGTAGATGAAAGCTTTGGAATCCTCAAGACTTTTAAAGTCCTCAACCTTGAGTTGTTTTATCACCTCTGCAATGGAGAAAAGTCCCCTTGCATTCAGCCATTTGGAAACATGGTCACGTTCGAAATGGTACATCAGTGATTTATCGGGAATGTCAAAAAGTTTTTCCTGAAGCGATTTCAGGTCGCTGACCCTCTCCACTTCTTTTCCCGTATCAGGATCGATAAAGATAAAATCGCCGAACCCGAGGTATTTGTTCAGGAACGCTTTAAGTTCCAGCAACAGGGAATTTGAGTTCTTGTAAAGAAATCCTACACGCAGTTTTTTTGTAACGTATCGTTTAAGACTTTTGTTAGACGACTGCAGCAGGAACGGCATGTAAGGGTTCTCCTTCTTAACGAACTTCGCGAGTTTTATTCCCGCCTCCTGATCTTTTTTCCCTTCTCTTTCGTATGACACGTCGGAGATTATTCCCAGGAGATTGTCTTTATACTTTTGATACAGGTCCATTGCTTCTTCATAACTGTTGGCAAGAAGTATTTTTGGCCGCCCACGCATGCGCATCATCTTCTGGTGCTCGTTCAGCCCTTCGTCCATGAATTTTTTCGATTGTGTAAAAACAATCCGATAGATCAGAGGAAGGTAACTTGAATAGAACCGAACGGAGTCTTCCACAAGAAGGATACATTGCACACCAACCTCTTCCACGTCATGTTCTACGTTCATGGCATCTTCTATCAGTTTTATTATTGCCAGAAGTATGTCAGCATTGCCGAGCCAGCAGAAAATATAATCAATGGCACTGGTGTCTTCACGTGACAACCGGATGGACACTTCGCGGGAGAAAGGTGTGAGGACTACGATAGGTGTTTCTTCGTAACTTTTTTTCACTTTTTTGGCCATCATGAACGGGTCCATACCACCCACGCTCAGCATAGTTATCACAAGATCGATGTTGTCATTCTCAAGCACTTCAAAGGCTTTATCAGCAGTTTTTACATGGATTATCTGCGGAGGATATCTCAGGTTCAGCGATACATACTCATTGAATATCTGTTCTTCTATCCTGCCGTCCTCCTCAAGCAGAAAAGCATCGTAAGCACTACAGATCAATAAAACCTTGTAGATACGTTTCTGCATTAAACGGTCAAATTCGGTATCTGAAAAAAAACCTGAAAACTGTCTTAAGTCAATATCTTCTAACATGGTCGTAAATTCTTTTTCTCAATTTATGAATAATTGATGTTTCTATCATTGATTTGGAAAGAAATTTTATTTTTTAATTTGGGATAAGTTGATTTTTTTGCACTTTTAAACATTGGCACAAAAGAAATTCTCATCGTGTTTTTCGAAGGGAACGATACAAATTACAACTATGAAAAAAATTAATAATCTGTTCCAAAGAGTAATTTTTCCTGTTGTGATCGTTTTTACTCAAATTATGACCTCTTGCTCTTCTTCTGAGAAAAGCAACAAGCAGGAACTTCCCAATATTGTTTTTATAATCGGGGACGACGTCGGCTGTTACGATCTCGGCTGTTACGGCAATGATAAAATTATAACGCCTAATATTGACAGAATAGCTGCTGAAGGATTGAAGTTCGACAATGCCTTCCTTACTACAAGCTCATGCAGTCCGAGCAGGGTTTCGATAATCACGGGAAGATATCCTCACAACACAGGAGCATGTGAACTGCATTCTCCCTTGCCGGCCAATCAGGTGTTATTCCCTGAAATCCTCAGGAAACACGGCTACTACACTGCACAGGCAGGAAAATGGCATTTCGGAAGTACTCCTATGATCCACTCTGAAAAGGACACCGTAAAACTCGGACCTGCCGTAAGGGCTTTCGACAAGATTTCGGCAATTAAAGAGGTGAACGACGACGGGGGAGAGAATATGTGGATCCCTTTTCTGAAAGAACGACCTAAGGATAAACCGTTCTTCATGTGGTTTGCATCTTACGACTCACATCGTCCGTGGGGAGCAGATGAGTTTGAAGTTCAAAACAGCCCGGAGAAGGTTTGGGTGCCTGAATTTTTGTATGACGGAAAAGCCACGAGAAGAGATCTTGCTTCGTACTACAACGAGATATCACGGCTTGATTTTTATGTTGGTGAAGTTGAAAAAGAGCTGGAGCGACAGGGGATCGCCGATAATACCATCATTGTGTTCACATCAGACAACGGTAGACCATTCCCGAGAAGTAAGACCCGTGTTTACGACAGCGGGATGAAAACGCCGTTCATCATTAAGTGGCCTGCAAAGATCAAACCCGGGGAAAGGACTAAAGCCCTTGTCAGCATCATTGATCTGGCCCCTACACTGCTGGAAGCTGCAGGAATAAAGGCAGGACCAACATTTCAGGGCCGAAGTTTCTCAAAGCTATTCGATGACCCGCAGCAGGAATTCCGTGATTACACATTCTCAGAACATAACTGGCACGATTACGAAGCTTACGAAAGGCAGGTACACACTAAACGCTGGCTTTACCTGATAAACATGCGACCACAGTTTGATGCGTGGGGACCTGCCGATGCTGTTGTAAGTCCTTCGATGCATGAATTGTATGAGTCCTGCCAAAAAGGCACTTTAACCGATAAACAAAAAGACATCTTCTTAAAGCCCCGGCCCGAAGAGGAGCTGTTTGATTGTGTAAAGGATCCGTTCCAGTATCTTAATCTTGTAAATGATCCGAAGATGAAAGGTGTAAAAGAAAAATTATCAGGAGTGCTTGCAGAGTGGCAGGCCGAAACAGGTGATACCTGCCCGGATGATCTGACCCCAGACCATTTTGACAGAAAAACAGGCAAACGCCTGTTCGAAGGATTTAAGTGGGGAGAGATGCCGGGAGCAGCACTTGGTGCCGATACGATAACCGCACCAGGACCGTTTTAAACTCTGGCCGGTCAGGTACATGACTGAAAGCTCAACCTCAATAAATTGAAATCTTTAAAAGTCTTTACCTAA
>JAOZOF010000478.1 GCA_029933425.1 Marinilabiliaceae bacterium
GGGTGGAAGAAAGCCGACGGCTTGTGATTGTAGAAATAGTTGATCTGTGCAGAAGCGTAAGGGATAGAGATGGTCAGCTTACCCGACGGGTTAACATCTCCCTTGATGACTTCAGCGATCGCCTGTCCTCCGAAAGCTCCCGGCTCCCAGGCTTCGATCACGGCAGGAATATTCTCCTTGATCCACTTTTCGCCAAGCGGACGGCCGTTAACAAGAACTACGATCACATTTTTGTTTTTTGCGTAAATGCCTTTGATCAGCTTCATCTGATTTCCCTGAAGGGTGATGTTGGCGCGGTCGATGTTTTCACCGCAGTTCTTCTCTTTGTTGTCGAAACGAAGTGAGTTTGAACCTACAACAACTACAACAGCATCGTAGTAAGCAGCTTTGGCGATAGGAGCTTTAAGTTTAGAGTCATCAGGATGGCGCAGACTTTCTCCGCTGTTGATGAAATCGACTTTAGCATCGGCAAAAACTTTTTTCATTCCTTCGTAGATCGTTGTGATGTTCTCTTCAGGCTGTTTCAGTGCCCAATCGCCCATGATACGGTCATTGTTAGCATTAGGGCCTGTTACAAGGATTTTCTTTTTGCCTTTGAGCGGAAGGAGGCCGTCGTTCTTCAGAAGGATGATCGCCTCGCGTGCAGCTTTCAGAGCAGTAGCCTGATGGTCTTTTGAGAAAAGTATGTCTTGTGCTTTGTCCTCGTCAGCAAAAGGTTTTTCGAACAGACCCAGCATGAATTTTGCTTTCAGTATCTTGCTTACGGCACGGTCAACGTCTGCTTCAGGAACTTTTCCGTCTTTAACCATCTTAGCAAGCGGTTCAAGGAATTTCGGGCCGTGCATGTGCATGTCCATGCCTGCTTCAACTGATATGCGGATAGCATCTTCAGGTGTTTCGGCAGCATGGTGCAGGTCGTGGATACGCTCGATATCCATCCAGTCGGAAACGACAAATCCGTCAAAGCCCCACTCTTTTCTTAAAATATCGGTAAGCAGCCATTTGTTGCCGTGGGCGGGAACTCCCGTTACTTCGTTGTGAGCAGCCATGAATGTGTAAACGCCGGCCTCTACCTGAGCTTTGTACGGCGGGAACCATATTTCGCGCAGCTGACGTTCAGAAACGTCGATAGGTGCAGCATTGGTTCCGTTGAAAGGCTCGCCTCCTCCTACAAAATGCTTGGCACAGGCAATGATGTTGTCAGGGCCGAAATCGCCCTGGTAACCTTTTGTAAAGGCAACACCCATACGTGATATCAGGAACGGATCTTCACCGAATGTTTCACCTGTACGTCCCCAGCGCGGATCACGGGCAACCTCAACGTTGGGCGAGAAAGTCCAGTGCATACCGGTTGCACGCACCTCTTTGGCTGTCTCTTTTGCAATTTCGTACAAAAGTTCGTCATCCCATGTGCTCGACAGCGACAGCTGGGTAGGATAAACAGTGGCACCCCAGATATGAGCCTGTCCGTGGATAGCATCGATACCTATGATCAATGGTACTTTCAGGCGCGATTCCATTGCCAGTTTCTGCAGCTCATTGGCCTCCTTCACGTCTTTTACATGAAGGAATGACCCTATCTCCCCTTTCTTAACCATATCTTTCAGATTCTGAATGCTCAGCCCCGGATACATTCCGTACTGGTCATC
>JAOZOF010000032.1 GCA_029933425.1 Marinilabiliaceae bacterium
GTGAAGTTCCCTTTGTTTTTCTGATCTCTTCTGAAAGCCATATAGAGTCGAATAAAATATTTTAACAATGAATAGAGCGACCCCGAATTAACGGGATCACTTTATTGTAAATCTTAATCCAGGTTAATGCTCAGACCCAGTCCTCGCATCTCATGCAGCAGCACGTTCAGTGATTCCGGTATGCCGGGTTGCGGCAGCGGATCGCCCTTAACGATAGCTTCATAAGCCTTGGCACGTCCGATAACGTCATCAGACTTGATGGTAAGTATTTCCTGAAGCACGTTTGCTGCACCGAATGCTTCGAGTGCCCAAACCTCCATCTCACCAAAACGCTGACCTCCGAACTGAGCTTTACCTCCGAGAGGCTGCTGAGTGATAAGTGAGTAAGGACCGATAGACCTTGCGTGCATCTTATCCTCAACCATGTGACCCAGTTTCAGCATGTAGATAACACCTACAGTTGCAGGCTGGTGGAATTTCTTACCGGTACCTCCGTCGTAAAGGTAGGTTTTACCGTAAGTAGGAACTCCGGCCTTGTCGGTGTAGCCTTTCAGGTCTTCAAGTTTTGCACCATCGAAAATAGGTGTGGAAAACTTAACCCCAAGGACTTTACCTGCCCAACCAAGAACAGTTTCGTATATCTGTCCGAGGTTCATCCTTGAAGGCACACCCAGCGGGTTCAATACGATATCCACAGGTGTTCCGTCCTCAAGGAACGGCATATCCTCTGCACGAACGATCTTGGAAACAATACCTTTGTTACCGTGACGTCCGGCCATTTTATCACCTACTGTTATCTTACGCTTCTTGGCAATGTACACCTTGGCGAGCTGAACAATACCTGCAGGCAGTTCGTCACCAATGGTTATATTGTACTTCTGGCGTTTCTCTTTTGACTCAAGCTCCTTGTACTTCATCCTGTAGTTGTGTACAACCTTCTGAATAAGCTCGTTATTCTCTTTATCGGTGGTCCACTTGTTAGGATTGACTTCAAGGTAATCGATCTCATTAAGTATCTTCTGGGTGAACTTAGTCCCTTTGGGAACTATCTCACCTGCATAGTAGTCTTTAACTCCCTGCGATGTTTTACCATTGATCAGTGAGAAAAGCTTGTCAACAAGACGTCCTTTAAGCTCTTCTGCTGAACGGTCAAACTCTTCATCGATCTTGGCAAGCATTGCCTTCTCGGCAGCTCTTGTTCGCTTGTCCTTAACGTTACGGGAGAAGAGTTTTTTGTTGATAACCACACCTTTAAGTGACGGAGAAGCTTTCAGTGAAGCATCTTTTACATCACCTGCTTTCTCACCGAATATGGCGCGAAGCAGTTTCTCTTCAGGTGTAGGATCGCTTTCTCCCTTCGGAGTGATCTTACCGATAAGGATATCGCCCGGTTGTATGTGAGCACCTACTCTGATCAGTCCGTTCTCGTCAAGGTCTTTTGTTGCCTCTTCGCTTACGTTTGGAATATCGGAAGTAAGTTCTTCAAGTCCCCGCTTGGTGTCACGTACTTCGAGAGAATACTCGTCGATGTGAACTGAAGTAAAGATGTCGTCTCTTACAACTTTCTCCGAGATCACGATAGCATCCTCAAAGTTGTAACCTTTCCAGGGCATGAATGCCACTTTCAGGTTACGACCCAAAGCAAGTTCCCCTTTCTGGGTTGAATATCCTTCTGTAAGTATCTGACCTTTGGTTACCCTGTCGCCTTTTTTGACCATCGGGCGAAGGTCGATACTTGTATTCTGGTTTGTCTTCTGGAATTTAGGCAGCTTGTACCTCTTAGTATCATTCTCGAAGCTGACGAAACGTTCCTTGTCTGTCAGGTCGTATCTGATCACTATCTCGTCGGCATCAACGTACTCTACCACTCCTTCACCTTCAGCAACTATCTGTGTTCTTGAGTCACGTATCAAACGTCCTTCAAGACCTGTTCCCACTATCGGTGATTCAGGGCGTAACAAAGGTACTGCCTGACGCATCATGTTCGATCCCATCAATGCACGGTTGGCATCATCGTGCTCAAGGAACGGAATAAGTGATGCGGCTACCGATGCGATCTGGTTAGGAGCAACGTCCATAAGTGTTACCTGATCTTTTTCGATCAACGGGAAGTCACCGTCATGACGTGCTTTAACACGATCGTTGATGAACAATCCGTCTTCGGTAAGCGGAGCGTTTGCCTGTGCAATTGTGATACCCTCTTCTTCTTCTGCCGAAAGGTAGGTCACACCTTCATTGGTAAGGTCAACTTTTCCTTCTTCTGCCTTACGGTACGGAGTCTCAATGAATCCTAGATCGTTGATCTTTGCGTAAACACAAAGAGAAGAGATCAGACCGATATTCGGTCCTTCAGGTGTTTCGATCGGACAAAGACGGCCGTAATGAGTGTAGTGTACGTCACGAACCTCGAAACCTGCTCTTTCACGTGAAAGACCTCCCGGTCCCAAAGCTGACATACGACGTTTATGGGTTATCTCAGCCAACGGGTTGGTCTGATCCATAAACTGTGACAGCGCGTTTGTTCCGAAGAAACTGTTGATAACCGATGACAGGGTCTTGCTGTTGATCAGATCAACCGGAGTGAACACCTCGTTATCACGAACGTTCATACGCTCACGGATAGTCCTTGCCATACGGGCAAGACCAACTGCGAACTGGTTTCCGAGTTGCTCACCAACTGTACGAACCCTACGGTTACTTAAGTGGTCGATATCATCAACATCGATCTTGGCATTGATAAGCTCGATCAGATATTTGATGATCTCGATTATATCTTCTTTCGTCAATACCTTTGTGTCAAGGTCGGTATTGAGATTCAGTTTTTTGTTAAGTCTGTAACGACCCACGTCACCAAGATCGTAACGCTTATCGGAAAAGAACAGCTTGTCGATAACGTCACGGGCAGTGGCCTCATCAGGCGGCTCGGCATTTCTCAGCTGTCTGTAAATATGAACAACAGCTTCTTTTTCCGAGTTACATGGGTCTTTCTGCAGTGTGTTGTAGATTATCTCGTAATCCGACAGGTTCTTGTCTTCCTTGTGAAGAAGAATGGTCTTGGCACCCGAGTCAATGATCTCTTCGATATGAGATTCCTCAAGGACGGTCTCCCTGTCGATGATAACCTCGTTACGCTCAATAGACACCACTTCACCTGTATCCTCATCCACGAAGTCTTCTATCCATGACTTCAGCACACGGGCTGCAAGCTTACGACCTACAACTTTCTTAAGGTTGGTCTTGTTTACTTTAACTTCGTCGGCGAGGTTAAAGATCTCAAGAATATCTTTATCACCTTCGTACCCTATGGCACGAAGAAGTGTAGTAACAGGCAATTTCTTTTTACGATCGATATAGGCGTACATGACACTGTTGATGTCAGTAGCAAATTCGATCCATGAACCTTTGAAAGGAATGATACGGGCTGAATAGAGCTTGGTTCCGTTGGCATGAATACTCTTGCCAAAGAACACACCCGGTGAACGGTGAAGTTGAGAAACAACAACACGCTCGGCTCCGTTAATGATAAAACTTCCTTTATCGGTCATGTAGGGAATAGTACCCAAATAAACATCCTGAACAACTGTGTCAAAGTCTTCATGTTCGGGATCGGTACAGTACAACTTAAGTTTAGCCTTAAGAGGGACACTAAATGTCAATCCACGCTCGATACACTCCTGAATGGAGTAACGCGGCGGATCAACAGAAAAATCCAGGAATTCAAGTACGAAATTGTTCCTTGTATCTGAGATAGGGAAATTATCGTTGAAAACCTGAAATAACTTTTCTTTTTTCCGTTCTTCAGGGGTAGAACCCAGCTGAAAAAATTCACGGAAAGACTTCACTTGCACCTCCAGCAGATCCGGATAACTAAGCTGGTTCTTTATCGATGCAAAACTTATTCTTTCGGCAGTGTTTGGAGTCATCTATAAACAAATTAGTTGAACTTAAAAATATAAAAGCACAAAAAGGCTTAGGAACCAACAAAGGTTCCTAAACCATATCCTAAAAGAGGATTGATGAGATTACTTAAGTTCAACTTCCGCTCCTGCTTCTTCTAATTGAGTTTTTAATGCTTCAGCTTCGTCCTTAGTTACTTTCTCTTTGATAGCTGTAGGAGCTTTGTCTACAAGCTCTTTTGCGTCCTTAAGACCTACACCAGTCATCTCTTTAACCAACTTAACAATTGCGAGTTTAGAACCACCCGGAGCTTTCAGAATTACGTCGAATTCAGTTTGCTCTGCAGCAGCTTCTTCGCCACCTGCGGCAGGTCCTGCCACAGCTACAGCAGCAGCTGCCGGCTCAATTCCATACTCTTCTTTTAAAATCTCAGCAAGTTCGTTAACTTCTTTAACAGTCAAATTAACCAATTCTTCTGCAAGCTTCTTGATATCTGCCATTTTTCTATAAATTAATAGTGTTTTTACTTTTTTTATTCTTTTTCTCCTAAAGTTTTTAATATACCGTGAATGGTTGAGCCACCCGATTGAAGGGCTGAAACAACATTTTTCATCGGCGATTGTAACAATCCTATAACGTCTCCGATCAACTCTTCTTTAGACTTGATAGAAACTAATGCCTCTAACTGATCTTCACCAATGTACACTGATTCTTCAACGTATGCACCTTTCAGAATCGGTTTTTTGTGTTTTTTGGCAAACTCTTTTATCAGTTTGGCGGGAGTGTTACCTGTGTTACTGAAAAGCACCGTTGAGGGGCCTTCCAATACAGAAAAGATCTCTGCGTAGTCAGTTTCGCTATTTTCGAGGGCTTTCTGAAAAATAGTGTTTTTCACTACTATCATTTTCACCTCTTTCTTAAAACAAAGTCTGCGCAGGTCACTAGTAGCTCCGGCATCAAGGCCGGCGGTGTCAGTCACATAAAAGTGGTTGTACTCACTTACATTAGCAGCCAGGCTTTCAATTATGGTATTTTTATCTTCTTTTCTCATGATTCCTAAATACTCTTTTTTGATTAAACATTAAGCCTCTAACGACTTTGGTTCAACACGAATACCCGGGCTCATGGTACTTGATAAATAAACGCTCTTTACGTACGTGCCTTTAGCTGATGAAGGTTTCAGTTTCATGATAGTGTGAAAGAACTCCTTAACGTTGTCAGCTAATTTGTCTTCACTAAATGAAACTTTACCTATTGATGCATGCACAATACCGTAACGGTCCACTTTAAAATCAATCTTACCAGCCTTTACTTCTTTCACTGCCTTGGCAACCTCCATGGTCACCGTGCCGCTTTTCGGATTAGGCATTAAGCCGCGAGGCCCAAGAATACGACCGAGTTGACCAACCTTGGCCATGACACTTGGCATTGTGATAATCACATCCACGTCTGTCCAGCCTCCTTTGATCTTATCAACGTACTCATCTAACCCAACATAATCAGCACCGGCAGCTTTGGCTTCATCCTCTTTTTCAGGAGTACAAAGCACCAATACTCGTACGACTTTACCTGTTCCGTGAGGCAAAGTAACAACACCCCTTACCATTTGATTTGCTTTACGAGGATCAACCCCGAGGCGCACATCAATATCTACGGAAGCATCAAATTTGGTCGCGGTAATTTCCTTGACCAGTTTTGTTGCCTCTTCAACAGAGTATTGCTTGTCGGCTTCGATTTTCGCTAATGCTAACTTTTTATTCTTTGTTAGTTTCGTCATTTTTGCAAAAAGGTATTAATTTAGTTATTATCAGGGAAATCGCCTGAAACGGTAATTCCCATACTTCTGGCAGTGCCGGCAATCATCCTCATTGCAGATTCCACGGTAAAACAATTCAAATCAGTCATCTTGTCTTCTGCTATTGCTCTCACCTGATCCCATGTTACTGAGGCAACCTTTTTACGGTTAGGCTCAGCGGAACCACTTTTAAGCTTTGCAGCTTCCAACAGTTGAACTGATGCAGGAGGTGTTTTAATTATAAAGTCAAAAGACTTATCCTTGTACACCGAAATAACCACAGGTAAAACCTTACCGGCTTTTTCCTGAGTCCTGGCATTGAATTGCTTACAGAACTCCATAATGTTCACCCCTTTAGCACCCAGTGCGGGTCCTACCGGAGGTGAAGGATTTGCAGCGCCACCTCTGATCTGAAGTTTGATAAAAGTTTCTACTTCTTTAGCCATTGTAGCAATTCGTATTAATAATTAATTGTATATAAAAAAGAAATGTATCACGCCTGTAGGGAAGATAAATATGAAATTTATCAACGGAAGCATTAACTACTAAGCGTTCTCTACTCTTTTTCCACTTGCATAAAACTTAATTCGAGAGGAGTCTTACGACCGAAGATCTTAACCATAACTTTCAGTTTTTTCTTCTCTTCGTTCACCTCTTCAATTATTCCGTTAAATCCGTTGAAAGGGCCGTCGATAACTTTAACGGTCTCACCAACAAAGAACGGAACATTGATCTCCTCATCTGTTTCATTAAGTTCGTCTACCTTACCCAAAATTCTGTTCACCTCAGACATCCTGAGCGGAGTAGGTTCATTTTTATTATCAGAAAGGAATCCTATTACATTAGGTATACCTTTAAGTATGTGAGGTATTTCACCCACCAGCGCGGCTTCAATCAAAACATATCCCGGAAGATAGTTTCTCTCTTTACTAACCTTTTTTCCGTTACGGATCTGATATACTTTTTCGGTTGGGATCAAAACCTGTCCGATAAAGTCCTGCAGGCTAAGGCGTGATATCTCGCTCTCCAGATACTCCTTCACTTTCTTCTCCTTACCGCCTATAGCGCGAAGAACATACCATTTTTTTACAACTTCAGACATTTAAATGACCTCCCGAATTTTTAGTATAGTTTTCCGTATATCCAGTCAAGGATATTCCTGAATGAGAAATCCATAGCAAAAATAACAGTTGCAATTATAACAGAAGCAACCATTACAACAATTGCGCTGTTGGTAAGCTCCGACCATGTAGGCCATGATGTTTTATTTACCAACTCATTATGTACGTCTTTCAGATAAGTTTTTATCTTCATCACTTTTCATTCATTAATTTGCCGACCCTCTTTGATGAGAACCGGCTTTCAATTGGCACGGGAGGAGCGACTCGAACGCCCGACACCTGGTTTTGGAGACCAGTGCTCTACCAACTGAGCTACACCCGTATTTTAATAAGACCGGAAAAACTTTCCGGTCTTAAAAATATACTGAATAGGTATTATTCAACTATCTCGGTAACCTGACCGGCACCTACTGTTCTTCCTCCTTCACGTATCGCGAAACGAAGTCCGAGGTTCAAGGCAACAGGGTAGATCAAATCTACAGTGATTGTTACGTTGTCGCCAGGCATTACCATTTCAGTTCCTTCAGGAAGAGTGATCTCACCTGTTACGTCAAGTGTACGTAAGTAGAACTGAGGACGGTACTTATTGTGGAATGGAGTGTGACGTCCACCTTCTTCTTTTTTCAATACGTATATCTCAGCTTTGAACTTGGTGTGAGGTGTGATTGAACCTGGAGCGGCCAATACCATACCACGCTTGATCTCTTTCTTGTCGATACCGCGAAGTAACAAACCTACGTTGTCACCTGCTTCACCGCGGTCAAGGATCTTACGGAACATCTCAACACCTGTACATACAGTCTTTCTACCTTCAGCACCAAGACCAATGATCTGAAGCTCGTCACCTGTGTTAACAACACCGGTTTCGATACGACCTGTAGCAACAGTTCCACGACCAGTAATTGAGAATACATCCTCAACAGGCATCAGGAAAGGCTTTTCAATGTCACGCGGAGGAAGTGGAATCCACTCATCAACAGCGTTCATAAGTTCCATTACTTTATCTTCCCACTCAGCTTCACCGTTCAATGCTCCAAGAGCAGAACCCTGAATAACAGGAGTGTTGTCACCGTCGAAATCATAGAAGCTCAACAGGTCACGGATTTCCATCTCAACAAGCTCGAGAAGTTCTTCATCGTCAACCATGTCAACTTTGTTCATGAAAACAACGATCTTAGGTACGTTTACCTGACGTGCAAGCAGGATGTGCTCACGTGTCTGAGGCATAGGGCCGTCAGTAGCAGCAACAACCAGGATAGCACCGTCCATCTGGGCAGCACCTGTAACCATGTTCTTAACGTAGTCAGCGTGACCCGGACAGTCAACGTGTGCGTAGTGACGCTTTTCAGTTTCGTACTCTACGTGAGCAGTGTTGATAGTAATACCCCTCTCTTTTTCTTCAGGGGCGTTGTCGATTGAATCGAACTCTTTTACTTCAGACAAACCTTTTTTAGCCAGAACCTTAGTAATGGCAGCAGTCAGGGTGGTTTTTCCATGGTCTACGTGACCAATGGTACCAATATTAACGTGAGGCTTCGTCCTTTGAAATGTTTCTTTAGCCATAACTCGAAATATTAGACAAATTTAGTTATAAATAGATCGCAAAAAATTACAATACAAAAATTCAAAAATTGAGCCAATGATGGGATTTGAACCCATGACCTCTTCCTTACCAAGGAAACGCTCTACCCCTGAGCTACATCGGCAAGAAACCGGCGGGTTATCCCTCTGCGGGAAAACCCGTCTTTTGAGCGGGAAACGGGGCTCAAACCCGCGACCCTCAGCTTGGAAGGCTGATGCTCTATCAACTGAGCTATTCCCGCAATAAATAACTTCGGCTTTGTGATGACCGTTCTTTAACTGTCATCTTTATCTTTTGGGGCAGTTATTTCACTATCCGAAAAGAAAGGCACAAAGATAATTAAATTTTATCTTAATATGTTGATAATTATGTTTCAACATGTTAAAATGTGGGGAGAGCAGGATTCGAACCTACGAAGGCGAAAGCCAGCGGAGTTACAGTCCGCCCCAGTTGGCCACTTTGGTATCTCCCCAAATATTTTCAATAAATATAAGATCGTTAGGGAAGAATGTGGTTTCGGCGTATGCCGGCGGAGTTATCCCGAGTACTCGGGACCCCAGTTGGCCACTTTGGTATCTCCCCTAAAATGAAACAAATTCAACTTTGTTCCGTAAAATAGATCCTCATTAGGATTTATTTCAATTTAATAGGCTGATTCTACCAATCAGCCTATTAAATCTATTAAGTTAGTGGGAACTTCCCAAAAACGGTTTGCAAATTTATAATTTTATTTTCAAATACAACAAGGATTGCTGAATTTTTTTGAAATTATTTGGCCCTTATCTTGTCTTTCCATTTCATTAACTGTTTCCTAAGGGCATCACTTGCTAAGTCAATACCTTCCTCAAAAGTCTTTGCTTGTTTTTTAGAAAAAAGTTCTCCTCCCGGCAGCTTTAATTTGATCTCCGAGATCTTGTTATCGGCAGACTCGGATTTGTCAAGCCGGAGAATAATTTCAGCATTAACAATACCATCGAAAAAGTGTTCCAGTTTTAACACTTTTTGCTGTGCAAATTGTTGCAAGTGGTCTGATGCATCGAAACGCACAGATTGAATAGTAATATTCATAATCAGTCCTCCATCTTTTAAGCTCTTGGGTGAGCTTGTTTGTAAATATTGTTTAACTTCTCGAAACTATTATGAGTATATATCTCAGTAGCAGACAGGTTTGAATGCCCCAATAGTTCCTTTATCGCGTTTAGATCGGCCCCGTGATTGAGCAACGCCGTAGCAAAGCTGTGCCTTATCACATGCGGGCTTTTTTTGTTTATGGTCGAAACCAGAGCCAGGTGTTTGTTCACCACCCGGTAAATGAGTTTAGGATAGGCGGGTTTTCCTTTTGAGGTAAGAATGACGATATCGGTATCTGCATCAGGGAAAGCTTCCTTTCTTGCAGACAAGTATTTTATGATCTCTTTTTCAAGTTCTTTAAAAAAAGGAATGATGCGCTCTTTATTGCGCTTGCCGAGTACTTTAATTACCTTTTGTCCGGGGTCGATGTTCGAAAGGCGCAGGTTCACCATCTCGGAGAGACGCATTCCGGTACCATACAGTAAAGTTATAATGAACTTGTCACGTATTCCGGTAAAATCGTTACTGAATGGTACTGTGTCAAGAAGCTGGTCCATCTCCTTTTCTTTAACAAAGACAGGAAGACGTTTCGGTTTTTTTGGAACGATAACGCCGTCTGCCGGATTCGATTCAAGGACTTGCTCTCGCATAAGATACCTTAAGAATGATTTTAAAGCAGAGATCTTTCGGTGAATAGTGACGGGTGCTATGCCGTCATCATGGAGTGCTACCACCCACCGGCGTATTAATTTTGAAGTTACATCCTGCCAGCGGCTGATATTTTCTGAATCGAGAAACCTGGTGAACTGCCGCAGATCGATCTCATAGGTTACCAATGTGTGCGGTGAGTACCGTTTCTCGTATTCTAAGTATCTGTAAAAAGATGATATATATTGCATTAAATGAAAACGTCTTTATTGCGTGCTACTCCTAAACGAATATACAAAAAAAATCGCACAAAATAAAGACGTTTCCTTGAAATTTATTCTTCCTCCTGCTGCAATTTCTGAACGTAAATTGCATGCTTGATCTCTTCTCTTCTTTTAATAGAAGGCTTTACAAATGCCTGACGACCGCGTAACTCTCTCATTGTTCCTGTCTTTTCGAACTTTCTCTTAAATCTTTTTAAGGCTCTTTCGATGTTTTCGCCTTCTTTTACCGGAATAATAATCATATCAGTTATTTTATAAGATTTTAATTTTAATCAGGCCGCAAAAGTAAATATTAATTCTAAAAAAATCAATTCCTTGTGAAAAAAATAACAAATATTCACTTCTTCTTTTTCATTTATTATTTACATAAAGATATTCATTAAGCTTACTTTTGAGTTCGGGAGGTGTTTCAATCAATGAAAATATCTCATTCAGATCTTTTATTCCGTTGTTCTTTTCTCTGTATTCAACAATGGCTTTTGCAAGATAAAAGCTGATGTAAGGATGACTTTTTAGTTTTCGCAATGAGGCACTGTTAACATCCATTTTTTTTATCAGACTTCTATTAACCGTTAAGTGTTTTGCATTATCTTCGATCACTGAAGCGGGCATTCCGTATACCTCTTTTAATTGTTCCACTGAATAAAAACCACCCAAAACTTTTCTGAAAGCAATTATACGCTTTGACAATGTACTGCCTATTCCTTTCAGTATTGCAAGATCAGCTGTGTCAGCCGAATTTATTTCGATAACAAAAATGTTCTCCTCTTTTTTGATATTGTTTTGTGAATGCGAAGCGGATGAGTTTGGTTCTGCTTTATTGTAACTGCTTTGATCTTTTAGAGTGTTTTTTTGCTCGGATTGTATTTTTACATAAGGGAGTAGGTCAAGTGCTAATGTCGAATCCAGGTTGTAAATATTCAAGATGTCATCCGGTTTATGGAACCTGCCACCATTCTCCCGGAATTTTAAAAGATTGACAATGGCTTTGTCGCTGAAACCAAGTTTTTGAAGGGTCGCTATGGAAGCTTTATTCGGATCGAATGAAAATAATGATCTTTCGGATCGTTCAGTAAATCTTTTGTTGATAGCAATTGTTGAGTCGATCCAAGTCTGCAACTCTTTGTCACCGGATACAGGATCATTTCCGGAGGTTACCATAAAAGGAATCAGAAGATTAAAAATGAGAAGGCCTGCAAGTATAATGCTCAGGACGATGAACCCTTTTTGTTCTCTTTTGCTTAATGCCAACCAGTCTTTCCACATGGTTGTTCGATTTTTTTAAACAAAAACTCCGGAAGCTGCAAAATATATTATGAGGATTCCGGAATTAAAGTTATTGTGTATTTTTATAATACGCCTATTCCATGAAGGAATACAAATAAAATAGCGATGGGGGCGATATATCTTACAATAAAATAAAAAATATTGAACCATACCACCGGTTTTCCGTGTGCTTCCAGTTCTGCTTTAACTTCACTGCGCTTAAGTACGTAACCTACGAACAGTACTATCAGAACTCCGCCAAGCGGCAGAAGTACGCTTGAAGAAAAGAAGTCGAAGTTGTCGAATACCTTTGTTGAATAAACGCAAAGAACAGCAAGGAATGATACCACTACCGTGGTTGCCCATATCGCATGGCTGCGTTTTATTTTGAACTCTTCAGACAGGTACGCAACAATAACTTCAAGCAACGAAATGGAAGACGTGAGGGCTGCAATGGTAAGCAGTACAAAAAACATTATCGAGAAAACAAAACCACCGGTCATCTGGTTGAAAATGTTAGGCAGTACTTTGAATACAAGTCCTGTTCCCTGACCCGGCTCCATTCCGAATGCGAAAACTGCGGGAAAAATGGCTATTCCTGCAAGTATTGCAATTAAGGTATCGGTCAAAGATACTGAAACTGCCGTTCTGCCCAGGTTCTGTGATTTAGGTATATAAGAGCCGTATGTGGCAATAACACCCATTCCTATGCTCAGAGAGAAAAATGCCTGCCCCATGGCGGCAAGGATCACTCCTCCGTTTATTTTTGAGAAATCGGGATTGAAAAGAAAATCAACACCTTTACGTGCACCCGGCAGTGTCAAAGCTTTAACATCAAGGATAATGATGAGAACAAAAAGCAGGGGCATCAGTATCTTGGTGTACTTCTCTATCCCGTTCTTTACACCACCCAAAACAATTAAAGCAGACAGGAAAAGGAAAATGATAGTCCAGAAGTAAGGCCAGAAATTATCTCCCATAAAAGCTTCGAATATATTATTAATATCATCGGGAGTGCCCGAGAGAGAGCCTGTTATGGCAAGGTAAACATATTCAAGAGTCCAGCCGGCAACCACTGAGTAAAACGAAAGTATCAGGAATGCAGCCAATACACCCATTGTTCCGACAAGATACCAGGGCCTGTTCGGAGCAAGTGACTTGAACGCTCCGAAAACATTCTTTTGCGCCTTTCGCCCTATAAGTAACTCTGACGTCATTACCGGCACGCCGAATGCAATGATGAAAAAAAGATACATGAGCAGGAATGCGCCTCCGCCACTGTTACCAAGAACATAAGGAAAACGCCAGATGTTTCCTAATCCAATTGCTGAGCCTGCTGCTGCGGCAATCACTCCGAATTTACTTGTAAATCCGTCTCTTGAAGAACTTATATTTGCCATAACTATTATTATTGTTAATCAAATATACAAAAAAGAGGTTCTCTACAAAACGTAAAGAACCTCTAATGCTAACTAAAATGTATATTTTATAGTCTGTCTACACAATTAAGGTCATCGAAAGCAACTTTCATTCTTTCAATAATTGAGAGTTCACCTTCGCGTAACCATTTACGTGGATCGTAATATTTCTTGTTAGGCTTATCTGCTCCTTCAGGGTTACCAAGCTGTCCCTGAAGATAGTCATGATATTTGGCTTCGTATTTACGAATACCATCCCAGAAAGCCCATTGTGTATCGGTGTCGATATTCATTTTTATAACACCATAGCTGATAGCTTCACGTATCTTCTCAAGCGGAGAACCTGAACCGCCGTGGAATACAAAGTTAACAGGTTTCGGTCCGGTCTTAAGATTTTCTTCAATGTATTTTTGTGAAGCACCAAGTATTGAAGGCTTCAATACAACATTACCGGGTTTGTAAACTCCATGAACATTACCGAATGAAGCAGCAATTGTGAAGTTGGGAGATACTTTCAACAGTTCCTCGTATGCAAATGCAACCTCTTCGGGTTGAGTGTAAAGAAGCGAATTGTCAACATCAGAGTTGTCAACGCCGTCTTCCTCACCGCCTGTTATTCCGAGCTCTATCTCAAGGGTCATGCCCATTTTTGACATGCGCTCAAGATACTTCTTGCTTATTTCTATATTCTCTTTAAGAGGCTCTTCTGAAAGGTCTAACATGTGAGAGCTGAAAAGCGGCTTGCCTGTCTCTTCAAAATGTTTTTCACCTGCATCAAGCAGTCCGTCGATCCAGGGAAGTAACTTCTTAGCTGCGTGGTCTGTGTGCAAAACAACAACAATGCCGTATTTTTCAGCAAGAAGATGAACATGCTTTGCGGCAGAAACAGCTCCGATTATGGCAGCTTCCTGACCTTCGAGTCCGATACCTTTTCCTGCATAATAAGAAGCTCCTCCGTTCGATAATTGTATCATAACAGGTGAGTTCACAACTTTTGCAGCTTCCATCACAGCATTGATGGTATTGGTTCCTGTAACATTTACTGCCGGGATGGCATAATTATTTTCTTTTGCTATCTGTAACAATTTTGCCAGATCTTCGCCGGATACAACACCGGGTTTTAAAACATCTAATACTTTCATGTGTATAAATTTATATTCCTCTTTTATTTTGAAACACAAAAGTACAAATTACATTTCAAAATGACAGCAGGTAAACCTGAAACTTTGCAATCCGTTAGGATTTATTAACATTATGCGTTAAGAAGAAAGGAAAGTAAAATGCAAACTTATCAGGATTGAAATATCTTAAATGATCGTGTCCTGTTTCAGAACGGGTAGCCGATAGCAAAGTTAAATCCGAAATCATTCCATGTTAAGGGATCGGTGCCAAGAACCCACCTGCTGCCTAAAGGCATTGAGGGATCAACAAGCTTCATTCCGATATCGAACCTGAAAATGAAATAGCTGAAATCAAATCTTAAGCCTGTCCCTAAATTAACTGCTATCTGCTTGTAAAATTTGTTGAATTTGAATAAACCGCCTTCAGGACTGCTCTCTTCTCTTATCGACCAAATATTTCCCATATCGACAAAGAGAGCTCCTTCAAGTATCCAGAACATTTTGAAACGGTATTCAGCGTTCCATTCAAGTTTCATGTCTGCAGTCTGGTTGTAATACTTAAGACTGTCGCCTCTGAATGTGCCGGGACCAA
The DNA here is from genome assembly GCA_029933425.1 of Marinilabiliaceae bacterium. Classification (GTDB taxonomy): domain Bacteria; phylum Bacteroidota; class Bacteroidia; order Bacteroidales; family Marinilabiliaceae; genus JAADEM01. The sequence goes on from JAOZOF010000032.1 coordinate 14,796, forward strand.
GTCCCCTCACCGGCCATGCCCTCAGGCTGTTGGCTCCGCCTGAGAAATACATTTTTTCAAAAGGCAGAACAGTAAGGTTTCCGTAAGGATATCCTATTCCGATAAAGAACCTGTACGCAAGTGAGTTATTGGTATTGGCAATATGATGATATCTTATATCGAAACTGGTTTTTATGTACTGTGCATATCTTATCCCCATAATTGAGTAATAACCATCGTCCGGTGTCCCTTTAGTGAATAACTTTACAAGTCCGTCAAGCAGATTTCCCGATGACTCAAAATATGATTTTAAATACCAGAAATTTTTCTGATCACCCAGGACCTGACCATTGTACAGAAGGGTGTAATTCGTGTTCAGTATAAGGTGGTTTTCATAACTGTAACGCATGTATGTGTCCTTTATGTATTCCCAAAAATCATCGGAGATGAATGGAACCCACACAAGACTAAAATCCAGAATTGAGAAAATGTGTGATACCTTTTGCGATGAACGCCAGTCGTAGCTTAGTTTTGAATTTGCAATTGTACGTGTGTAATCCGGTCTTTGCTGATAGTTGACCCCCGCAGTTACTGTGGACTTTGGGTTATACCGTCTCCTGAAACTTTCTATTCGGAAAGGGACCAGAAATTTGGGGAATGTTATTCCTGCATCAAAACCTATTTCAATTATGTTGAAATTGTTCTTATCACCTCTTGATGACTGGTTCTGATAAGACATCCTGAAACGTGTATTGAATATCTCTGCTCCTTTCAGAAGATTCCTGTGCTGATATTTTATGTTCCCTGCAGCACCAAGGTTTCCCGATGAGTTCGTTCCTTCTATTTCCAGAGCGTATGACTGGGGCTTCGATGGAGTAAGCTGTATGTAGCATTTCAGTAATTTGTTGCCCGACTCATCGGTTGCATTTTCTAATTCGTTGAATTTTATATTTATGTATCTGAATAACTTAAGCTCTGTTATCAGGGTCTGAGTTTTTTTAACTTCTGAAATGTCGTAAAGTTCTCCCGGAACAATGTATGTTGAATTGATCAGTACGTCAGGTTTGAACTTCATCTTTTTTGAATACAGAAAATAGTATCCTTTATAGAACAGAGTATCGAATTCTGCTGTATAAGAAGTATCTTCCAGTAATGCTTTTTGCGGGTTAAAATCAACAAAGAAATAAACATCTTTTATTCTGTATTTGTAATGATTTTCCGTGGTGTCCCTTCCGTCAGGTAATTTCTTCAGAACATTGGCTATTACCAGGGTATCCCTGATCAGGTAGGCTCCTTTTATACTGTCGGCGATATAATAAATGTAATCTTTCGAGAAACCATAATATCCTTTTTGATTGAGTAGTAGTGTAATCCTTTCACGCTCTTTGTTCAGCAGATCGATATCAAAAGCTTTCTTTCCTCTGAGCAGCGAATTAACGGAATCAGCAAGGACAAGTTTACGAATGTCGTTATCGAATATCTTATAACCCAGATGATGTATGTAAGAACGTTTTCCCGATTTGATATCATATTCTACATTTACTTTGCGCTTTTTCTGATTAACAATGACGGTGTCGGTTACAACGGCACTGAAATAACCTTTATTCTCCAGAAAAAGTTTGAGCTGTTCACTTGATTTTTTCACAAGGAACTCATCATAAATAACCGGAGCTTCCCCAATTCGACGGAACCATTTGTTTATCCCTTTATTTGCATCTCTTCCCGATAGATTGTACAGATCGAGATAAAAATGCCAGAATTTGAAGATCTTTTTGTTCTCTTTAGGACGGACGAAGGCTTTGAGTTGTTCGTTTGAGATATCTTTTGCGTCATGTTTTATAATGTTCTTCTGCAACAGATATTTGTCTTCCGGCACAAACTTTACGGAGTTACAACTCCATAAAAAACCCATCATTAACAAAAAAATATGGATAAATAGTTTTTGTTTCATAGGTAAAGCTGCAATAAAGCAATTGTGCCAAAATATCGATGTTTAAGATACATCGAAATAAATTTCATACAAAGATATCCAAATAGATGAATTTGGTATAAATTTACCTTTTTAAAAAATCAAAGATGATTAGTAAAAATAAGAAAAAGTTCCTTTCCTCGCTCCAGCAAAAAAAATACAGAAAAAAATATGCTGCATTTATGGGCGAAGGTCATAAGATAAATTATGATCTGTTGACTGAAAATATATCATGTCTGGAGATCTTTGCTACACGTGAATGGATTGATGAGAATACGAATATTCTACCTGAGAAAGTGACTGAAGTAACAACTGCAGAATTAAAAAGTATCAGTAACCTGAAAAGCCCTCCGCAAGTTATCGGTATTTATGAAATTGTTGATCACGATATCACGGCTAAAGCTTTTTCAGAAACCCTGGTTCTTGCTATCGATGGTATCCAGGATCCCGGGAATATGGGAACGATAATCAGGATCGCCGACTGGTTCGGCATAAAACATGTAATCTGTTCGGAAGATACTGCCGATTTATACAATCCGAAAGTAGTTCAGGCAACGATGGGGGCCATTGCAAGAGTAAAAGTTTATTATGTCGATTTGCCGGAGTTTGTTCGTGATTATAAAAATGAAACGAAACTGCCTGTTTACGGAACATTTTTGGAAGGAGAAAATATTTACGGGAGGGAACTTTCGGAAAAAGGAATGATAGTTATGGGGAATGAGGGGAAAGGAATAAGCAGGGAGATAGAGAAATTGATAACTGACAAACTTTTTATCCCGAATTATCCACCTGATGCAACCACTTCGGAATCACTAAATGTTGCAGTTGCCACTGCCGTTGTATGTTCGGAGTTCAGGAGAAGGATGATTTGATCTGTTTGAGGAAATGAGGAATTGAGGAACCTTATTTTTCGGTAGGAAGTGAGTAGGTGACTGTTTGTTCGCATTTCCTCGACGATTGCCGTCTTCACTGCGTTTCGACTGCAATGTCCTTAAAAAGTACTGTAAACCAAAACCTTTAATTCCGACGGAAGGAGAAGTTAAACGGTAAAGGGGAAGAACAGAAAACTATCGAATGACTTGAGAATTTCGAATGTCCAATGACGAATGATGAATGTTGAAGGACTGTCTTGTCAATGGGGAAGGAACGGTTGTTGGCATGAAATCGTCAAGGGGAAGGAATAGGTGCGATTTTGGGTGGCTAACTGATGATCCGTCTTACGACATATGATCGAAGGTCTTAGAAGATGAGGATGTGATGATTTTCCACTAATTACACGAAGAGACACGAATGCATAAAATTCTTCAGTGAGAATTCGTATAATTCGTGGATGATTGATTCTATTCCCCTCGACGATTGCCGTCTTCACTGCGTTTCGACGGCAATGTCCTTAGAAAGTACTGTAAACCAAAACCTTTAATTCCGACGGAAGGAGGAGTTAAACGGTAAAGGGGAAGAACAGAAAACTATCGAATGACTTGAGAATTTCGAATGTCCAATGACGAATGATGAATGTTGAAGGATTGACTTGTCATAGAGCCATTTGATTTGCGATAGCAGATTTGCGAAGGAATGAATGATTTGAATTTTGAATGACGAAACTTCGAAGTTCTGCGTTCAGTATTCGTAATTTAAAAAAACGAAGAATGATGAATATCGAATATTGAATTTCGAATGATGAAATGAAGCAAACCAAAAACGGCTTAACCCTAGAACCCAGTAACCATAAAGCACTTTAGCCATAGAACCATTTAGCCATGTAACCATAGTTCAACCTTCTCGGCACACCTCTCTCCGTCGATTGCTGAAGATGCTATTCCTCCAGCGTAGCCGGCTCCTTCACCGCATGGGAACAGGCCGTTGATCTGAACATGCTGGAATGACTCTTTATCGCGGGGAATACGTACAGGCGATGACGTGCGGCTTTCCACTCCGAGTACCATGGCTTCGTTGGTTACAAAGCCCCGCATTTTCCGGTCGAACATTTCGAATGCTTTTCGTAATCGCAAGCCTATTTCATCCGGCAGCCAGAAGTGAAGTGGAGAAGAGATTGTGCCCGGAACATAAGAGCAATCGGGCAGATCAAAAGAGAGACGACCGTCAACGAAATCGGCAAGGCGCTGGGCGGGTGCTGTGAAACCGCTGCCGCCGTTAACAAAGGCAAGGCGTTCAAGCTCTTTTTGGTACTCCAGTCCTGCCAAAGGCCCCTTATCTCTGTATTTTTCAAAATCTTCAGGTTTGATCTCAACTACAATGCCGGAATTGGCAAACGGAGTGTTACGGCCCGAAGGAGACATCCCGTTAACCACCATTTCATTTTCTTCTGTCATGGCAGGTACGATAATTCCTCCGGGACACATGCAAAAGGAATAGGCTCCACGGCCATCAACCTGAGCCGATAAACTGTAAGATGCTGCTGGAAGATAATCACCTCTGCCGTCGGCCGAATGGTACTGTATCTCATCTATCAGGTCCTGCGGGTGCTCAACCCTGACACCCATGGCCCACGATTTGGCTTCGATATGTATTTCTGCCGAGTTCAGGAATTCGTATACATCCCTTGCCGAGTGTCCTGTTGCAAGTATGACAGCTTTGCCTTCAATCTTTTCACCTTTGTTTGTAACAACACCCTTTACGGTACTATCCTCAATTATCAGATCATCAACGCGGGTTTCGAACAGCACTTTGCCTCCTGCATTAAGAATCGACTCTCGCATGTTCTTTATCACTGACGGCAGCCTGTCGGAGCCGATGTGAGGGTGGGTATCGATGAGTATGTCATCCTGTGCACCGTGAAAATGGAATACCTCGACCACTTTACGGAAATCACCCCGTTTGGTACTGCGGGTGTAAAGCTTACCATCAGAGAATGCCCCGGCTCCACCTTCACCAAAAGCATAGTTTGATTCTTCATTAAGTGCCTGGTTACGGTTAAGCAATGCAAGGTCGCGCTTGCGACCGCTCACATCCTTTCCACGTTCAAGCACTATGGGTTTAAGCCCGAGTTCTATCAGGTGTAAAGCTGCAAACAGTCCTCCCGGTCCAGCTCCAACAACAATAACTTCATTTTTGCCTGAAACATCATTGTATTCGAGTTTGTATTTTTTATGATCCGGTGCCTGTTCATTGATGTAAATCTCTATGTGTAATTGAACTTTAACCGGATAGCGACGTGCGTCAATTGAACGCTTAACAATTTGAAGTGCTGTTATTTCATCTGAAGGAATATTGAGTTTCTCCGAAACATATTCTTTAATGAAGGTGCTGTCAGATGCTTCCTTAGGTGATAATCGTAGTTGTAATTCTTTTTTCATGCCGCGTGCCTTCAGCTTTGTAACTCAACATTAATGCAGTACTTTTCTAAGTACAAAGCTACTCAAAATAGAATGTTAAAGAAAATACACGGGATTTTAATGCATCAAGTGCTTCGGTATAAATTTCGTCACCCGGTTCTCCCGTACCATCGGGATTGAGCATGTTGGCAAAACCAATCGATGCTTTCAGTTCTACAGAAAGACGGAAGTATGTCATGTAAAAATCAAATCCGGCGCCTGCCTCAGCATAGAAGTCGAGCGAGCGAAGAAGAAGATGGTCCTGCTTGTTCTTTGCAAGGTCGTATCGTGTATTGACCCCTGCAGTGATGAAAGGTTTAGCATTTTGCATTCTCTTTCCGCTGAACTTAACTATCAGTGGAAATTCCAGAAATGTGGATTTTACTTTTAGTGGTGAGTTTTCATGGTATGCTATGCTGTCATTTATCACCTGGTAAAAATACAGATCTCTTTGACCGAAACTTATGCCTGGTAAAAATCTAAGATTGAAATGTTTGTTCAGGCGAAGACTTGTAACAATCCCGATATTCAGACCCGGTTTCAGTTTCAGAACATCTGCATAATATGTTTTTCCGTCGGATGTGGGCTTACCTGCGTTAAATACTCTGAAATCAAGTGTGTTGAAACCGATCAGGAAACCGAAGTGTAGTTTCTTTTCATCAAAACCCGGAAGATTTGGCGCCTTTTTTTTGTCCTTTTGTGCAAAAACAGGAGCTGCCAACAGGAAAAAACCTAATATGAAAATTACTTTTTTCAAATGAATTCTGTTTGCGGGTTTATGTAATTATTAAACTGAATACTTAAAATTTTATTGTGTTTTTTGCTTCTCGGCAACATAAATAGTTGCGATGCCAAATGTTTGTTTTTTACGTTCAACGGGCCTCATGCCTGCCTTTCTCAGTTCTTTGTCAAAAGTTTCACCGTCGGGAAAGTTCAATACCGATTCGGGCAGATATTCGTATGCTGCTTTATCTTTCGATATCATTCCTCCGAAAAAAGGCAGCATTTTTTTAAAATAAAAGAAATACAGTTGTCTGAAAGGGAAAACAGCAGGCCGTGAAAATTCAAGTATGATCATGAGTCCACCGGGCTTCAATACCCTTGTCATCTCTGTCAGACCTTTGTTCAGGTTTTCATAGTTACGCACTCCGAAAGCAACTGTCACAGCATCAAAAGTTTCATCACTGAAAGGCAGATTCTCGGAATCACCTTCTAAAACATCAATGACATCCTCAAGATCGGAATCTTTTATTTTTTTCTCAGCTACTTTAAGCATCTCAACCGAAATATCAACACCTGTAACTTTGGCTCCAAGTCGTTTGTTAGCCATGATTGCCAGATCACCCGTTCCCGTTGCCACATCAAGGATGTAGGGTTCTTTCAGGTGTTTCAATGAGTCAATAGCCCTTTTACGCCATAATTTGTCGATTCCCATCGACAGAAAATGGTTCAGAAAGTCATACTTTCCGGCTATGTTATTGAACATGTTAGCAACCTGCTGCTTCTTTGATGACTTTTCTGTTTTGTATGGTTTTACCGACATTTTAATTATTTTCCGGTTTGATACAAATTTAATCCAAATTGGTCGTTAGGAAGCGATGAAATCGCTGAACTAAAGACCCCATGCGGGTTAACCCTCCCGAAATGCTTCGGGACAAGCTGATTTAGAGATTCACTGTTTTGGCGATTGACAA
>JAOZOF010000479.1 GCA_029933425.1 Marinilabiliaceae bacterium
GAACCCCTGTTACCAGGATGAAAACCTGGCGTCCTAACCCCTAGACGAACGGGCCGTTATAAACAGCTTATGAAAGCTTGTTTACGTGGCGTGTTAACTTGGATTTCAGGTTAGCAGCCTTATTCTTATGAATGATGTTCCTTTTAGCCAGTTTGTCAATTAAAGAAGACACTTTCGGAAGTAATTCCTTTGCTGCATCTTTTTCTGTTGTCAAACGTAACTCCTTCACTGCATTACGGGTTGTTTTTGCATAATACTTGTTGTGAAGTCTTCTCTTTTCACTCTGTCTGATTCTCTTCTTTGCTGACTGATGATGTGCCATCTCTGTTATGTATAAAGTGTTACTTTAATAATTTTTGTAGCCCGTAGGGGAATCGAACCCCTGTTACCAGGATGAAAACCTGGCGTCCTAACCCCTAGACGAACGGGCCGTTACAAACAAGTGAAACCATCTTTAATTTCAATTGCGGCTGCAAAGATATATCAAAAATAAATACCGCCAAATAAATTTTCTAAAAAAGCTGTAAATTTTCCCAAAAATACTCTTAAGGGCATAAGTATTATATATCAATCAAATATCATCATTCGTGAAATTAAAACATCATTCCGGCAAAAAAGTTTTTGTATCATCAGAAAAATGTTTTTATTTGTACCTGATATCGTGAAAAAGTGGAAGGATTTGGCTGCTTGCAACCACTATAAAAAATGCTAAAACGTATCTGTCTTAGCAATTCCCTTCCGATTTTCACCACAACAATGTATTTAAAATTAACTACTGAATTTCAGTATTAAATTATTTTATTATGGGATATTTATTCACTTCAGAATCAGTATCGGAAGGGCATCCTGATAAAGTGGCAGACCAGATCTCCGATGCATTACTCGACAATTTTCTTGCTTTTGATTCAAATTCAAAGGTAGCATGTGAAACACTGGTAACTACCGGACAGGTAGTTCTGGCAGGTGAAGTTCGCTCGGACACCTATGTAGATGTTCAGGAGGTTGCACGCCGTGTCATTAACAAGATAGGGTACACAAAAGGAGAATACCGTTTCGAGGGTGATTCATGCGGGGTTCTTTCTGCCATTCACGAGCAATCGTCTGATATCAATCAGGGTGTTGAGAGAGCTGAGAAAATGGAACAGGGAGCCGGCGACCAGGGTATGATGTTTGGTTATGCATGTAAAGAAACCGACGAATACATGCCTATTGCTCTTGAGCTTTCTCACAAATTGCTAATTGAACTTGCAGCTATCAGGCGTGAAGGCAGGGAGATGACTTATCTGCGCCCTGATTCTAAAAGTCAGGTTACCATTGAATACGGAGATGACAATCAGCCTAAGAGGGTTCATACAATTGTAGTATCAACACAACACGATGATTTCGACGATGATGAACCTATGCTTGCAAAGATCAAAGAGGATGTTCGGAATATTCTTATTCCCCGCACTGTAAAAATACTGCCGAAACGGGTTCAGGAGCTTTTCGATGATAACTACATCCTTCACGTAAATCCTACAGGGAAATTTGTAATCGGCGGACCTCATGGTGACACAGGACTTACAGGCCGTAAGATCATTGTTGACACTTATGGTGGTAAAGGAGCTCATGGTGGTGGTGCATTCAGCGGTAAAGACCC
>JAOZOF010000480.1 GCA_029933425.1 Marinilabiliaceae bacterium
ATTCAAACATAAAGGATGTTTACCGTCCGTCACATGCCGATTACACTTATCAGGAAAAGTATGGTATACGTGATTATCGCGGAGGGGGACGTGCATCAGCACGTGAAACTATTGCCCGCGTTGTGGCAGGTGCTATTGCAAAACTGATGCTGAAGCAATACGGAGTTTCCATACGGGCATACACATCATCGGTAGGACCGGTAAAGGTTGAAAAGCCTTATACGGAGCTTGATCTTAATGAGGCCGAGAAGAATATTGTCAGGTGTGCCGATCCTGAAACAGCAGAGAAGATGATCAGTTACATCGATGAAGTTAGAAAAGATAAAGACTCGGTAGGCGGGGTTATAACATGTGTGTTACAGGGAGTACCCGTAGGACTTGGAGAGCCTGCGTTCAGTAAGCTGCATGCTGAGTTGGGAAAAGCAATGCTGAGCATTAATGCAGTTAAAGGTTTTGAATACGGATTGGGTTTTGACGCAACAAAGCTGAAAGGTTCAGAGCACAACGATGAGTTTTACATGGATGGAGATAAAGTTCGTACCAGAACAAACAGGGCAGGAGGGATGCTCGGAGGAATATCGAGTGGTGAGGATATTTATTTTAATGTAGCCTTCAAACCGGTTGCCACCATACTTAAAGAACAACATACCGTAACCAAAGACGGAAAAGAAGTAACCTCTACGGTAAAAGGGCGTCACGACCCGTGTGTACTGCCCCGTGCAGTGCCAATTGTTGAAGCGATGGCCGCCATGGTACTTGCCGATATGGTTTTGTACAATAAAATATATAAATAGAGCTGTATGGATAGTATTATATACATGGTTAAGGAGTTTTAAAGTAGTCATGTAACCATATAGCCATTTAACCATTTAACCATGAAAAACATACCTCTGCACTGGAAAATCATCATAGGTCTTGCACTTGGAACAATATGGGCTGTCCTTTCAAGTCTGTTTGGTTGGTCACAATTCACTGCCGACTGGATAGCTCCATGGGGAACCATTTTTATCAGCCTGCTAAAACTTATTGCTGTTCCTTTGGTGCTTTTTTCAATTATCGGGGGTATTGTAGGACTTGGTGACCCTAAACATCTGGGGAAACTCGGCGTAAGGACACTTCTTTTTTATCTTCTTACTACAGTTATTGCTGTTTCTATCGGACTGTTGATCGTTAATGTTGTTGCTCCCGGCAAACTTATGGATCATGATGTAAGACTTGAGAACAGGATATCGTATGAGTTGTGGGCTAAGTCGGAAGGATTGCCGCATCAGGATGATCACTGCTATATCTGCGAAGATAAGTATAAGGAACTAACTGATAAGGTGGCTGCACGTACCGGATACGAAAATGATGAGACTGTTCAGGCTAAACTGAAAAGCCTGGAGGAGCATACAAACCGTACTCCTTTAAGTTTCCTGGTAGACATGGTTCCGTCGAATGTATTTTATTCGCTTACCGATAACACCCGGATGATGAACATAATTTTCTTTGCCATTTTCTTTGGTGTCACTTTGTTGTTCATACCTAAAGAAAAGGCAGATCCGGTAATAGGCATAGTGAACGGGATGGCGGAGGTGTTCCTGAAAATGGTAGACATAATCATGAAAGGGGCTCCTTTCTTCGTGTTTGCTTTGATGGC
>JAOZOF010000207.1 GCA_029933425.1 Marinilabiliaceae bacterium
CACCATGATATGGACTACCTTTTTTCAATTAAATTGTCAATTTAGATTTTTAAGTGTAATACTTCTTACAATATTGATCAATGGCTCTGTTCTCTTCGTCGGTAAGCATAAAAGTTGAGCGATGAACTCTTTTTTTTCGGGGCAGATATGAGGATGCCGGTCTTACTTTTTTCCTTGCCATTAAACGATAATCATCAGTTGTACAATCCAAAAATAACCATTTTCGCTGTTTATCCAAAACAGTAACAAAACATTAATTCCTATTCAGGCTCTGTCATTCAGGTTCCTTTTAACATATTGATGTCTTTTTATTCAAAGGCCGGAATAACGGTTTCAAGGTAAGAAACCCTGTTTTCAGGCAACAGAGCTTTAAATTCTTGCATTCGGGCAGTTTGGGGTCGTAACTTTCATTTAACGTTCATGATAAACCTAAACATGTTTTATCTGATAAATGCATATTCTGAAACTAAAATTTAAGATCATGAAAAAAAAATTACTTTTAATCGTTTTGTTTTTTCTCAGTATCAGTTCTGTCTACACTCAGAGCTATACCGAATTGAAAAAAGCCCTTCCTGACGAAATCCAGAGTTACAAAGACAATGGTTACGGGCTGGCAGTTGCCGTTGACGGAAATTATGCAGTCGCTTCTGCAAATGATGACGAATTATCTACACACTACAAGGTCTTCTTGTTATTTTATGACGGAACTGAATGGCAAAAAAAAGCTGTTCTAAGCTGCAGTGATGCCGCAGCAAATGATTCTTACGGCAGCGCTTTAAGTATTTCAGGTGATGTTGTTGTAGTGGGAGCCCCGGGTAAAAATGCTGCATACGTATTTGTAAAACCGGCTGACGGATGGAAAGATATGACACAAACCGCCAAAATAACATCAACCGATGGAGGCGGCTTTGGCAGGTCTGTATCGATTTCGGGAGACCACATAGCCGTTGGAGCATCTTCAACCGATGATTACCATGGTGCTGTCTATGTTTATGCAAAACCGGCTGACGGATGGAAAAACATGACACAGACCGCAAAACTCACAACAAACGATGCTGCAAGATTTGATGCATTAGGCTTCTCGGTAAGTATATCAAATGATGTAATTGTTGCCGGGGCTAATAATAATGATGAATTTGGGGACAATGCCGGGGCAGCCTATGTGTTTGTAAAACCTGACGGGGGCTGGACCAATACAACCCAGACCGCAAAACTTCATGCTTCAGATGCTGTGGATTATGATTTTTTCGGACAAAGGGTTTCTGTTTCCGGAGATAACATCGTTGTTACATCATCCAATGTCAACATCATAACAGGGAAAGCGTATGTATTCGAAAAGCCTGCAACAGGATGGACCGACATGGCTGAAAACGCTGTTTTAACAGCATCCGACGGGGCAGATCAGGACCATTTCGGACAAACATCACTTTGCATCTCAGGCAACCTTGTAGCTGTTGGGGCTTATATTAAAAGCAGAGTATATATTTTTGAAAAAACGACAGACAATTGGTCTTCGATGACCGAAACAACTGTTTTAACGGCATCAAGCGATGTTAACAGCGGTTCTCTGGGATATTCAATAGGTGTATCAGGAAATGTAATATTAACAGGAGCCAAAAACAGCAGTACTTTCGGGCTTAACTCGGGTGCTGTTTTTGTGTTCAACAAACCGGAATCGGGCTGGGGTGATTCACCTCATCAGGATTATGTTTTAAAAGGTGAAGGTACTATTGAAACAGGTAATCATTTCGGTTCAAGTGTAGCTATTGACGGTAATTATGCCGTTATCGGACAGGAAGGTTATGATGGCAGTACAGGAATAGCTTTTGTATACGGATTTGACGGCAGCACCTGGAACAGGCTGGCTAAACTGACTGCTTCTGATGGTTCATTTAATCATTTATTTGGGTGTAACGTAGCCATTTCAGGCAATACGATCGTAATAGGGGCAAAAAACCATAATGCCGCTTATGTTTTTGTAAAACCTGATGCCGGTTGGAGCGACATGGTCCAGAATGCAATACTGACTGCTTCCGATGTTGTTTCCGGGGATCTGTTCGGCACGTCAGTAAGCATTGAGGGCGATTTAATTGCCATAGGAGCCGAAAAACATGAAATCAACAGTGTTTCCAGGTCAGGAGCTGTTTACATCTATGAAAAGCCGCAAACCGGTTGGAATGATATGACACAAACAGCCGTTTTAACAATAAGTGATGCTGCCAGTGAAGATTACCTTGGCAGATTTGTAAGTGTCTCCGGAAACACTGTTGTGGCATCAACTTCTAATGTTGAAAAACCAATATATATTTTTGAAAAACCAACCGGCGGATGGACCGACATGACCCAAACGGCAAAATTAACTATTGATAACTTTGATTATGAAGCATATGCCAGCACGACAAGATCACTCTCATCAATCGACGGAACAATAATTATGGGGGTAACCCTTTCAAGCGGCGGGAGTGGTACCGGGTATGTGCTTGTTTATGAAAGAAATGGCGACACATGGAGTGACATGAACCAGACAGCATCTCTTTCTATTGAATCAGACAGTTATTATTCACATTTTGGATATACAATTGACATATCAGATGATAAGATAATTGTAGGTGCTGCTGCAACTTCTAACGGAGCGGTTTATCTGTATGAAAAACCGGATACAGGATGGACAGATACGAATGATGCAATGCTGATAACTGCGTCTGATGGTGTCTCACAGGATTTCTTTGGCTACTCTGTTTCAATAGATAATAACACTATGCTGATAGGTGCTATAAATTCTGATGACATTGCATTGGACAATGGTGCAGCATATTTCATGAGTTATGAGGTAGGAACCAGGATAAACAGTCCAAAAGATAATTCGTTCATGACATACCCGAATCCTGCACACGACATTATCTATTTTAAAGACAATTCAACTTTTCCCGAAAAAGCAGAGATATTCGATATGAGCGGCCGATTAATGAAAATTGTCAACACAGGAAGTGATAACAGTATTAACATAAGCATGCTGAAACCCGGTATTTATTTTCTGCAATTAAATACTTCTGAAGGGAAATACGTGATTAAATTCATCAAAAAGTAAGTACGCAAAGAAGTGACCAATAAGTGTATATTTCGCAATATCCTATCCTGGTTGTACACATAACTAACAATAGGTTCCCATAACAACAGTGAAAAAAGAACATTTTTTCTTAACTTGAAAACATAAACCACCGAAGGCTTCGCTCGATGCGAAACCTTCGGTAATTCATCTGGCACTGTGAAAAAACGGGCTTTAATACTGCTTTTGTTTTTTGTGCATCTTACAACTGTTGCACAAACCTCCTACGTCCACTACACAGTAAAGGACGGGCTGCCGCAAATGCAGTGCATGGTACTTTTTCAGGATTCGCAGGGATACATCTGGATAGGCACTAAAGGCGGAGTAAGCAGATATGACGGAATTAACTTCGTAAATTTTTCCGTCAATGAAGGACTGCCCGATGCCCGGATAATCGACATCAACGAAGACTCTAACGGTAAAGTATGGGTACTTACAAGCAGCGGATTGTCGGTGTTCAACGACAGATCGTTTGATTTTTATCCGCCCGGGGACAAACTTAACTTCAACAAGCCTTTTATTGTTTTTGATAATGATAGCAACATATGGATGGAAGACGGAGTTTTCAAGAACCGCTTAGTGAAATTCAGTAAAGGCAGGTACGAAGTGGTTGACATTCCCGACGAAGAAAATGCGGTGAGTATTTTCGGGTTAATGTTTGACAGGAAAAGCAACACCTTGCTTTTTTCAGTGATAAAAGGAGGTACAACAAAACTTTATTCCCTCCGGAACAACAAATTCAACTTCAGGGAATACAAAGGCAGACTGATCAGTTTATACCATAAATCAGGACTGTTGGTTGCAAGACACTGGCGCACTAAAACATCACCCGAAAGTTTTTCCTTAATGAGCTACAGTAACGGAAAACTCCATGAGATATTCCGCGACAATGTGTACATCGACAAACCTATGCATATAAACGACAGTACTTATCTGTTCACAACTTTCAATTTCCAGTCGAACATGCCGTTACACCGTATTGTCAACGGGAAACTGATGAATGCCCCTCTACGCTTCGATCAGCTGAACGACATACTTCATGATAATGAGAACAACATCTGGGTGGCTACCGAAAAAGGACTTTACAGAATAACGCCTTTCAAAAATTACACTAAAAAGGATAACATGCCCGACTATGTATGGACGATACAGGAAGATGCCAAAGGGCGCATATGGTTCGCACCTTTCAATGAAGCTCATTTGTATTATCTGGATGGAGCAGAGATAAAAAAATATCCAAAGAAATTTGAAGCGGGTGGTTTTTACTTCGGTTCGATAAGAACAAAGAACGGTGACATCCTTTTCCCCTATCGCACCGGTGTTGTTGTGTACGACAATAAGTCGTTTTATCAAATGGACCTGCCTGTGGAAAATGCAACATTGTCTCTGTTCGAAGATACAGTATCGTCAAAGCTTTACATCGGGAATTACAAAGGTCTGGTTATAAAAGATAAAAGTAACAGGTTCGAAATAAACAAGCGTTTTACAAAAAAACGCGATGACATCATCCTTTCGATGGTGATGAACAAAAAAGGAGAGCTGTGGTTCGTAACAAGAAGGACTTTCGGCATCCTCAACCGTATGGATACGCTTGTCATGCACAACGATACCATAAAAGGCGCTATGACCATGATGTGCGACTACAAAAATAATCTGTGGATAGGTTCAAACAACGGACTGTTCCTGTACGACAACAAACATTTCATCATCATCGATCATCCCGAATTAAAAACCATGATAGGGTCGGTAAAAAGTATTGACCATGATCATTTTGCTTACGGAGGATTGCGGGGCATCGGTATTTTTGACATGAAGAAGTTCTATTCTAAATACAGTGACCTTGCAGGCATACAAAGGATCGATGCAGAGAAATTCGTAAACTACTACACACGCTCACACGGGTTCCTCGGCGAAGAGGTAGGACAGGCTGGCATCTTCAAGGACAGTAAAGGCAGGGTTTGGGTTCCCACAAACAACAATGTTGTCATGTTCGATCCCCGTGACCTGACCCGAAACGTCAGACCACCTGAACTGCATATCACAAAACTGATGTCATCAACCGACAACATTAACTGGAAAACTGAAACAGACAGCATAAGGAATCTTGATCACAGAAGGTCGAACATAAGGATCGATTTCATCGGCATATCGTTTACTGCACCCGATATGGTAAAATACAAATACCGCCTCAAGGGATTCAGCGACGAGTGGAGCAATGAAACGAAAGAGCGGCATGTCACCTATACGAACCTGCCTCCGGGAAAGTATGATTTCGAACTGCTTGCCTGTAACAATAACAACATCTGGACTTCAGCCCCTGTGTCAATGAGCTTTAAAATAATCCCCGCCTTGTGGCAGACAATGTGGTTTAAGATCATTTCCGTGATACTTCAGGTGTTGTTAGTTGTTATGATCATTATTTTCTTTTACCACCGAAGGCTCAGGAAAAAACGACTCGATGAAAAACTATACAACCTTCAGCTCCAGTCGATGCAGTCACAGTTGTACCCTCACCTCTTGTTCAACATGGCATCAGCTGCGGGTGCTGTGATATTTAAAGAAGATAAAGAAAAGGCCTACGACTTTGTGGTCAAGATATCGAAATTCCTGCGGCATGCACTTGAAGATACAAAAAGGTTGTACAGGAGCCTCGATGATGAGCTGACATTCGTAAATACGTATCTTGAGCTTCAAAAGACAAGATTCCCCGAGCGTTTCGAATACGGGATATCAGTTGCCGGGGATGTCGATCTTTCATTGGAGGTGCCCCAGATGACCATACAAACCTATGTGGAAAATGCCATAAAACACGGTCTTGAACCTTTAAAAGAAGGCGGGCTGCTTGAATTGAAGATCATAAAAAAAGGCAATAAGATGATTATTTCCATACAGGACAATGGAGTCGGAATAAAAGAGGCAGCAAAACACAAAGAAAAAGGAACAGGCTCCGGCATTAAGGTGATGAACGAGATATTTGAAATACACAACGAACGGAACAGTAACAAAATAACATTTAAACTGATCGATCTGTACGAACAGGGTGAGAAAGGAACCTTGTCGGTGATAGAGATAAAGATATAGACCTCACCCCCTCTTATCCCCCTCTCCTGCAGGAAAGGGGGAAGGGTGTTAACTTTAAGGTTTGCTGTCCTCCCTTAAAAGGGGGTGAGGAAAAACAATTTAACAAATCCCTTTCGTCTCCTTTAGGTAGATTAAAGGGGCAGAACACAATACAATGAAAAAGATCAAAGCTGTTATTATAGAAGATGAAAGCGAAGACCTTGACCTGATGAAAAGTTTATTGACAGGCTTTGACATGATCGAGATTGCCGCTACCGCAA
>JAOZOF010000033.1:0-1167 GCA_029933425.1 Marinilabiliaceae bacterium
TTATTATCCTGTATAAGATTTTTACGTTCTTAACTTCTTTCTTCAAAAAAGATAACTTTTTACTGCTTTTTAGCGTAAAGAATTACGTCAAACGAAAGCATTAATTTGATTTATTAACAAACTGAAGTAATTTTTTACCAAAATTGAGGAGTTATTCAACTTTTATTTATATTTGGGTAATTGATTTCCTATTAACTTAATTATGGCACAATTAATATCTTTGTCAGAAGCAGCCGCCATAGGCTTACACAGCATGGTTTATATTTCATCTTCGAAAGAAAAGGTTAATGTAGGTCAGATATCAGAATATATAGGTAGTTCCAGACATCATGTGGCTAAGGTGATGCAACGTCTTGTAAAAGAAGAATTTATTGTTTCAAACCGGGGGCCGTCCGGTGGATTTGAACTAAATAAAAAACCTGAAGAGATAACTTTACTGAATATTTATGAAGCGATCGAAGGTCCTATAAATACTCATATTTGTTTTGGAAATAAAGTTGTCTGTCCGTTCAGGAGATGTATTTTCGGAGATCTTTCTTTTAAGATGACTCTGGAGTTCCGGAACTACATGCAGTCGCACACTCTGGACGAATATCTTGATGATCTGATCTTAAAATAAGTATTGCAGAAGCCATCGTATTTACGGTGGCTTTTTTTGTACGTATTAGTACAATTCATGTCTCATTACCGCACACTACTGTAACAGTGTACAGACAGTGAGTGTTTGTATTTTGCAGTATTACAGCTTTTTATGATTGTTGGCATGGTGTCTGTTATTATATGTCCGGAACTTAATGATGATTTATTCAAACGTGAAAGTTCAATTAATTAAGACCGGTATTTATAAACTAAAAATTAACAGCCATGAAAAAGTTATTATTTGTTGCACTTATCAGTGTGATCTCAGGATTTGCCATGAAGGCAGAAAAAGTAGTTCTAAAAGGAGACACCCATAATGCTTTGGGAAAATATGTAATTGAAAAAACTGATGATTTTGTTGAACTGAACGGGAAAGCTCTTCCGACCTATATCATCAGGTTCGAGAATTCAGATCAAACCTTAAAGGTTGTCGTTGACAAGGATAAAAAAAATAAGACTAAGAATTTTATTGTTTTAGGTGACAATCTTAACATGCAATACACATGTGAAGAATCATATTTTGGTGTT
>JAOZOF010000033.1:1267-5142 GCA_029933425.1 Marinilabiliaceae bacterium
AATTGCCGAATGTAGTTCTGATCTTTATTGATGATATGGGATACGGAGATATCGGTACTTACGGGGCTGTTGATTACCAGACCCCGAATCTTGACAAATTTGCTGCTGAAGGGATGAGATTCACTAATTTCTATGCTGCCCAGGCTGTCTGCAGCGCTTCGCGTGCCGGGTTGCTAACCGGATGCTATCCTAACAGGATTGGCATCTCGGGTGCATTGATGCCATGGGCCAAGCATGGTCTTTCGGATAAGGAGATGACCATAGCAGAACTTTTGAAGCAAAAAGGCTATGCAACCGGAATGGCCGGCAAATGGCATCTCGGCCACCAGAAACCTTTTTTGCCTCTTCAGCATGGTTTTGATGAGTATCTTGGCCTGCCATACTCGAATGATATGTGGCCTGTTGATTTTGACGGAACGCCGGTAACTAAAAATTCATCCAAGCCATGGAAAGCAAAATATCCGCAGCTTCCTTTGATAGATGGTAACGAAAAGGTAAAGGAGATAAGGACACTTGAAGATCAGGGGACACTGACGACGATCTACACTGAGCGTGCAGTCGATTTTATCAAAAGGAACAAAGACCGTCCGTTCTTTTTTTATCTGGCACACTCAATGGTGCATGTTCCACTGGGAGTATCGGATAAGTTCAAGGGAAAGAGTAAACAGGGGCTTTACGGCGATGTGGTAATGGAGATCGACTGGTCGGTAGGAGAGGTGCTTAAGGCGCTTAAAGAGAACGGGCTGGAAGATAATACTATCGTGATTTTCACAAGTGATAACGGCCCGTGGCTAAACTTCGGCAATCATGCAGGATCGACAGGAGGTCTGCGTGAAGGTAAAGGAACAAGCTGGGAGGGAGGTCAACGTGAACCGTGTATCATCAGATGGCCGGGAGTGGTGCCTAATGGTGTTATTTGTAACAAGCTTTCCTCCACTATCGATATTCTTCCTACATTAGCTGAAATAACAGGAGCTAAACTTCCTGACCATAAGATTGATGGTGTGAATATTCTCCCGTTATGGAAAGGTGTTGCTGATGCAAACCCGCGTGACCATTTTCTGTACTACTATCGAAGGAACAGTCTTGAAGCTGTGAGAAAAGGGCACTGGAAACTTGTATTGCCTCATTCGTATCGCTCTTATGTTGGTGTATTGCCCGGCAATGACGGATTTCCGGGGCCTTACGCCCATGATTCGACAGGACTGGCACTTTATGATCTTCGAAGGGATCCCGGAGAACATTACGATGTGAAAGAGTTATATCCTGAGGTTGTTGAAGAGATAATGCCGATCGTTGAAGCAGCGCGTGAAGATCTGGGTGATGACCTTACGAAACATGAAGGTAAGAACAGGAGACCACCTGGGATGATCTCCGAATAGCATAAAAAAAGCCGGGATAATCCGGCTTTTTTTATACTGTGTTTTCAGAGTTGTTAGTAGATAGGTTCTCTTTTTATCTTTTTCAGCAGATTGTTAACTGTGGTTATCTCAAGGTAGGTAGTTCCTTCACCAATTCCGAAACTTCCGCCAAGATAAATTATCTGGTCATTGTCACCTATTACTTCTTTATTTTTTAATTTGGAAATAGATTTTTCCAGTATCTCACGTTTATCGTTACCCTCTTCCATGGTCATTGTGAACACTCCGTACGACAGGGCTAGTTCACGTGTTACCCTTTCGTTATAACAAAGTGCAAATATGGGCCTGCTGCCCCTGAAAGCTGCAAGGTAACGTGCAGTACGTCCGGTAAGACTGTCGGTCAGGATAACTTTGATGTCAAGTTCTTTAACTGCTCTCACTGCTGTTTCAGCAAGGTATGCGGCAATATCATTTCTTTGGATCTTTGGCGGAATATCGTTCCTGTTGTCCTTGGCCTTTTCCACCTCATGAGCTATCTCCGACATGGTCCTTACCGATTCCACAGCGTAGTCGCCATAGGCAGTTTCACCGCTGAGCATAACAGCATCGGTACGGTAATAAATAGCATTTGCCACATCTGTAACTTCTGCCCTGGTCGGACGGGGATGCTTGATCATGGAATGTAGCATTTGTGTAGCAACTATTACAGGTTTTTTCGCTTCAATACATTTACGTATCATAGCTCTCTGGATTCCGGGTATTTTTTCCTGGGCTATTTCAATGCCCATGTCACCCCGTGCTATCATTATACCGTAAGCATGTTCAAGTATTTCATCAAGCTTTTCAACACCTTCCTGGTTTTCTATTTTAGCAATTATTTTTACCGAACTATTATATTTGTTCAGTTCTTTCTGAACTTCCAGGATGTCCTTTCTATTTCGAATGAAAGAGTGTGCGATGAAATCAATGTCTTTTTCGGCCGCGAATTTTATGAAAGCTTTATCTCTGTCAGTCACAGCGGGAAGGTTGATCCTGACTCCCGGAACGTTTACACTTTTTTTACTTCCCAGTTCTCCATTGTTTTTGATGTCACAGATCAAAGAATTATCTTTCTTATCCGATACCTGGAGTTCTATCTCTCCGTCATCGATAAGGATATGGGTTCCAATCTCAATATCATTGTAAATTCCGGGATAAGAAACATAAATACATTGCTTCGTTGTCTTTGCTGATGGATCACCTTTTAATTTTATGGTTTCACCCATTTTGAGTTCGATAGTTTCATCACTGACCGTAGTTCTGATCTCAGGACCTTTAGTGTCAAGAAGGAAAGCTATTTTTTTTGAAACTTTTTTAGCATTGTTCATGATCATCGATACACCTTCAAAATCGAGGTGTGCCGTGTTCATGCGGATAACATTCATTCCGTTTTCATAAAGCGATCTTATAAAATCGACGCTACATCGCTTATCGGATACGGTAGCTACTATCTTCGTGTATTTTGTTATTTTCATTGTTTATTTATTTTGTCAGTGTCTTATTTTAATTAATGCTGTAAAGGTTGTCTGAGCAACAGGTATGTCTTACAGCTCTTTCAGTGCTTCAACGGCAAGCCTATAGGAGTCGAGTCCGAAACCGGATATCGATCCCGTGCAAACGGGTGCAATGAATGAATGATGACGGACAGACTCCCTTTTGAAGATATTGCTTATGTGCACTTCGATAACAGGTGCTTTAACCGCAGACACGGCATCGGCTATAGCCAGTGATGTATGGGTGTATGCACCTGCATTCAGGATTATGCCTTTTACTTTCCCGAATCCGCTTTCATGTATTTTATCAATGATATCTCCTTCAATGTTCGACTGGAAATAGGATATTGTATCATCCGGAAATCTCTTCCTGAGTTTTTCAAGGTAGTTGTCAAATGAGGTTTCTCCGTAAATGTTTTTTTCTCTTACGCCGAGAAGGTTCAGATTCGGGCCGTTGATTATTAAAATATTCATGAATCTCAGATTTTCATGTGTAGTGCAAAAATACGACAGATTAACCGAATATGAAAATAAAAAAAGGCCCCGCAAAACAGGGCCTTTCCAGAAAAGGTTTATGGTGTTGTTAAATAAGCTCTATGCTTCGCTTTACGAAGTTGGTCAAAGCCTGACCTTTCAGCATGTTGTTTGAAAGAAGAGCAAGGTCGATAAGCTGGGAAACGAGTTTGTTCTTCGATGCGAATTCTTTCAGTTCTGCATCTTTTTTCTCTTTCAGCTCTGATATCTTCTTATCTACATCTTCAAGCTCGTCTTTCTGGGCCTGGGGTACTTCTTCATCCTTTTTACCCTCTTTGGCTTTCTCAAGCTCCTGCTTTTTCTTTTCAAGACTTTCGATCTTGCTTCTCAGTGAAGCTACCTTTTCGCCAACTTCTTTCTCTTCATCTTCCACAATGCGCTGTATCAGGCTATGGTTACCATTGACCACAAGGTTGAAACTGTCAGGCAGGTCGCCGTAGAACATCAT
>JAOZOF010000033.1:5242-9931 GCA_029933425.1 Marinilabiliaceae bacterium
CGGACAAACCTTGAGCCTTCAAATTTTTGCTCCAGATGGTTCACAAGGTGAATGTCAAGCTGTCCGTCCATCAGCAGTACATCGTAGCCTTTGTTCTTAGCTGCATCGATATAGCTATGCTGGTCAAGTTCGTTGGTCGTATAAAGATAAACCAGTTGCTTGTCTTTATCAGTCTGATTTGTCTTGATGATTTCCTTGTACTCATCGAAAGTAAAGTATTTACCGTCAACGTTCTTCAGCAGGGCGAATTTCTTAGCTCTGTCGTAGAACTTCTCATCGGTAAGCATACCGTACTCGATGAATATCTTCAAGTCGTCCCATTTTTCCTCAAATTTTTTACGGTCTTTCTTGAAGATCTCTTCCAGACGGTCGGCTACTTTTTTTGTAATGTGGTTCGATATCTTTTTAACATTGCTGTCGCTTTGCAGGTACGAACGTGATACGTTAAGCGGAATGTCAGGCGAGTCGATAACTCCATGAAGAAGTGTCAGGAACTCGGGCACGATACCTTCCACAGAATCGGTAACATAAACCTGATTACAGTAAAGCTGTATCTTGTTCTTTTGAACCTCCACATTGTTTTTCAGTTTCGGGAAGTACAGAATACCTGTAAGATTGAACGGATAGTCAACGTTCAGGTGAATGTGGAACAATGGATCATCGGCAAAAGGATACAGGTCATGGTAGAATTTCTCATACTCTTCATCTTTGATCTCCGAAGGCTTTCTTACCCATAATGGGTTTGTTTCATTGATGATCTTATCCTTTCCGGTCTCAACTTCTTTATCATCTTTCCACTCTTTTTCTTTACCGAATGCGATAGGTACAGGAAGGAAGCGGCAATACTTCTTCAACAGCTTTTCTATCTCGCTTTCTTCAAGGAAATTCTTGTTATCCTCGTCGATGTGAAGTATTATGTCGGTACCTCTTTCTTCTTTTTCAACCTCTTCGAGGGTGTACTCGGGTGTTCCGTCGCATGACCACTTAACAGCTTTAGCATTCTCCTTGTACGACTTGGTCACAATATCTACTTTCTCTGAAACCATGAAAGCAGAATAGAAACCAAGACCGAAATGGCCGATTATTGAATTAGCATCTTTCTTGTATTTTTCAAGAAAGTCGTTTGCACTCGATAGTGCAATCTGATTGATGTACTTATCTATCTCTTCAGCTGTCATTCCGATACCCTTATCGGAGATAGTAAGTGTTTTCTTTTTCTTGTCGACAGAAACACGAATAGTAAGATCGCCTAACTCACCTTTGAACTCACCTACTGATGAGAGAGTCTTTAATTTTTGTGTCGCATCAACAGCATTTGAGATCAGCTCTCTTAAAAATATTTCGTGATCTGAATAAAGATATTTCTTAATTATAGGAAAAATGTTCTCGGTCGTAATTCCAATATTTCCTTTTTGCATAATCTTATCGTTTTAATTAAACATTATTTTCTCTGCGCTGATAGTTTCAAAGTACATGCCAATCTTTATCTGCTGACAATTAGACAGTGATAAAGGTAAAAATGGCACGAATGATTTTATGAATTGCCGGATATTTAGTTGTGAGTGATAAGTTGTGAGTGGTAAGTGATTAGTTAGCGGCAGTTTTGTTTATCCACGAATGGCACGAATTAACACGGATAGTTTTTATGATTGAGTAGGTGAGGAAGAAAAGTTGGGACAGGAACTGCGTGTGGGGGATTATTATGATTTTTGCATGGCAAAAATACCTGCCAAAACCTAATATATTTGGTTCTTTAACCCCGGGACTTACATCCTGGGCAACCAATATGTCGCTCCTGCGGAGCTTGCCAGCTGCCCGATTTTTCACTTCCTCAGTTCTTTAGTAATTGTATAAATATTTATTTTTTCTGTAATCAATTGAAAAAATAAACACCTAAACAAATAAACATTATTTATATTTGTGAAAAACGAAGAATTACATGGAAGTAACAAAGCTGGATATACCCGGATTGCTGATAATTAAACCATCGGTTTTTACTGATCAGCGGGGATTTTTTTATGAGACATATAATATAAAAAGATACAAAGATCACGGAATAGATGTGGATTTTATTCAGGATAATCTTTCGCGGTCATCTTATGGTGTGATAAGGGGATTGCACTATCAGCTTGCTCCTTACTCGCAGGCAAAACTGGTCCAGGTGCTGAGAGGTAAAGTTCTGGATGTGGCAGTAGACCTTCGTAAAAAGTCACCTACATACGGACAACATTATGCCATAGAATTGTCGGAGGAGAATAAATTACAGTTTTATATGCCTGAGGGTTTTGCACACGGGTTTGCTGTACTGAGTGATGATGTGTTGTTTTCGTATAAATGCAATAACCTGTATAACAAGGCAGCAGAAAGGGGAATAAGTTACAATGATCCGAACCTTGGTGTCGATTGGAAAATACCTGTTGAAAATGCAATAGTGTCGCACAAAGACAGTATCCTTCCTTCGTTTAAAGAAGCAGAAAAAAATTTCCTGTTTGTTGAATGATAACTTTTAAGATATAGAAATTGGAGAAGCAGATCAGTATTTTAATAACCGGGTCTAACGGACAACTCGGAAGTGAGTTCCAAGAATTATCATCTGTTTACAGATCGATGGCCTTTGATTTTATCGATGTGGAAGATCTTGATCTTACTGACAAAGATTCTGTAGAAGAGTTCTTTAAGAAAAATTGCTATGATTATGTGATCAATTGCGCTGCTTACACTGCCGTTGATAAAGCGGAATCGGACGAAGAAACAGCCATTAGAGTTAATGCAGATGCTGTGGGGTTGCTTGGTGAAGTAACAGCTCGCTATGACACTCGTGTGATCCATGTTTCAACCGATTATGTATTTGACGGTACTGCCAACAGACCTTATGCAGAGAATGATAAAGTAAATCCGGTATCTGCATATGGCAGATCGAAACTGAAAGGTGAGAAACTTTTATCAGAGAATAATCCTGACAGTATTATCATTCGTACAGCATGGCTTTATTCCCGTTTCGGAAATAATTTTGTTAAGACAATGCTTCGCCTGGGAAAGGAGAGGGATGAGCTGAGAGTGGTTTTTGATCAGGTTGGATCGCCAACCTATGCAGCAGATCTTGCGGAAGCAATTCTAACCATAATTAATAAAACAGAAGCAGGTAAGAATAAATTTGTGCCGGGTACCTATCACTTTTCCAACGAAGGAGTGATCAGCTGGTACGATTTTGCATACCACATTCTGGACCTTTCGGTAACAGAATGTAAAATGATTCCGGTGCTTTCGGAGGAGTATCCGGCACCGGCACCTCGTCCTGCTTACAGTGTGCTAAACAAAGGAAAGATCAAGGAAATTTACGGGATTGATATTCCATATTGGTACGAAAGCTTGAAAAAGATGTTGGATAGTTGAAAATAAAATACAGACAGAGAAACAAGAACCCCATATAGATTCGGACAGACAAAAACTAAAAACATTAATCATATTGACCATCCAAAACGCAAATACAAAAAATACGGTTGCCATAAGCGGTGTGACAGGTTTTCTGGGCAGGGAACTGGTTAAGCTTTTTTTCGAAAGTGATCAGATCGTTATTCCGTTAATGAGAAAGGACCTGGAGGGGAGTGTGGAAAAGCTGGCAGAGAAAATTGATGGCGTGGGAGCAATATTTAATCTTGCCGGTGCACCCATATTGCAAAGATGGACGCCCAAAGCAAAAAAGAAGATCAATGACAGCAGGGTAAATACCACAAGAAAACTTGTTGAAGCTGTGGAGCTTACAAAGGAAAAGCCTGAGATGTTCTTTTCTGCTTCGGCAACAGGTATTTATGATATTTATGAAGTGCATGATGAGTTTTCTTCAAATTATGCAGGTGATTTTCTTGCCGATGTATGTACTGCATGGGAGCATGAAGCATTGAAATTGTATGGCAAGCATGGCATAAGACTGATCATAGGTCGTCTCGGCGTTGTTCTCGGGAACTCGGGTGGGGCATTTCCACGAATAAAAAAAGCAATGAATTTTGGAATAGGGAATAAGATAGGTGATGGTTTTCAAAGTTTTCCGTTCATTCATATTTCCGACTTCTTAAGTATCATGTGGTTTTTGTGGAAAAAGAGTTCCTGTACAGGCGTTTTTAACGTTGTGGCACCACAGATGATATCAAATTATGAGTTTGCAGATGAGTTTAATGAAGTTACGGGAAAGAAACCTTTCATGAATGTTCCTGTATGGGCATTGAAAGCAGCTTTTGGAGAAGGGGTGACAATGTTTACCACGGGCCCGAAAGTTTTACCAGGCAGACTAAAGGAGGAGAACTTTCCGTTCCAGTATCCGGATATCAATAGTACATTGAAAGATCTCTGGAATTCAAAGCCTTGAATAAAGTGTCAGCCATATATTTATTTATGAATGGTCATAGCTCGAAGCAGGAAGCTCATAGCACGAAGGAACCCAGAACCCAGAACCCAGAACCCAGAACAAACAAACTTACAGACAACCACAACCGTAAAAATGGACGAGCAGATACTATATCAGAACCTTCAGAAATATTTCGGTTATCGGGAGTTCAGGCCGTTGCAGCTTGAGATAATCAAAGATACACTGGAAGGCAAAGATTCTGTTGTCTTAATGCCTACGGGAGGGGGAAAGTCGATCTGTTACCAGCTTCCGAGTGTAATTCTTCCCGGAATAACCCTTGTTGTCTC
>JAOZOF010000033.1:10031-21688 GCA_029933425.1 Marinilabiliaceae bacterium
GAATACAGAAAACTTTACCGGCTTAAAGAGCATTTCCCTGATGTGCCTGCTATGGCTCTCACAGCAACAGCTGACAGAGCTGTACGTTCAGATATTGGTGAATTGCTGGGGATGAACGCTCCTGATATATACATTTCATCATTCGACAGGCCGAATCTTTCCCTTGCCGTTTTGCCTGGTCAGAAAAAGTGGGAGCAGATAATTCGTATTGTCAGAAGGCATGAAAAGGAGAGTGGTATTATCTATTGCGGAAGTAGGAAAGCAACGGAGACCCTTGCTGCTAAGTTGCAAACACACGGTGTCAATGCCGAAAGCTATCATGCCGGAATGACAAGTGAACAGCGAAGTGGAGTTCAGGACAGGTTCATTCAGGGAGATATCGATGTTATCTGTGCCACAATAGCTTTCGGTATGGGTATCGACAAATCGGATATTCGTTTTGTCATTCATTACAACATGCCCGGGAATATAGAGAGTTACTATCAGGAGATAGGCCGTGCCGGTCGCGACGGTCTGCCTGCCGAAACAGTACTGTTTTACAGCTATCGTGATGTTCAGATCCATATGGGATTTATTCAGGAGATAGATAACGAACAATATCGTAAGATACAGACTGCCAAGCTGAACAGGATGCAGGAGTATGCCGAGGCACAGGTTTGCCGCAGGAAGATACTTCTCAGCTACTTCAGCGAAACACTTGAAGAGGATTGCGGTAACTGCGATGTTTGTAAAAATCCGCCGAAGTTTTTCGATGGTACCATACTTGCTCAGATGGCTCTTTCGGCTGTGGCAAGGACAAATGAGACTATCGGGGTGACAACTCTGGTTGATATTCTTAAAGGGGTTTATTCAAAAACGGTTAACGAGAACGATTTCAATAAGATCAAAACCTTTGGTGTTGGCAGAGATACTACAGCTTTTGCCTGGCAGCTTTACATTCAGCAGTTCATACAACAGGGATTGATCGAGATAGATTACAAGGAGCATTACAATCTTAGACTGAATGACCTCAGCAAAAAGGTGTTGAAGGGGGAAACAAAGATCAGGCTTGTAAGCTATGAGGTGATAAAAGAGCGTAAAGAGGAGCAGAAAAAACCTGCACTGAAATCGCTTGATCTGAAAAAGAGCGTTAATGAAACCATATATGAATACCTGCGTGAAGTCAGGAACAGTATTGCTAAAGAGAAAGGCATTCAGCCGTATCGTGTGTTCAGCAATGAAAGTCTTCGTGACATGAGTTCACAGATGCCGTCAGATATGGATGAGTTTATGGAAATTCACGGGGTAGGGGAGTATAAAGCAAGACAGTTCGGAATGACATTCCTGAAAGCCATTGCAGAGTTTCAGTCGGGTAAAAGTAAGGGAGATACTTACAAGGTGACTTACGATATGCTTAAGCAGGGATTGAGCGTAGCAGCGATAGCAAAAGAGCGGAATATTCAGGAGACAACAGTTTATTCTCATATTGCTCATCTGATTAAAAAAGGTGAAAATATCGATGTTTATGATTTTCTTACTCCTGATGAACTCAGGAAGATTGAAGAGGCAAAGGATAAGATCGGGGATACTACAAAATTAAAACCATACTTTGAGATGTTTAACGAAGAGATACCATACGGGAAGATAAGGATAGGTTTGTCGTACCTTGAAAAATAATATCAATGATCATTGTAGCAGATATCGGATCAACAAAAACGGATTGGGCCCTGGTCAGCTCGGGGGAACACAGTTTCTTCAGGGAGCAGGCCTGAATCCTTATTTCCTTACTGAAGAACAAATATCGGAAGAATTAGGTCGTATTCGAAGGGATCAAAGGTGACGAGGTAACAAGGATCTCATTCTTCGGTGCCGGAACAGTATCGGAGGTCAACAGGAATAAGTTGCAAAATGCATTTGTAAATCTGTTTCCTTTCACAAAAAATATAGTTATCGAAAGTGACCTTCTTGGGGCCGCTAAAGCCCTGTTCGGTCATGGGGTGGGAATAGCATGTATTCTTGGTACCGGGGCTAATTCCTGTGTTTATGATGGCGAAAAGATCGTTGAGAAG
The DNA here is from genome assembly GCA_029933425.1 of Marinilabiliaceae bacterium. GTDB lineage: Bacteria > Bacteroidota > Bacteroidia > Bacteroidales > Marinilabiliaceae > JAADEM01. The sequence goes on from JAOZOF010000033.1 coordinate 12,080, forward strand.
GTAAAGTCATTAGGCTATTTTCTTGGTGATAACCGTAGCGGAGCTGTTATCGGGTTGCGGTTTTTGCAGCTGTATCTGAGAAACAAATTGCCGCAAAAACTGGCAGGAGAGTTTGAAAAGGAATACAAGCTTAATTTCAGGTACATAATGGACAATGTTTACCGCAGGTCAACGCCGAGCGGTTTCTTTGCCAGGTTCTCCCAGTTTGTGTTAAAACATATTGATGAGCCTGTTGTTAAAAATATGGTAAGGGATGAGTTCAGGGAGTTTGTTGAGTATTTCATTCTGAGTTACAAAGAGCATGGATCGTTACCGGTCAGGATAGCAGGATCAGTTGGTTTTCATTACAAAGAGATACTCGATGAGGTATTTGAAGAATACGGGCTTAAGATCGATAAAATAATAAAAAAGCCGATCGCGGAGCTTGCAAAATATTACTCTGTTTTCGTTTAAAACAAAATTCATCTAAGATGATAAACAGTGTTACCGAACAGGAATCGTTCTATTCCGATCTTGAAAAAAAGTCATTCAGGGAATTGCTTGAAGGAATTAACAATGAGGATAAGAAAGTGCCGTTCGTTGTGGAAAAGGTAATTCCTGTGATCGAGGAACTGGTAACTAAAGCATTTCCACGTATGAAGAATGGAGGACGGCTTTTCTACATCGGTGCCGGCACAAGTGGCCGTCTCGGGGTGTTGGATGCATCGGAGATACCGCCCACATTCGGCATGGAGCCGGGCACTGTGATTGGAATAATTGCAGGTGGTGACTATGCTTTGAGAAGTGCTGTTGAGGATGCTGAGGACGATCCTGAACAGGCCTGGAAAGACCTGATGGAACATAACATTTGCGATAAGGACATTCTGGTAGGCATAGCAGCCTCGGGTCGTACTCCCTATGTTATCGGAGGATTGAAGAAGGCTAGGGAGAATGAGATACTGACAGCTTCTATAGCCATGACACACAACTCTGAAATAGGAAAGGCTGCCGAAGTGGTCATTGAAGCAGTTGTGGGACCAGAATTCGTAACGGGCAGTACCCGGATGAAGGCAGGGACAGCACAAAAGATGATCCTTAATATGATATCAACTTCTTTGATGATCAAGCTGGGTCATGTTAAGGGAAACCGGATGATCGATATGCAGCTTACCAATCAGAAGCTGGTGGAAAGAGGTGCCAAAATGATAATGGAAGAGACAGGTCTGGACTATGATGCAGCTAAAGAGATGCTGCTCAAACATGGTTCGGTGCGTAATGCCGTAAAGGTTTTCTTTGATGAAAATGTCTGAAAATAAACAAGGGCTTCGTTGAACGAAACCCTTGTTGAAAAGATATATAGACCGAAGGTTCTGCTTTTAAGCGAAGCCTTCGCTTGTTTTATAGCTGAGGTCCTGCAGCAACCAGGTTTTTACCCTCTTCGTTATCGGTATACTTTTTAAAGTTCTCGATAAACTTGGCAGCAAGGTCTTTTGCTTTTTCTTCCCATTCTTTAGGATCTGCATAAGTATCACGTGGATCAAGAATTCCGGTATCTACGTTAGGAAGAGATGTTGGAACTTCCAGATTGAATATCGGGATCATCTTAGTGTCTGCTTTCTCGATAGAACCATCGAGAATAGCATCTATGATGGCACGTGTGTCTTTAATTGAGATACGCTTGCCTGTTCCGTTCCAGCCTGTGTTTACAAGGTATGCCTCAGTTCCGTGAGCTTCCATCTTTCTTACCAGCTCCTCACCGTACTTTGTAGGATGCAGTGAAAGGAATGCTTCGCCGAAACAAGCAGAGAATGTAGGCTGCGGAGTTGTTACTCCAAGTTCGGTACCTGCCAGCTTAGCTGTAAATCCTGAAAGGAAATGGTATTTTGTCTGCTCTTTGGTAAGCTTTGAGACCGGAGGTAACACTCCGAATGCATCAGCACTCAGGAAGATCACTTTGTTGGCATGACCACCTTTTGAAACAGGCTTAACAATGTTCTTAATATGGTAAATAGGATAAGAAACCCTTGTGTTCTGAGTTACCGATCCGTCACTGAAATCTATCTTGCCGTTCTCGTCAACTGTAACATTCTCGAGAAGAGCATCACGCTTGATAGCATGGTAGATGTCAGGTTCGGCATCTTTGTCGAGATTGATAACCTTGGCATAGCAACCTCCTTCGAAGTTGAAAATACCGTCATCATCCCAGCCGTGCTCGTCATCACCGATAAGCAAACGCTTAGGATCAGTAGAAAGGGTTGTTTTTCCTGTTCCCGAAAGACCGAAGAAAATAGCAACATCGCCATTTTTACCCATGTTGGCCGAACAGTGCATTGCTGCAATATTTTTTAACGGAAGGTAGTAATTCATCATCGCGAACATACCTTTTTTCATCTCTCCGCCGTACCATGAGCCTCCGATTACCTGCATTCTCTCTGTGAGGTTGAAAACCGTGTAAACCTCTGAATGCATTCCATGCTCTTTCCATTTGGGATTTGTAGTTTTTGATGCATTCAGTACAACGAAATCAGGCTCGCCGAAATTGGCCAATTCTTCTTCTGTAGGACGAATAAACATATTCTTCACAAAATGAGCTTGCCATGCGACTTCCATTATGAAACGCACTTTCAGGCGGGTATCTTCGTTAGCACCAGCATATCCGTCGATGACAAATAATCTCTTACCGGAAAGCTGTTTTGCCGATAATTCCTTCAGGTCATTCCAGGCTTCAGGAGAAAGAGGTTTGTTATCATTGGGTGCTTCAGGTGATGTCCACCATATTGTATCACGTGTTGTATCATCCAGAACAATAAACTTATCTTTTGGTGAACGTCCGGTAAACCTGCCTGTCATTACGTTTACGGCATCAAGTTCTGTCAGTTGGCCTTTCTCAAATCCTTCAAGATCAGGTTTTGTTTCTTCTTCAAACAATGTTTCGTATGAAGGGTTATGAAGGATCTCTTTAACATCCGTAATTCCGTACTTGCTTAAATCTAAATTTGCCATATTAATTAAATGTTTTTGGTGTTATTAATATTTTTATGCATCAAAAATAAAAAAGTTTATTAAAGATATTTATGTGTGAAATTATTTTAATGATTATTAACTTCCTGTTTTATCTTATGAAAAGGTAATTTCTATCCCGATCTTGGATGGAACTGGGTCATCGTTGCTTTTAAATATTCCTTGTCGAGATGAGTGTAAATTTCTGTGGTGATGATGGATTCATGTCCCAGCATCTCCTGAACCGCCCGAAGATTTGCTCCTCCATCGATGAGATGAGTGGCAAAAGAGTGCCTGAAAGTGTGCGGACTGATATTCTTTTTAAGCCCTAATTCCCTGACAAGATTTTTTATTATTGTGAATATCATGACACGGGACAGTTTTCTGCCTCTTCTGTTCAGAAAAAGAACATCTTCATCCCTCGGATCAATGTTGAGCAGGCGTCTGTATTCACTAAGGTAAAGGTTGATCTCTTTTATCGCTTTTGTGCTGATTGGTATCAAGCGCTCCTTACTTCCTTTTCCTTCTATTTTTATGAATCCTGATTCGAAGAAAAGATTGGATATCTTCAGGTCGATAAGTTCTGATACTCTTAGTCCGCAACTGTACAGAGTTTCCAGAATTGCTTTATTCCTTTGTCCTTCCGGTTTTTTGGTGTCTATGGAATTTATAATGGAGTCGATCTCTTCTATTGAAAGGACTTCAGGCAGCTTGCGTCCGATTTTGGGTGCCTGCAACAGGGCAGTAGGATTTTTTTCAATTTTTTCTTCAATTAAAAGGAACTTATAGAAAGCTTTTATGCCACTTATGATCCTTGCCTGTGTTCTTGGGCTGATGCCCTTTTCTGATATCCATTGCATCATCTCTTTTAAATGCGAAAGTTTGATGTCTTCAGGTTTAACATCTTCATACCCGTTTGATTTAAGAAAATCAGTTAGTTTATTCAGATCTGTTATGTAAGCATTGATAGAGTTGTCTGACAGTCCGTTTTCTATCTTCAGAAAAGTTTTGAATTCTTTGATCTCAGTTTCCCAGTTCATAACATGTTATTTTTTATCTAATAAGCACAAAATAGAGATATATAGAGCAATTTGCAAGTGTTTTAAGATTTTTTATGATAATGCTATTTTGTTAACATAGCATCTAAAAATAAATATAATTATATATGTTAATATGTTTACTTCTTTATCTCGGTCTTGTTGAAGCACTGTGTATTATAAAAAAAGAAAATAAAGTATGAAATAGAGCTCGATTTTAAAATCAGTAAAATCAAAAATATAATAATAAAAAATATGATAAGCAAAGTGTTGTTGTTTTACATATAGGATTCTTATGTTATTCAGGTGATAAGATCACATTAAAATTAAAGTCGTATTTAAGAAAATTTTAAGTATAAATTTTTATAATGTAAGATTTAATATTTTTCTTATTTGTATCTTGTATTGTAATTTAAAAAAATACTATGATACGTAGTTTTATTTCTTTTTCGATTCTACTGACAACATTAGTTTCCTGTGACTTCACGGGAGGGGTTATTACAAAACCTGGTCAGGCCGATTCAGTTGCCCAAAGCGGTAAATGGGGACACTATGTCGTTAATTATCCGTTATATGATAATTCGTTTGTCGATTCTTTGGTAAGAGACTTTACTGATTCTCTTGTAACCGGATTTAAGCCGTTATTAAAATATGCCGTTGAGGACAAAATGAAGTACGAAATGGAGGTGAATTACAAGGAGTATTTTGCAAAACCCGGAATAGTTTCCGTTGTTTTCAATATTTATCAGTTTACCGGCGGGGCCCACGGAAATACTTTTATCGAATCAATTGTCATCGACAGTAAGAACAACAGGCGACTTGGTTTAAATGATCTTCTGACCGGCAATGAGTTTAAAGAAGTTCAGTTACTGACAAGAAAGAAATTAAAGAAAATGCTTGAGTATAATGAATCGGTTGATCAGGGAACTGCAAGCCCCGACGACTTTTCTTCATTCGCTGTTACTGATGATAAATATATCTTTTGGTTCTCTCCGTATCAGGTGGCTTCTTACGCCGACGGACTACAAAAGGTAGAGATAACGAGGCATTGAACAGCATTGGGGTGACTCCCTAAAAAAAGGCAAGTCACCCCGAAACTTATGGTTTGATCCTATTTTAGATTATCTCAATAGTTGAAACATTTATCCATCCCCTGTTGCCGTCACTCAGCTCTATTTTTCGCCATTCGCCAAGCTCATCAATAACCTTTACTTTAGTGCCTTCATGAAGTACAAATATCTCGGTGCCGCTTGCATCGGGTGAGCTTTTAACGTTAACAGTAGGGGCAAAGATTATGGCATAGTTACGTTTTACAAGCTTTTGCTTTTGCAGATGCGCAAATGAGAAACTGAAGATGAAAAGGAACAGGAACAGGAATCCTGCAAAGAAACCTGCTTTTTTCAATGTTGCTGTTCTGCTGAAATAGAACAGGAATAGCATAGCTATCACCAAAACAAAGAATGCGATAGACATGTAAGCCCATGTATCTGAATCTGCCTTATTGCGTAAGGCTTTTATCCAGGCTTTCAGAAAGAACTCACCAACCTTGTCTATTTTATCGATAGTCTGGCTTTGTGCCAGTTCAAGATTGTATTCAATGTCCTTATCCTGCGGAGCCAGAAGTTTAGCCCGCTCATAGTTAAGAATAGCCTGAGGCAGTAATCCGCTTTTGTAATAGGCATTCCCGAGGTTGTAATACAGCTCGGGGCTTTCCACACCTGTCTTAAGAATCTCTTCATATGCTTTAGCTGCCTCCTCGAATTTTCCCTGTGTGTACAGTTCGTTAGCCTTGGTGAATCGCTGGTCTTCCTGGGCTGTAACTGTAACAGACATCAGGAAAAAATATAGTAGTGCCGGAAGAATTAAAATTGTCCTTCTCATTATTTTCTTTTTATCTGATTTTCAATCTTACTTATGGTCTCCAGTGTTGTTTTGTACAATCTGTCCATCTCTCCGCTTTCCGATGCAGGAGCATAACGTGCAAACTCACAGGTATCGAGTATGTCGATGAATGAGTCTACAACTTCCTTAGTCACATTCGACTCTTCAAGAATGGTACGGATATTATCACGATTAAGCTCACTTGCGGGTATACTCAGTTTATCGCTGATGTATCCCCATAAAGCTCTCAAAACCTCTTCGTAGAACTGCTCTTTTTCTCCTGCTTTAAGGAACTTAGCTGACTGCTTCAGCCGTTTAGTGGCAACTTTATTGGCCTTCTTGGTCTTCAGCAATGCCATGTTTGAACGTTCTTTTATCTTCTTCCTGTTGATCATATAAAGAAGAATGAACAGAAGAAGAGGAATTAACAACGATGCATAATAGGTAAGTGAACCAAACAAAAATGTACCTGCAGGTTTAAGCTTAATACTACCTGTTTTGATAAATCGAATATCCTTGCCAATAAACTTAACTCTTTCCTTATTGTTGGCTGATATAACAGTTCCTGATTGCTGATCGCCTTCGCCTTTTTCAACTTCAATATTGATAGGGCCGGAGGATACAGTTTTATACTTTCCTGCGGAAGGATCGAAATAAGCAAATTTTATTGAAGGTATCACATAGGTGCCTACATGACGGGGTATCACAAGATATTCAAAAGTCTTAGTACCTTTCATCCCTGCCGGAGTGTTTACGAATTTATTGGTGATCGTCGGATCGAATTCATCAAAGTCGGCAGGGAATTTGATCTTGGGAGCATTTACCAGCTTGTGGTTACCGGTTCCGCTGATCACAACTTTAAGTGTGATACTTTCATTGGTCTTGACTTTTGTCTTTGATGTTGTGACCTTCATCGACAAGTTACCCACACCGCCTGTGTATCCTTCGGGCGGTATGCCTCTGTGAGGTTTAACAGTAATAGTTATCGGCTTGGTCTTTACACGCTGTTTTACGATACGGTAGTTCGACTCAAAGAAATCGTCGAAAATACTTTGGGTACGGCGTGCAACACGTTTCTTTACCGTAAATTCTATCTCAGTTGAACCAATGGTAATTTTTCCTGTTCGTTGCGGGAAGAGAAGCTTTTTCTCGAAAGTACCTACATTGTATGTCTGACCATTTATGTTCTCTACGGTCCAGGATATGTTTCCGTTACCGAGTTCCTGTATCAGGAATTCCGGCAGTTTCGGATCTTTCTTGTCAGAGATGCCATCAAGGTTCACTCTTGTGTATATCTTTGTTGTCAGGACCAAAGGCTCACCCTTGTAAACGCTTCTTTTCGATACCGTGTTTGTGATGAACAGTTCTTCCGACGACAGATTTCCGGTTGCAGCAGTAGGTGTGGAACTTTGCGTTTTGGCCGGTGTGTTGTCTTTAATTACTTCTATGTCAATGCTGTTCGATTCTATGCGGTTACCTTTTACCTCAATGGTGGCCGGCGGTATCGTATACTTACCAAGTTTTGTTGCCTTCAGGATGTAAGTATATGTGTAAGTAGTTTCACGTGTTACCTTTCCGTTGATGTTGGAAATGTTGTACTGACGTGAGATGCTGGGACCCATAAGGATGTTAAAAGCATCCATCTGAGGGAGCCGTATATTCTCGGCTTCAGTATTTATGGTGTATGCCAACTGGAATTTATCATTCAGAACAACGGCCTGCGGTGCTTTGCCTCTAAAGGTCGTTTGCTGGGCAAATGAGACCAGGGGCAAAAGCAGAAGTAGTAATGCCGGTGTTATTTTGCGTATCATTTTCTTGTTCGTTAATAGGTTCATTTGGCCTTATTCCTTTTTCGTTTCTTTCGAGAAGCAATAACCTGCTTTCTTATATGTCTTTTTGTCTTATCTTAATTCGTCTTATTCTTTCATCAAAAAGCGTGCCTACCAATTTTTACCCGATTTGGATTTTTTGGTTGCTTTTGCTTTCCGCAGTTTTTTCTGCAACTCGTTTTCGTCCTGTTGTATTGCGTTGAGCAGTCTCTGAGCATCCTGTTGCGACATTTTCTGCTCTTGTTGCTGTTGCTGCTGTTGTTTTTTCTGTTGTTGCTTTTGTTGATCCTGCTGGTTCTGTTTCTGTTGATCCTGTTTTTGTTTATCCTTGTTCTGATCCTGCTTGTTCTTTTGCTGATCCTGCTTTTTCTTGTCTTTGTTTTGATCCTTGTTCTTGTCTTTATTTTTGTCTTTGTTCTTGTCTTTGTTCTTTTGCTGTTGAAGCATCTTCATCGCAGCTATTAGGTTATAGCGTGTGTCGTTATCGTCAGGATTGATCTTTAAGGAATTCTTGTATGCTTCAATACTTTTCTCATATTGTTTCTGGGCAAAGTAACTGTTGCCGAGGTTATGGTAAACTTTTGCAAGTTCTTTATTTTTCTTGTCTTTACTTGTTCCTGCCAATATTTCAAATTGTTCTGCAGCTTTGTCATACTTTTCCTGTTTGTACAATGCATCACCAAGGTTGTATTGGGCATCAAAAGAGTTCTTGTTCTTTTCCAATGCTTTGCGATAATCTATCTCGGCATCGAGATATGAACTGTCATTGTACATTTTATTTCCCTTACGGATGAACTTGCGTTCTTCCTGGGCATTGATGCTCAGAACGCTTATCAGTAACGTGAAGAGAATTATATATCGTTTCATATTTTGAACTGTTGAATTGTTAATTCGTTTAATCAAAAAAAACTGTTTTTATTCCTTTTTTGTTTCTTCTACCACAAAAAGATCGACATCTTTCAAATATCTGTTCTTTCGTTCAAGGATGAATATTTCCAGTAACAGGAGCAGTAATGCCAATCCTGCAAAATACTGGAACTGATCTTCATATTCGGTGTAAACTTTTGCATCAATCTCTTTTTTCTCCAGGTGTGACAGTTGTTTTAAAAGATTATTTATTCCGTTTCGTATGTTGTTTGCCGGAATGTATGCTCCATTACCTGCAATGGCAACCTCCTGAAGAGTCTTTTCATCCAGTTTTGAGATGACCACATTTCCGCTGCGGTCTTTCATGAACTGGTTCTTTTGTCCACCTTTAATTGGAATAGGGGCTCCTTTGGGTAGTCCCATACCAACGGTATAAACTTTGATGCCCTTTTCGGCAGCTCTTTTAGCGGCTGCTACGGGGTCGTCCTCATGGTTCTCACCGTCGGTTATCACAATGATTGCTCTATTAATGTCCTTCTGGTTGCTGAATGAATTTACAGCAAGGTCGATTGCCGACCCGATTGCAGTTCCCTGTGTGGGAACGATATCGGTATTAATAGTGTTAAGGAACATCTTAGCTGAAGGGTAATCAGTAGTAACTGGCAGTTGGGTGTATGCCTCTCCTGCAAATACAATGATACCGATACGGTCATTGTTTAGTTTATCGACAAGGCGGGCTATTGCTCTTTTCGCCCTTTCAAGTCTGCTCGGCTCAATGTCGGTGGCATTCATACTGTTCGAAACATCGAGGGCAATAATTATCTCAATACCCTTTCTTTTTATGGTTTCCAGTTTTGTGCCGAACTGTGGTCCGGCCATAGCTATGATTAGTGAGAATAGCGCAATAAGCAGAATGTAGAACTTAAGGGTCGGTCTTACGAACGATGCTTCGGGCATGAGTGATGAGATCACCTCCATATTCCCGAATTTCTCAAGGTTCTTTTTTCTGCGTTTGG
>JAOZOF010000208.1 GCA_029933425.1 Marinilabiliaceae bacterium
CGGATAATCTTTGTAAAACTGTATCGAATTAAAGCTGTATTTTATGTCTGCCTCATGTGGATTACCATCTAACGATCGGAAGGAAACAGTTTTTATTTTATACGAATTGCCAATGTTCACAGCTTGGTACAGGTTAAGGTCCATGATGATATTTGCATCGGGATAATCCTTGTCGTAGGTGAAAATGTTGTTCAGATTCCCGTCGATCAGATAATATCTGTGGTCATCGAAAGTGAAAAATGGTTTTTCGTAAATGGTGTTCAATGATGGCATCAGAAGGTATAACTCCGAATTTTTGTATGCAAGTCTGACTTTGTAATTCGATCGTGTGAGCAGGAACCACTGATAAAAGATACGTTCGTTTCTTATGTTTGTTCTTGCCGTTGAATAATCTTTTATCAAAAGATAATAGCCCCAGTCATTCAGCGTCATTCTTTTCTTTGTTTCGAACAACTGTTTTAAAGATGATGAATATGCCGAACTGCTCAGTTTTTCCCATTCGGTTGCAATTACATTCTCATTTATTTCATCAGGCAAAGAAATCGTGAAAGAGATGTCGTGATCAACAGAAACATCCGTGCCGTAAAAGTCTAATAAGCAGGTTTTCAGGCTTTCAGGTTTCTGTGGCGGAGTTGTAAAAACAGGCTCCTCCGGTTTTTCTGTTTTAATTTGTGGTTTTTCAGTCAGTTCAACAACTATCTTTTCAGGTTCTTTGTCGGCAGGGATTTTGTATTCAGGAATGATGTCGGGCTTAGGTGTGACCTGCCATGTTTCTGCCTTGAAAAGTTCATAATGTTTCCACTCTTTTTTCAGATACTCTTTGAATTCTTTGTCCAGTTCACTTATTCCTTCATTGTAATTTTTCCTGAACTTTTTAAAATCCTCATTCTGCTTTCTTTCAAACTCTTTCTTTTCTGCTTCTTGTTTTTTTAAATATTCATTTGTGATCTGAGCAGTGCTGAAAGATGTCGCATCCATGACTGCCAAAGAAATGAGCATAAGAAAAAAGGTCTTTAAATTCATCATAAGGGCCATTGATTTATGTATCTAAATTTATACCAATCTTTTCGCACATCAAAATCAAATTTATGTAAGATCATAAATTCCGGACGATATTCATTTGCACCTGACGACTTTAAGTGTTACTTTAGTTTTATGGGATTCAGTAAAGATTTTGCCAAAGACACAATCATTTACGGACTGGGCAGAGGGCTGAAAAAGTTTATCGGCATCTTCCTGTTGCCTTTTTATACCCGTGCATTGAGCATCGATGAATACGGTGTGCTTGAGACCCTTTCGACATTGACAATGCTTGGTGCTGCTTTCCTCTCGGTAGGGCTTGATTCTGCTGTCGGCTTTTATTTTTTTAAAGCGGGAGAGAAGGAGCAGGGGAAAATTGCATATACACTGTTTGTCATCAGGCTTCTTACATTCATTCCGTCGCTGATACCGGTATTTCTTTCCCAACAATTGAGCATAGTGCTTTTCGGGACAGACAAATATGTAATTCCTGTAGCATTGAGTGCTCTGCTGATCCCTGTCTCTCTGCTTTTGGATGAGCAGTCCAGACTTTTGAGATATTTTAGGAAACCCTGGTTGTTCTCGGCCAGTACGATCCTGAAGTCACTGGTCAATGTTGTTCTTGGAATAGTCCTCGTAGTTAATCTTTCATACGGAGTCAGCGGATCGCTTACGGCAAGCCTTATAAGTAGTATTGCAGTGATACTTTTTATTTTTCTGTTTTTTTCAAAAAGGAAATATGAATACGCTTTTTCGTTTCACTGGGCAAAAAAACTTTTCAAATTTGGTTTCCCTGTAATGTGGGCTGGATTCGCCATCTGGATAATGGACAGCTCCGATCGTTTTTTCCTTCTGCATTTCAGTAATCTTTCAGAGATAGGTAAATATTCCATTGGCAATACCTTTTCCCAACCTGTACTCCTGTTGAATATGGCAGTGCAAATGAGCTTCAGTGTGTTGTTCTTCGATTTTTACTACAAAGAAGACGATCCTGATAAACCTGAATCAAAATTAATAGCTATTACCGGTTTCAGACACTATTTTGCATCATCACTTTTATTGTCTCTATTGCTTTCTGTCTTCGGAAAAATACTTGTGCCGTGGATCACTACCCCCGAATATACGGCAGGAGCATTGGCAATACCGTTCCTGACGTTTTCGCACATCGCAGCTCAATCGTATCAGACTATGAGTCCGGGAATAATACTTACGGGGAAAACATGGCATTTCACCTGGATCACTGCCGTGTCTGCCGTCGTGAACATTGCCCTGAACTTTATATTTGTCCCTATGTGGGGTTTCACCGGTGCAGCATTTGCCACGTTCATTTCATTTTTCGTGTATTGGGTTGTTAAAATTATTGTAGCACATACACATTTCCCGGTTCCTTATCCGTTTATCAGGATCTTTAGTACATACTTTATTCTGTTCGCACTTTCCCTGGTAATACCTTTTATGCAGATCTGGTATGACTATGAAGTCCCTTGGTCTATTTATGCTTTGGTGATTTTTTCCGGGGTTTTAGTTCTTAAGGTCATGGGATTTATTAAATTTGAAACAATTAAGAATCTGTACAAAACATTTTTTGATTAATGCCGGGATTTCTTGTAGTGATATTAGCTCTTTTGCTGGCTGCATTTTTTGTGTGGATGGTCTTTAGCTGGCCTGACTTTTTTTTCTGGTTGTTTCTCATCTTACTCCTTGACCCAACAGGATATTTTACAATTTATTTCGATAAGGAATCATGGGGCGGGCTTTATTACCAGGACCTGTTCTTTCCGCTGACATTCCTCCCTGTGCTTTCGCCAAAGGTTGACAAATCAGGGATCTGGAAAGATAAATATTTTAAAGCGGTACTCATTGCCGAACTTGTTTTCTTTTTCTATCATGTTGTAGTATATGGATACATTGTTCCCGGAAACGATTTCAATGCTTATGTGCGTTATTTCCTTGTTCGCTGGAGAATGAGTGTTTTCGGGTTTTTCATACTGATACCGGTTTACATTATGGCGAAGCGAAAGATGAGCGTCTTTGTGGATCTGTTGGTAGTTATAACAGTTGTTGTGTTCACGGTGTTTTTTATCCAACTGCTTGCCGGCATTGATATTTTTCCGGTCATGCAGTTCGAGCGGTACAAAGGTTCTGGGATTATGCGTTACAGCCTGTTTAGCACAGGTCTTGCCGACTACACCATCCCGCTGGCACTTTTTGTGTTTCTTTTGAATATCCCTTACCGGTATAAAAAGACTCTGTATGTTGCAGCATCTCTTGTTTTTGTGAGTATTATTATCGCGCTCACAAAGAGTGTTTACGTTTCACTGTTCGCTTACATCTTTACGGTATTTTTTCTGATGTACAAGCTGTTTAATTATCCTGTAATGTCTCTTTTCAGGAAGGGGACCTTATTTTCAGCCTTGCTTGTGGTTGCATTGCTTATAACCTTTCCGCAATATCTCGATTATTCCGTACGTCTGGGGAAAGACATTTACCTGTTCATTACAGGTAATCCGTACACGTCAGGGGTTAAGGAGGCGCGGCTTGAGAATCAGGTGCCGGCACATCTTGGGATCATCAGGCAATCCCCGTTTTTCGGTGCAGGGGCCGATGTGGCGGATAAATACATTTCTTTGAAATATGATAAGTCGGATTATGAGATATCCGACCTTCCGGTAACCGGTCATCTTGCGTACTTCGGTATCGTTGGAATACTGGTCTATCTGATCTTTTATGCTCAGATCATAAGAGTTATGAGGAAGGTGTATTTATTTATTAAATTCAGGATATCGAAAGAGTTTCTTGCCCGAAACAGGATAGAGATAGCAATGATATTCGTTTCATTTGCTTTTTTCTTTAAAACCCTGATATTCCGTCCCAATTATCTTTTCAAAGAGATAACATACGATCGTATTACGATCAACTTTTTTGCGGGAGTGATGCTGGCAGCTTTTTACCGGTTACGAGAGAAGTACAATGATGCGGGGAGTCCCATAGAGAATGGTTCTTTTAATGCCAATAAGGATGACAACAAAAAATAAAATAGCGCTGTCACTGGTATTGCATAACGAAGCTGCTCATATTCCACGTTTGGCCGAATCCATTAAAAAATTTACCATCAAGCCTGCAGGGATGTATGTGACCGACAACAGCAGTACTGATGATTCACCCGGACTGATAAAAAAGTTTTTTCCGGAAGCTCATGTTTATTTTCACAAGGGTAATCCGGGATACGGTACTGCTCATAACATTAACATGAAAAATGCTTTTTCTGATGGTGCAGATGCTGTTTTTATTTTAAATACCGATACGGAGCCTGGTGCCAATTGTTTGCTGGTTATTGATGAGTTTATCAATGCCCATCCTGAATTCGGGATCATTGCACCTATGATTCTTTACGGGAACGAGAACGGCAAAACCTCGATCATTCAAAATTACAGAACAAATGTCAGCCTTGAACTCGGAAGGATAAACAATATTGATGAAGGGAAAGAAATAAATTCACCGGACCTTCCGGATTTTGAGGTTGTTAATTTCTTTTCGGGCACTGCCTGTGTGATCACAAAAGATACTTTTGAGAAGTCAGGAGGATTTGATGAAACAAATTTTCTTTACGGAGAAGAGATGGATTACAGCTACAGGGCATCGTTGAACAATGTGAGAATAGCAGCATTGAAAGATGCAAGAGTGTGGCATTACCACGATTGGTCAGAGAAGAACACTGACGGACGATGCAGGGAATACTATTACATTAACAGGAACAGAGTACGGTACTTTAGAAAATTCAGTTTGAAAAAGGGGCTGGTCTTTTTTATCTTAAATGAGATAATCATTTCTCCTGCAAGATTGTGGTGGACTATGAGAAAAGGAGGTAAAAAGTTTACGTATTATTTTTATCTTGGGATAATTCACGGGTTGAGAAATAAAACCGCGATTCTCAGTGAATTGTCTGAACATCCGGTTTAAAGGATAGTGGATTATAAGAATGAGAATTAGTGAAATAGATAGATCTAACTAAATATTTTAAGGAATAAATGTATGCCATCTGTGTCATAAATACTTCAGGAAATTACGGGGGAGCCGAAAAAAGGGTAGTCTCACTTTTCGAACATATCAATAGTGAGAGAAATGATTTCCTGTTGATCATCAACAAGGCACTTTATGACCAGATGATTGAAAAAGGGATCCTTTCGCCTCATGAAAGAGCCCTGACTATTGACATTCTTTTTGATCATAAGAGTTATCCTCGTTCAAAACAAACCAAAGCCGGGGACATTCCCGCGAAAAAGCCAAATCCGATAAGGACTTTTTTGGGAAGGCGTAAATACTTTTTTAAAACGGTTTTTCAGTGGCTAGTTTTTTCTAGGCAGTTAAGACAGATGCTCAAAAAACATAATGTGAAAACTGTTTATGCTATTTGGCAGGGAGGTATTTGGGGAAGGATTTGGTTCAAAAAGCAAGATGTCAGGATAATTTACGGGGCAAACAGTAATCTTGTGTGGCATATTGAGAAGAACCTTTTAAACCGTTTTGATTCTCAGTATCGTATACTGCGTGATGCCGACCATGTGGATTTTCTGTCATCAGGCCTGGTTAAAGAGTTAAAAGGACTGATGCCGGCAGAAGACTTTCCGCAGAGTTACTCTGTGTCTCCATGCTGTTTTATAGATTATCGGAAATTCTACCCTGCCCAGACAAAAGAAAACAGCGTGGTTTTCATGGGGCGTCTTGTGGCTTTAAAAAATCCTATGCTTTTTCTTGAGGCCGTAAAGATATTCAATATGCGTTATAGTAATTCGGGAGATATCGTTTTTTATGTACTCGGCACAGGGCCTGAAGAAAACAAGATGAAGGCATTTGTCGGGAACAATAGTATTGCAAATGTGAGTTTTGAAGGAAAGGTTTCCGATCCGCAAAAATATCTGAGGAAATCAAAAGTCTTCATTTCCATACAGCAGACTGAGAATTACCCAGGACAGGCATTAATGGAAGCTATGGCCTGTGAAAATGCAGTTATCGTAAGTGATGTTGGTGAAACGCGTAAGCTTGTTGCCGAAAATGAAGGGATACTTGTTCCGCTTGATGCAGATGTCATTGCAGGTGCATTGATAGAACTTTTTTCGGATGAAGAGGATTTAAAGCTAAAAGGGGAAAATGCCCGTAAAAAAGTCATGAAGGAGCATACTGTGGAACGTTTTAAAGAGTATTTTTATCAGTTGATCGTGTCATAGCTTATGCATAAAACTATTTTCAAAATATTGCGATACAGCGGGCTGCCATATCTTTTCAGGGAGTTGGTGCAGCAAAATAAGGTTACGATCGTAATTTTACACGACATCTCTGTTGAAGCTGCCCGGCAGACATTCCGGTTTTGGAAAGAGCATTACAATCCGGTCTCTTT
>JAOZOF010000034.1 GCA_029933425.1 Marinilabiliaceae bacterium
AGATCCTGCGGATCCTGATCAATCTGACTTATGTGTTGGTAAATACAGATACAGGGCAGCTTTTCAGAAAGATATCTCAAATGCATGGTCCGATGGTAATATTATTTTATTACGATATGCTGACATCTTATTGCTTAATGCCGAAGCTCGTTATTTTACAGGTGATGAAGTTGGTGCTAGAGCAAGGTTAAAGGAAGTAAGGAAACGTATTGCTATTGATGATGCACAATTAGATCTCTTAACAACTAATTACTATAATGCAGATTTTGTAAAAGAGCTCTTGGATTCACGCTCAAGAGAATTGTGCTTTGAAGGTTGGAGAAGAATTGACTTAATTCGGTTTGGAATAATTGATCAGACAATTGCCGGATTAAGTGATGATATGGGTTTATTTAATACAATGGTGCCTGTTTTACAAGATAACTGGGCTCCTTACAAAATGTGGTTTCCTATCCCTCAATCAGAGATTGAACTTAGTCCATTGGAACAAAACCCAGGGTATAATTAACATTATTAAAATATTACAGTTATGAAAAATAATATATTGAATTTTCTAAAAGATTATTCATACACAGTTATAATCGGAATCGTTATGTTTATGTTCGCATTTGTTTCTTGTAATGATATTACTTATCCATCATTCGAGGCGGCAACTGTGAAAACAGAAAAAGTTACTGATATAACAGGTTCATCTGCAATAGGTGGAGGTGAAATAATTTCAGATGGTGGAGATGCAATATCTACACGTGGAATTTGCTGGGATTCCATTGAAAATCCTACAATTGGAGATGCAGTATTTCTCGATACCTTAGGTCTCGAAAAATTTACAGGCCTGATTACAGGATTAAAAGGAGGAACAAAATATTATGTAAGGGCTTTTGCTACAAATAATGGAGGTATTTCATATGGTGATAATGAGGTGTTTACAACAAATGTCGTCCCTTACTTAACTACAAATGTGCCTACCGATATTACAGGAATTTCAGCAACTTGTGGAGGTGTAATTACTGAAAGTTTTGGTGCACAAATTGTAGAGCGCGGTGTTTGTTGGGCCACAACAGAAAATCCATCGATTGATGATTCGAAAACTCAGGAAGGCCCCGGAGATGATCCTTTTACAAGCCTTATTACAGGTCTGTTGCCAAGTACAACATATCATGTTAGAGCTTATGCTACTACAAGCGAAGGTGACACCGGTTACGGGAATGATGTACTGTTTGAAACTCAAATTACAGATTACGATGGTAATGTTTATACTAAAGTGAAAATAGGAGATCAGGTTTGGATGGTTCAAAACTACATCTGTACCCATTATAATGATGGTACACCTATAGATACAGTTGATTATACCTGGCACCCAGACGACGTAAATCATGAGTATGGTCTAAATTATAAAGGATCTGCAATGTTGGATCCTAAATTCGCTCCTAAAGGATGGCATGTACCTACTAATGAGGAATGGTTAGCTCTTATAGATTTTGTTGATTCAGACGGAACAAAATTAAAAGAAAAAGGAACAGACCACTGGGATACTGACAACGGTACTAACGAAACAGGTTTTACAGCGTTGGGTAGTGCGTTTATATATGGAGCTCCCTTAAAATCATTTGGAACTTGGTGGACATCTACCAAAGATAGTAATGGCATTCCATTCAGATATTATGTATTAGATGATGGAAGCATAGGGGGAGGTCCTTGGAATGACGAAACTTTCCTTTTCACTGTTAGGTTGATAAAAGATTAGTATCGGGTAATTCTTAGTTTTCTTTGTGTTCGACATGACAATCAAATACTGTTTTATACATATTAGCTTGTTGTGTCGAACCTATTTTTTTCTGTTTTAAAAAGTATATGATGAAAAGCCTTAATAAAATAATATTTATAATACAGTTATTAATTATTACCAGTATATCTGCTTGTGAAAAGAATGATACTCCTGAATACACATTGGAAATACAAGCATCTATTGGCGGAGTCGTGGAAGGACAAGGTAAATTTAAAGAAGGCTCTTCTGTAACAGTTACCGCAACGGCTAATGAGAATTTTGAATTTAGTAGCTGGAGAGAATATTATTCTGGTGATATAGTATCTACAGAAGCCAGTTACATGTTTACAATAACAAAAGATACTTACCTAATTGCAGATTTCATAGACGCTTCTGAAAAAATAATGTTAATCTCTGAAAGCGAAAATATTGATATGCCAATAATCCCAAATTACGGAAATGATGTTCCAGAAGATAAATTTCAGATTATGACTCGTTATATAGGAGATTTGTTTATTAATGATGGGATATCAAAAGAAAAATCAGGGGTTATTAATCAAGATGGCCTGACTCAAATGGTTATAAATACTCATGATTTAGAAAGGAGAGGAATATACAAGCCTATTACCGGTGGAGGTCCTCACATTTGGATGGCAAAAAGTTTTTCTAATAAATTAAGATTTAACCCCTGGGCAGAAAATGAGAAATTAGTCTTACAAATGTATGCTGCAGTTCCTTTTGTTGAACTCACTGATAAGGATGGGAATACAGCAAATTCAGGATTTACGGCAGATGAAGCACCGGTAACACAATTAAGTTTTGGATTCTATTTATACGATGAGAGCAGTAAAAAAACATTTGCATATATTATTCCTGTGTATGAATCGCGAGGCACTTATGATGAATCGGCAAATAACAGTGATACTTTTGTGAGTTTTGTGTCAAGCCCTTTAGAAGACAAGAGTAAGTACATCACAAAGGCCCCGGAATCGGAACAATTACAATCACAGCCTTTTTCTGATAAACGATTCTTTAAAGTATCACTTACTCGTGAGAATTTGCTAAAAGGAATAAATGATACCAATGCTGATATGTCTACGAATCTTTCAAACTACCAGGTAACATTTATCGGGGTTTTATTTGAGTTGCCAAATCACGTTAAAGATGGACATAATATCTCAATGGTAGAAATCAACGATTTTTCTGTATATATTCAATAATTTTAATTATTCTCACTTTTTGACATGCATATGCTATGCCTTTCCTTGTTAGCCGGAATTAATATGGCAGGGTAAATACTATAAAACTTTTACTGTTTTTAGGATTTAAATAGGATAAAGGCAGCCAAATATTTACCGGGGTTTCACGCGCAGATTTTTGTAATGATAAAATGTTAGTGAGACTTAATCGTATTATTTATGCACGAACAGAGTGAGTTGTGTGATTAAAAGTTTGAAAGGCGCAATGCAAGGAAACCCAAATTTGCAAAATCCAAATTTAGATGTTTTAAAAGACCCACAAATTTGGCAGTAAGAATTTTACGGATTAATTGCTGTTGTAGATAGCAACTAATTCATTAATAATTGAAGATAATCTGGATTCCACCCCAAGGTGAAAGAGCCTAATTTTCTAATACTTTCGGCTTTTAGAAAAATTATTTTTTATTTTATCCTAAAATAAAAAAAATGAAACATACATGTATACTCTTTATCTTAATACTGATTAATAATATTAATATAGCACAACCTTTATTTGTCAAAAATGAAATAATCGTAAAAATAGATGGAAAGGTTGGTGTTGATTGTGATTTCTCAGGTAATCGAGGTATTCAAAATGCTATTGAAAGCATAAAGGATGCTTCTGAAAATAATAGGTATCAGATACTAATTTATCCTGGTATATATAAAGCTAATTCAACAAAAGACTTTAACAGTGAAGGCAGTGGAGTTGGGAACTATGCATTTATAAGAGGGAAAGATTTTGTTTCAATTAAGGGAACAAGAAGAGATAGCGTCATTATAAGTGGAGAATTACCGGATAATTTGGGCAAGTCTTTTTCATATGCATCATATCAAACTTTTTTTTGGAACGCTAATGAAGCAAATATTGAAAGTGTTACAATAACTGCAAAGAACTTACGATATCCAGTTCATATCGATGGCGGTCAGTTGGGAATGAAAAATGCAAAAACAAAAATAAGTGATGCTAAAATTATTCATTTGGGGAATAGCAATGATGCACAAAATTGGCCGGCTCCCCATCCTATTGGACTTGGAATGTCGGATGGCCAGGAGTTAATTGTAGAGAACTCAATATTGCAATCACCAACCAGAGCTTTGGCGATGCATACAAACAGAGACTTTAAGAAAAAGTCAAAATTAGTTTTTAAGAATTGTGTGTTCATAGCAACCGGAGCAGATAAAGATCTGGCTACTTTGGAAAGTCTTGGAAGTAAAAAGCCTGATGACATTCTTTTGATAAATTGTAAATGGAAGGATGGATATGTTTTTCTGGCTCACGATTGGCCTTATCTGTCAACAGGTATTGAAAATCAAAATTACAACCATTGCGATTTAAAAGTTCACGGATATGGTAATAGCTCTTTTTTATGGAACCCGAACTTTAGGGGTTATGCATTAAAAGTAGTTTCGAAAAGCGATGACGGATCTGTACGCTTTGACCCTAATAGTTCTGCATTCTCAGCTATTATAAGCAATGAGAAGAGTGGTGAAGAAATAACATTATATAATGGTGAAGTTTGCAAAGACGGTTACTCGTATCGCGATGGGAAAAAAGAAATCAGGAGTTATGCTATTGGTCATTTAGATATTGGCGATGAAGTTACTTTTAATAAAAAGTTCATTAAATCATTAGGGAAAAGACTTGGTGACTGTTCTATAGAGCATAAAACTTTAGTTGTTGATATCAATAGTAAACATTATGAAATTGTATTTGACAAGAATTATGTTGGTAAAGGATTAAATAATGACAATATACCGGCATCATTTTCAAATGTACAAATCATTGATGAGATCAAGAGTGTAATTGGAGATGTAGCAGAAGTTACACTTTGGGCTGTTGGTAACGATTATTATCCTGAGTTATCTGATTGTATTGATACTATTACTGCATCCGAAAATATACTTAACGGGATGGTTGTTTATAAAGAAAAATCAGGAACAGTTAGAAAAGCAACAAAATATGATAAGAAAATTTATGGTGTAGCACTTGATGATATAATTGAAAATAGCATGGGGAGAATACTAATAAGAGGTTATTTGTCTACTGATAAAAATCAAAGATTTAAAGTGCTAACCGATAGCAATTCAAAAATAGAAAAAGGTGATGGTATGGGGATTAGCGAAACTCCGGGATTAGCAAGTAAATCTGCATTAAATAAGATTTTCTTTGCTAAAGATGATAATATTATAAGTATTAAGTAGTTAAAAAGGTGAAAACATGAAGTTTAAATTAGCTGTTATTTTCAGTATATCTTTAATTTTCACTGATTCATGTAAAAAGGAAATATTACCGGAAATTATTTTACCTGACGGAGTGCCGATATGGACTGAATTATTAGGCAGCTGGGATATAGATGAAACAGTATCACCTAATACTTCTAATAATGGTACTGTATCTCAGTATGTACTTGTCAGGAAAGATATGAAAGCTGATACAAGATGGACAGAGATGAGTGTAGAATTTAAAATTAATGCACAAGTATCAATTAACTCTATTGGCTTTGCTCTAAATGTTATTGATTCTGAAAATTTTGGAATTATAGGAATCAACTTTAATTCGTTTAGAGCAGGATTATGGAAAAACAAGTATTATTGCCCCTGGATGAATGTTAAAATAGAGCCTATTCAACCAGATAAATGGTACAGTTTTGCCAAACAACTGCGTAAAAAATTGAATGTACCAATAGGAATTATTGGTTCGTATTGGGGAGGTACATCTGCTGAGAGTTGGTTGCCTCGTGAAGTGCTTGCTTCGGACCCAATTACAAAAACCATTTTAGATCAGTATTTAAGTGCCCAAAACTCATTAAATTCGGGAACACCCATATCAAGTGATGTTAATCCGTTTAATATACCAGATCAGAGTCATGCACCGGGTTATTTATACAATGGAATGATTTACCCTCATATCCCGTTTGCAATAAGTGGTGTGATTTGGTATCAGGGTGAATCAAATACATTAAGAGCAGAGCAATACGAAACCTTATTTCCCATGTTAATAAATTCATGGAGAGATGCCTGGAATAAACCCGAAATGAACTTTTTGTTTGTTCAGTTGGCAGGTTACGACGGAAAACTTTCAGGTAATAATATTGTTAATGCATGGCCGCATATTCGGGAGGGGCAACGTCTTACCTTAAATAAAATAGAGAATACGGGAATGGCTGTTGCTATTGATCTAGGCGACATTTCAAATATTCATCCAATATACAAAAGAGAATTAGGCGAAAGATTAGCTCGTCTTGCCTTGCATGATGTTTATAGATATAAAAATATTGTGAGGTGTGGGCCTTTGTATGAATCAGTTGTGTTTGAGGGGAATAGTGCAAATGTCAGTTTTAGTGAGACTAATTTGAGTTTACAAATTCGTGATGGGGATATTCTTCAGGGATTTGTCTTTGCAGGTTCTGATCGCCACTTTTATAAAGCTTCAGCAGAAATTAATGCAGACGGCAAGAGTGTTCGTATCTGGTCTGATAATATCGGTAGTCCGGTTGCTGTACGATATGCTTGGGAAAACTATCCTGTAAATGCAAATCTGATTAATAATGCTGATCTACCTGCTTCGCCTTTTAGAACGGATAATTGGCCTTTATATTGAGACATAATTTTTTTAAACTAAACGATTATTAACTAACTTATCTTATTATGAAGTATTGGTATTTATTTATTATCATTTCCCTATCTTTTTCAGCGTGTACGCAATCACATTCAACTAAATTTCAACATCTTACTGAGGGTACAGCCAGTCAGGAAGGGATGTCTGAAGAAAGACTCGCACGAATAGATTCCATGTGCAAAGAAGCAATAGAAAAAGGAGAAGTGCCGGGGATAGTTGCTTTAGTAGTGAGAAATGGAAAGATTGTATATCACAAAGCATTCGGCATGGCTGACAATGAGGCGGGACGTGCACTAAAACGTGATGATATATTCAGAATTGCATCACAAACGAAAGCTATTACAGCAACAGCTGTAATGATGCTTTGGGAAGAAGGAAAGTTTAGTCTGGATGATCCTATTTCAATGTACATACCTGAATTTAAAAATGCTCAGGTGCTTGATACTCTATTTGTAAGCGATACAACCTACCTGACAATTCCGGCAACAAAGGAAATAACAATCCGACATCTTTTAACACATACTTCCGGATTAGGATATGGTAATATTGATGGAGATGTTCGATTTAAAATGATATACAATAAAGCCGGAATAACAGATCTATTTACTACAGAAAATATTTCTATTGAAGAGAATGTGAGGAAATTAGGGAAATTGCCACTACATTTCAATCCCGGCGAAAAGTTCACCTATTGTGAAGGTCTTGATGTACTAGGGTATTTAGTTGAAATTATTTCAGGAGAGTCACTCAACGAATTTTTCAGGACTCATATCTTTAATCCTTTAGGAATGAATGATACCTGGTTTTACTTGCCTAAATCCAAATGTAGCAGACTTGTTTCTGTTCAGATACCTGAGAATGGGAAATGGATTAAATACCCTGTAACATTTTATGATCCTGACTATCCCATTAAAGGAGCTAAAAAGTTTTATTCTGGGGGCGCAGGCCTCTCCAGTACAGCAAAAGATTATGCTAAATTTCTACAGATGTATTTGAATGGAGGAGAGTTAAATGGTGTTCGTTTATTAAGTCGTACCACAGTTCAGTTTATGATGAGCAATCAAACAGGTAAACTTTTTAAAGGCCCCGGGGCATATTATGGGCTTGCTTTTAGTGTGATTAATCAGAAAGGACAAGACTTGGGCGGCAGAGGCAGCATAGGTACTTTTGGTTGGGGGGGCTATTTTAATACACAATACTTTGCGGACCCCAAAGAAAAAGTCATCGGTATTATTATGAAACAGACACAGGAAGCAAAAAATGATAATACAGCATGGAAATTTCAACAATTGGTTGGTCAAGCCATTGATGATTAGTAATTCTAATTATTAAAATACTGAAAATGATTCTTAATAAAAATATAAGTTGTGTTTTAGTTATGTTGGTTATCATAACTTTTAGTTTTTCTATAGATGCACAAATACAAAAAAAAGAGTTACATGAATTCATTCATAGAATTATACCTCAAGCTTCATCAAATTTTGATGTTGAATATATCCAAAAAGAAAATGGGAAGGATGTGTTTGAGATTGAAAGTGTTAAGGGTGAAATTGTACTGAGAGGGAACAATGGTGTTTCGATAGCCTCTGCTTTAAAATATTACCTTGAAAATTTTTGCCATAATATTATTACATGGAACGGTAATAATTTAAAACTACCATCACCCTTGCCAACTAATTTTAAGAAAGTTCATAAAATTTCACCCTACAAATATCGTTATAATTTTAATTACTGTACATTTAATTACAGCATGTCATGGTGGGATTGGGAACGCTGGCAAAAAGAGATTGATTGGATGGCATTAAATGGTATCAACATGCCTCTGGCCCTTACCGGTCAGGAGGCTATCTGGCAAGAAGTATATCTGGATATGGGTTTTACACAAGAAGACATAGATAATTTTTTAAGTGGGCCAACTCATTTTGCGTGGTTATGGATGGGTAATCTGGATGGATGGGGTGGTCCCTTACCTCAAAATTGGATTGATTCACATAAGGAGCTCCAAAAAAAAATTTTAAAAAGAGAACGGGTATTTGGAATGACTCCTGTACTCCCTGCATTTAGTGGTCATGTACTTTCAGCATTAAAAGATAAATTTCCAAATGCAAAAATCATTAAAACAAATTGGGGACATGGTTTTGCTGATACCTATATGTTAGATCCTTCTGATGATCTTTTCACACAGATAGGAACAAAGTTCTTGGAAGTCCAGACGGAAAACTATGGTACAGATCACCTATATTCAGCTGACACTTTTAATGAAAATGATCCACCTTCAAATGACTCTGTCTTTCTGGATGCTATGAGTAAAAAAGTATATCATTCAATGTCAAATTACGATCCTAATGCTATTTGGGTAATGCAAGGATGGATGTTCTCTTATAACTCTGAATATTGGCAGCCTGTACAGATGGAAGCCCTTTTAAATGCTATTCCATACAAAAATATGATTATATTAGACCTCTATAGTGAAGCACACCCTGTTTGGAATCAGACAGATGCCTTCTATGGTAAACCATGGATATGGAATTTATTGAGCAATTTTGGCGGGAATATAAGTATGTTTGGACGAATGAGACATGTCGCTTATGATCCTGCCATGGTTTTGCATGATCCCGAATCAGGCAATATGGTAGGTATAGGTCTTACAATGGAAGGTATTGAGCAAAACCCTGCACTTTTCCAGTTAATGACAGAAAATGTATGGCGTAATGAAGTTATAAATCTCGATGAATGGTTGAAAAGATATACACGTAATCGTTACGGTAAAGAGAACATGAGAATAGATAGTGCCTGGCAAATACTTAAAAATACTGTTTATAGTGGAAATGCTAATTTAGAACCTCCAGAATCTATTATTACAGGGAGACCTACGTTTAACATTAATACTGTCTTTTGTGTTACTACTCTTAGTTATGACCCTTTGGATTTAATAGAGGCATGGGGATATTTTATTGATGAATCAGACTCATTTATAGAATCGGAAGGATTTAAATATGATATTGTAGATGTTACTAGACAAGTATTAGCAAATTATGCTACGCCACTACAGCAACAAATAGCACAAGCCTATAAAGAAAAAGACAAACCTAAATTTGATAAATACAGTAAAGAATTTTTGAATTTGATTTCCGATATGGATACTTTACTTGGAACAACAAAAGATTTCCTTCTAGGCCCTTGGATTGCTGATGCTCGTAACTGGGGAATTGATGAATCAGAAAAGAATCAATATGAATTTAATGCACGCGATTTAATTACACTTTGGGGTGATAGAAACGGACCTATTCACGATTATGCATGCCGTCAATGGTCTGGTTTACTAAATGGGTTCTATAAACCCCGCTGGGAATTATTTTTTAAGGAAGTGGATTATTGCATGAGAAGAAACATACCTTTAGATTATAAAGCATTTGAAGAGAAAGTAAAAGATCTGGAATGGAAATGGGTAAATGGTCATGACTTCTATCCCGTTAATCCGACCGGGGATCCTATAGTGCGGGCTAAAGATTTGTATAAAAAATATGAAGTAAAAATTAGACATATTTATGAAGTTACTGAAAATTAAAAATAAATGCTCAAATATTATGATAAATTCAAATACTTTGGGGCTTATTTTTATTTTTCTGGGATTAGGTTATAGTTTAAACCTTACAGCTCAGAAAACGCAACAAGCATTGCCGTCGGATAAATGGCTAAACAATAAGTGGGATGCACAATGGATTAGCTTTCCGGAGGGTTCTCTGACAGACTATGGTGTATATCACTTTAGGAAAATATTTAGTTTACAAGCTAAACCGGAAGATTTTATTATTAATATATCAGCAGATAATCGTTACCGGTTGTTTGTAAATGGAACAGAGGTATGTAAAGGCCCTGCCCGGGGAGACCTTGCAAACTGGTATTTCGATACTGTTGATATCGCAGAATATTTAAAATCTGGTAATAATATTATAGCAGCTGTGGTGTGGAATTTCGGAGAATTTAAACAGATAGCACAAATATCGAATAAAACGGCATTTATCATTCAGGGGAACAGTTTGACAGAGGAAATGGTAAATACAGATAGTGATTGGAAAGTATTTAAAAATGTAGCTTATTCTCCTGTTGTTAAGCGTCCTGTTCACACGACCGTTGGTCCGGGAGATAATGTTGATGGCTCTAAATATCCTTATGGATGGAATCAGGTTGGTTTTGATGATAGTGATTGGAGATCTCCTCGCATGTTGGGAAATGGTATTCCCCGGGGAAAGTTTACTTTCTGGGATTGGGGTTTGGTTCCACGAACTATACCATTTATGGAATATCGTTTTCAAAGAATTGAAGAGGTGGAAAGGGCTGAAAATATTGTAGTAGGATCTAACTTTTTAACGGGTAACTCTCCGATAAAGATATCTGCAAATCAAAAGGTGAAAATTTTATTCGATCAAACCTTTTTAACCACAGCTTATCCTGAAATATTGGTTAGCGGAGGTAAAGGTTCTACAATTGAAATTGGTTATGCCGAAGCATTAGTTGATAAAAATGGTATTAAAGGCAACCGCGATCAAACAGAAGGCAAAACAATGCCCGGTTATTACTCTGATAAATTCAAACCTGACGGAGGTAAAAACAGACGCTTTCAACCTCTTTGGTTTAGAACATTCCGTTATCTGGAAATTACCGTGATAACAAAAAATGAGCCTTTAATTATTGAAGATCTCTATGCTTATTTTACCGCATATCCATTTCAAAAAAAAGCTTATTTTAAAAGCAGTGATCCTTCGTTACAAAATATCTGGGATGTAGGTTGGCGAACAGCTCGCTTGTGTGCAGGCGAAACTTATTACGATTGCCCCTATTACGAACAACTTCAATATGTGGGAGACACACGTATACAAGCACTTATATCGCTTTATGTTACAGGAGACGACCTCTTGATGCACAATGCCATTGAGCAATTCCATAACTCGCAACAGCCAATGGGACTTACACAAAGTCGGTACCCCTCTTCCGAGCCACAGGTAATTCCGCCATTCTCGTTGATCTGGATAGAAATGATACACGATTACTGGTTGCACAGGGACGACCCAATATTTGTAGAAAAATATTTAAATGGCATCAGGAACGTATTGTACTGGTACCGGCAGCAAATCGATGAAACTGGGATGTTGGGGCCAATGGACTGGTGGAATTTTGTGGACTGGTCTTTTGGCCCCTGGAACAACGAGAAACCGATCGGGGGAACTCCTGCCGGAGCCATCGACGGAAACTCTTCGATTATTACTTTGCAATATGCACATGCTTTGCAAATGGCAACAGAACTGTTCGAGGCATTTGGGTATCAGCACCAGGCAGGTGAATATAGGCAGCTTACACAATCTTTAATAAAAAGTACGTATAATTTATGTTGGAACACCGGGAAAGGGTTACTTGCTGATACTCCTGAACAATCTTCTTTTAGCCAACATGCAAATATTTTTGCCATATTAACAGGTATGTTTGATCCTCAGGAAAACAAAGTACTATTGAAAAAGATGCTTAATGATGAGGAGTTAATTCAAACAACTTTTTACTTCAAATTTTACCTTGTTCAAGCCATGACAGAAGCAGGTTTGGCAGATAACTATTTGAGCTTACTTGGATCGTGGAAAGAGATGATCGATATGGGACTTACCACTTTTGCCGAAACACCTGAGCCAACAAGGTCTGACTGCCATGCCTGGAGTGCAAGTCCGAATTACCATTTTCTTTCAACTGTTTGTGGAATTAATCCATCGTCGCCAGGATTTAAAACTGTGCTTATTGAACCTAATATGGGTAATCTTAATTTTATAAGTGCTAAGATGCCACACTCAAACGGATATATTATTGTAAAAATAAAACGAAATAATAAAACCGGTATCAAGGGGCGGGTCATTTTACCGGTAGGTTTATCCGGAGTGTTTAAATGGGGTGGAAAGAAGATAAAATTGACAGAAGGTAGTAACATTATTGACATTTAAAATTACTACAATTGTTCACAGTTTCACCAAATTAATGTGTGTTAATGCTTTTAACAGTTTTTTTTCTATTTTTATTGGTTGATTCCTTAACATAATTAGTAATTCAATATAAACAGGCTCATGGACAAAAAACTTAAAAACGGAGGTAAAAACACTTCCTCCGATAACAAAAAAACTGCAGGTTCAGGAAGGCGTGATTTTTTAAAGAAAAGTATTTTAGGTACTGCTGCATTTACCATAGTGCCAAGACATGTGCTTGGAGGTCCCGGATACACTGCACCAAGTGATCAGATAACAAAAGCTATCATAGGTATGGGTGGTATCGGTTACGGGCACCACTTGAAAAGGCCCGGCCGGCTTGTTGCAATCTGTGATGTTGACCAGAATCACCTTGACAGGGCAATAAAAAAAGTAGGTAAGGGAGTGAATGCATATCATGATTTCAGGGAACTTCTTCTGCAAAAGGATATTGATGTTGTTCATATTGCAACACCTCCTCACTGGCACGGTTTGATGTCGGTAATGGCTGCCGAAGCCGGTAAAGATATCTGGTGTGAAAAGCCTATGACAAGAACGATAGGTGAAGGCAAAAAGGTTGTTGAAGCTGTTCAGCGGCACGGGACAATGTTTCGTCTGAATACATGGTTCAGGTTCAGAGGAGAGTTCTACGGACTGGGAACAACCGTGAAACCTTTGAAGAAGGTTATTGAAAGCGGCGTTCTGGGATGGCCATTGAAATTTACCGTTAGCGGCATCACAGGATACAACTGGAAGTTTTACTGGAGAGGAGTTCCGAATCTGCCTCCTGAGCCGGTTCCGGAAGTGCTGGATTACGATATGTGGCTAGGTCCCGCACCATACAAGCCGTACAACCCTGAGCATGTTCATTCAAAATTCCGAGGTTACTGGGATTACGACGGAGGCGGCCTTGCCGATATGGGACAACACTACCTTGATCCGGTACAGTATATGCTTGGCAAGGATGACACCAGCCCGGTGAAAGTAGAAGTCGATGCACCGCAGCAACACTACTATGCAGCCGGTACATGGCGCAGGATAACATATACCTATGAGGATGGTTGTCAGATAATACTTGACGGAGACAACAGCATTAAAGATGCTGCATACATCGAAGGACCCAACGGAAAGATTTATCGCGGATTCAAGTCAACAATACCAAATCTGAAAAAGATCATCAAATCGATGCCGGATCCTGAACCTCAGATCACCGATTTCCATGAATCAGTGAGAACAAGGAAGAAGTTTGCTCTTAACGAGATGAACGGTCATCGCTCTGCTACAATAGTGAACATGGGAGTTACAGCTCTGCGTCTGGGACGCACACTTCATTACGATCCTGTGAAACAGGAATTTATAAATGATGATGCTGCCAATATGCTGAGTAATTATCCGATGCGCTCTCCATGGAATATCTTTTAGATATCAGATGTAAAGACAATGTATGTTTAAAGTATGAACGGAAAATATAATACTGATTTGAAACTTATTAATTATAGAAAATGAAAAAATATAACATATTTCTTGTTGCGGTTCTCTCCTTGCTTCTGACTTTGAATGTAAATGCACAGGATAACCGTACACTCACTACTAAAATAGCGGACCTGCTGGTTCAAATGCCTGCTGATAATTTGCAGTTGAGAGATAAATTAATGGTTGAGATGGAGAATCTTGGGAACCAAGGATTGAAAGATATTTGTTCTCAGATCATTCCTCCGGGAACGGGAGATGATACAAAAGCAAGGTATGCAATTGAAAGCTACTCGAGGTTTCTCAGCCATAACAGTGGACCGCGGCTTGTAAAGGATTGGGAGAACATCATCATAGGAATGATAGAATCGAACAGTGACAGTGATGTGAAGATGTTCTTCATGCAGCAGCTTGACCTCATCGGAAGAGAGAATACACTGAAAGCCCTTACAAAGTATCTTACTGATGAAAAGCTGTCGTATCCTGCAATAAAGGCAATGTATGTCAGTAATCCGGATGAGGCTGCTGCAATTTTTGCATCTAAACTTGGCGAAGCCAAAGGTAGGACTTTGATAGGTCTGATAAATGCCATAGGTAATTCAGGTCAGGCTCAGTATGCAGGTGAACTTGTGAAACTTTTTCCCACTGCTGCCACTGATGTAAAGAAAGCGATCATCGCAGCTTTACCAAAACTCATAAGTCCTGAATCTCTTGACCTTTTGAAGAAAGAGGCTTCGGCAGCAGGTTATACCAACGATGATCTGAAAACAACGGATAATCTGCTTAAATATGCAGGGAATATCGGATCAGCAGACCCGAAAGAGTGTGCAAAAATAGCAAAGACCATCCTGAAGAAAAGCACTGTTGAGATCTACAGGATAAATGCCCGTCTGTTATTGTCCGATTGTCTTGGTGGAGACAAGGGAATGGAGATTCTTCTTTTAGGAATGAAAGAAAAGGACAAAAAACATCGTGGCGCGGTAATAGAAAAAGCAATACGACTTAATGTTCAGCCGGAGGAATGGGTGAAACTACTGAATAAAAGTAATGATCCGGAAGTTCAAAAGGAGCTTCTTTACCTGTTTTCACAGTTAAGTGATAAATCGGTATCAGAAGAAGTCAAGAACTTTTTGGATAATAAGAACACAGGCGTAAGGGATGAGGCGTTAATGTCATATACTTTGATAAACGGACCGGAGGCTTTGCCTGTGATCATCGATTTTATGAAGTCTCATTCATCAGTTGAAGATGCGATTGCAGCTGAAAATGTTCTGGCAATCACCACAGGTAAAGACAATTCCGATAAGCTCATTAATGCTTATGGTAGTTTAACTCCTGCAATGCAAATTGCCGCGTTGAACATTTTAGGAAGTAAACTTATTACCGGTGCAGATAAGCTTATGCTGGAAGCAATAAACTCAGAGGATAAAGAAGTTCAAAAAGCAGCATTTAAGAATCTGAAGTTTGTTGTTACTGATAAAGACCTTGACGTACTTCTTAACAAATTTGCGGCATGTCGGAACGATGAGTTCAGGAAGAATCTTGGTGAGGCGGTTGTAATGGCTGTGTTTGTAAGTGATAACAGTGAAAAGGCCGAACAAAAGGTTCTTGAGTTCATAAACGGAAAACCGGATAAGGCTGCTTACATCGGTATTCTTGCAGGACTTGGTGGACAAAAAGCTGTTGAGGTTGTAAGTAACCTGTATAAAACAGGGGATAACAAAGTTCGGAAAGAAGCACTTGATGCATTGGCAACCTGGAGCGATAATTCTGCTTTAAGTGAACTGTATGATATTTGTGCGGGTAACAGTCCGGATTCACATAAAACAAAGGCTTTCAAAGCTTACGTAATGCATGTGGCAAAGAGCGACATGCCGGATGATGAAAAGTTGTTGCTGCTGAGAAAGATAATGCCTCTTGCTTCTTCTGACGATGAAAAGAAGATGGTGATCGATGCTCTTGGAAATGTCAAGACTTTCCTATGTTACGTTTTCCTTAAGCCTTATCTTGATGACAGTAAACTGCAGCACAATGCAGCAAACAGTCTTGCAAAGGTCATTCTTCCCTCGAACGGTGAAGATAACGGATTGAAAGGCAAGGACGTTAAGGAGACACTTAAGAAGGTGAAGGAACTGGTTACCGGTAACGACAGTCAATACCTGAAGATCGATATTGAGAATTACATCAATTCCATGGGTGATGAAGAAGGATATGTGTCAATGTTCAACGGGAAAGACCTTTCGGGATGGCAGGGTTTTGTTGCCAATCCTATCAAGAAAAAGGAGATGAGCGCATACAAACTGAAAAAACTTCAGGAAGAAGCGAACAAAAAGATGCATGATAACTGGAGTGTTAAAGACGGTTCAATAGTTTTCAGCGGTAAAGGTGCGAACCTCTGTTCTGTTAAAGATGATTACGGTGATTTTGAGATGATAGTGGACTGGAGGATCACTAAAAAAGGTGACAGCGGCATCTATCTCCGGGGTACACCTCAGGTGCAGATATGGGATACAAGTCGTGTTGAAGTCGGTGCACAGGTTGGTTCAGGCGGATTGTACAATAACAAGGAATATGAGAGTGATCCTCTTGTTGTTGCCGATAACCCTATTGGCGACTGGAATACTTTCCGCATCAGGATGGTTGGGGATAAAGTAACTGTTTACCTTAACGGAGTTCTTGTGGTTGATAATGTAACAATGGAAAACTATTGGGACAGAAGTATTCCTATCTTCCCGACAGGTCCTATCGAACTTCAGGCTCATGGCACAAATCTGGCTTTCCGCGATATTTACATAAAGGAGCTTAAGCGCGAAAATCACAATGAGCTTACACCCGGGGAGAAAAAAGAAGGGTTTGTCCTTCTGTTCAATGGAGAAAACCTAGACGGATGGGTTGGCAATAAAGTTGATTACAAAGCGGATAACGGTGAGATAGTGATAACCGGTGGTAACGGCAGTCACGGGAATTTGTTCACTGAAAAAGAATACAAAGACCTGCATTTTAAATTTGAGTTCAAACTTACCCCGGGAGCAAACAACGGAATAGGTATGCGAGCCCCGTTGAAAGGTGATGCCGCATATGTCGGGATGGAATTCCAGGTTCTTGATAATACGGCTGATGTGTACAAGAACCTGAAGTCATACCAGTATCATGGTTCTCTTTACGGGGTAATTCCCGCAAAACGCGGCTATCTGAAACCGGTAGGTGAATGGAATAAGGAAGAGATAATACTGAAGGGCACACATGCAAAAGTCATCCTGAACGGTCACGTGATCCTCGATGGTGATTTTGCTGATGCTATCAAGAACGGTACACTTGACCATAAAGAACACCCCGGTCTGAAGAATGAAAAAGGACACATAGGTTTCCTAGGCCACGGTTCGGAAGTTCATTTCCGTAACATCAAGGTGAAGGAGTTGTAGGAATATAAAATTAATTACATAGACCTGACAGGTTTCAAAAATCTGTCAGGTCTTGTTATCTATTCAACGATGAACCCTGTTCAATTACAAAACACTTATTATCCATCCGTACTCAACAATTTACGCTGAATTTTCAACTGAAGAAAAAGCTGATATGCAAATAAAAGAAACTATGATGCGTTTATCAGTAGGGATAGAAGACACAGACGATCTGATATCCGACATTAACAATGCTTTAACAAATGTTTGATCGCTGATGAACAAGAAATTTTTATTATATCTGTCATTTTCTTTTTTAATCTCTTTTTATTCTTCAGGGCAGGAAATGCCTGTTGATACTTCGGTACAAAAAAGATCATTCATCGACAAGACCACTGGTCTGGCCGATAAAATGATTGATATGGTAACCTGGGAAAAACCAAAGTACACATTTTCTCTGTTCCCTATCGGCGGATATTCTCCCCGCACAGGATTTGAGTTCGGAATAATGCCTGTTTTTCAGATCAATACACAAAAAGAAGATGGATCAAAGTACAACAGGACAACGACAATTGCTCCGTATTTTATGGTTTCAACCAAAGGAATGTACTCTTTCGATATCGACCTTGTGGCATTCACAAAAAGACAGTGGTTCTTTAGGGTGAAAACACAGTTCCTTTATCTGCCTGACACATATTACGGCATAGGCAATGGTGATAAAGAAGAGCCTTATTCGGAATACAACCTGCAGCAATTCAGTCTAACCGGTGATATCCTTAAAGGATGGAAGGATAAGTTCTTCATCGGTATTAAAACCGATCTTAATTATACTGATAATACTGATGTTACAGGTGACCTGCTAACTCCTGATGTTCCGGGTTACTCCGGTGGATGGGCAAACGGGATAGGACCTATAATTGCTTTCGATACCCGCGATAACATATCTTATCCTTCAAAAGGTTGGTTCGTTACAGCATCATCGCTCTGGTATTTCAGCAACGGTTTGGGTAATTATGGTTTTAATGCATATAATGTTGATATCAGAAAGTTTTTCAGCATTAAAGAGGACAAGTCCGTGATTGCAGCGCAGGCATACCTTAACATTACTGATGGCAATACTCCTTTTTACAAACTATCCGCACTTGGAGGGAAAAGACTTTTGAGAGGTATCCCTTCACCTTTAAAATACATGGATAACGATGCATGGTTTGTGCAGGCCGAGTACAGACAACATATATGGTGGAAAGTGGGAGCCGTGGCATTTATAGGAACGGGAAGAGCTTTCAGTACTTTCGAAAATACTTTTTTTAAAGAGTTGCATCTGGCAGGAGGAGCAGGATTGCGTTTCCGGGTACTACCTGATGATGGTCTCAATCTGCGCCTTGATTTCGGAATGACCAATCGTGGCGACAATGCGGTTTATTTTACATTGCGAGAGGCATTCTGATCTTGAATGAATCTTTTACTTACTTTTTTAATACTTTAAGGATCATGATAGCAAACAATATAACGGAACTGATTGGCAGAACGCCATTGATAAGAATAAACAGACTTAATGAAACAGAGGCAGAGATCTTTGCCAAGCTGGAATCTTTTAATCCGGGTGGGTCGGTCAAAGACCGCATTGCAAAAGCTATGATAGAAGATGCAGAGCAGAAAGGTCTGATCAGCAAAGATACCGTGATAATTGAACCAACAAGCGGTAATACCGGCATCGGTCTTGCAATGATAGCAGCAGCAAGAGGATATCGTATCATTCTTACAATGCCTGACAGCATGAGCATTGAGAGGCAAAAGCTTTTAAGGCTTTTAGGTGCAGAAGTGGTTTTAACAACTGCAAAAAAGGGAATGAACGGTTCGATAGAAAAAGCCCGTGAACTGGCAGAGAAGTTTCCTGAGAGTTTCATTCCTCTGCAGTTCAGTAACAAAGCCAATCCGGAAGCTCACCGCCAAACAACGGCAAATGAAATATGGGAAGATACAGGCGGGAAGATCGATATTTTTGTGGCCGGTGTAGGGACCGGGGGAACGATAACGGGAACGGGAGAGGTGTTGAAAAAACTGAACCCGGAGATCAGAGTCATTGCTGTTGAACCGGAAGATTCGCCTGTTCTTTCGGGAGGTAAGCCCGGACCGCATAAGATACAGGGGATAGGTGCAGGTTTCATCCCCGAGGTTCTTAACGTTGATGTCATTGACGAAATAATAAAAGTATCGAACGATGACGCCATAAATATCTGTAAAGAGGCGGCATCAAAAGAGGGAATTCTTTGCGGCATATCATCGGGGGCTGCACTTTGGGCAGCATTGGACGTTGCAAAAAAACCGGAGAACAGCGGGAAGAATATCGTTGTTGTGTTGCCCGATACAGGTGAAAGATATTTGAGTGCTCTGTGATTGTATGTTTGGGGCGCGACTATCAGTCGCACCCCAAATGGGTTTTTACCAGATAATTGCTCTTTTGTCTTTCGGGATGTACATCTTATCGCCCGGCTTTACATCAAAAGCTTCGTACCATGCTTCCACATTGCGTAAAGGTCCCCAAACCCTGAATTTACCGAGTGAATGAACATCCTCCTGAGTTCTTCTCAGTATCTCGGCATCACGTATGTTCTGAGCCCACAAATGAGCGTAGGCAAGGAAGAATCGTTGTGCTGCGGTAAAACCGTCGATCTTTTCATTCAACTGTTGTCCCTGTTTTGTTTTCAGAAAAGCTGTATAAGATACATTGATACCGCCAAGATCGGCAATGTTCTCACCTAGGGTATAAGCACCATTGGCATGAACAGTATCAAGAACAACAAATTGGTTGAACTGATCTACAAGAACCTTTGTACGTTCCTTGAAGCGTTTTGAATCCTCTTTGGTCCACCATGTATTCAGGTTACCGTTCTTGTCGTAAAGACGTCCCTGGTCATCAAACCCGTGTGTCATCTCATGGCCTATCACAACCCCGATAGCACCGTAGTTAACCGCATCATCGGCATCGAAAAAGAAGAACGGGGGTTGCAGTATGCCTGCCGGGAATACGATCTCATTCTGTGTTGGATTGTAGTATGCATTGACTATCTGTGGCGGCATGTGCCACTCTGTTTTGTCAACAGGTTTGTCGATCTTGGAGATCATATCCTCGAAATGAAATTTTGCGGCACGAAGCACGTTCAAAACATAGGCATCATCTTCCACATCCAGTTTTCTGTAATCTTTCCATTTATCGGGATAACCGATCTTAACAGTTATGGCATCCAGTTTTTCCTGCGCATTTTTCTTTGTCTCCTCGCTCATCCATGTAAGGTTGTGAATACGGTCACCCAGTCCGAGGCGAAGGTTCTCAACCAGTTTCAGCATGCGCTCTTTGGCCTCGGGTGGGAAATATTTTTTCACGTAGATCTGTCCTACAGCTTCACCCAGATATCCGCTTGTGGTGTTCATTACACGTTTCCAGCGGGGTTTCATCTCAGGAGTACCTGACAAAACTTTGCCGTAAAATTCAAAATTCTGATTTACAAAATCATCGTTAAGGTATGATGCTGTCTCGTTAATCAGGTTCCATTTCAGATAGGTCTTCCAGGCATCAACGGACTCATTTGTAAGAACCTCACTGAATCCTGCAATAAAACCGGGTTGACCTACAACAACTTTATTGACCTCAGAAAGGCCAACACTGTTAAAATAATTTTTCCAGTCAAAACCGGGAGCTTTTTTTCCAAGTTCAGTGACTGTCATTTTATTGTAGTTCTTTATCGGATCACGTAGTGCCAGACGGTCTTTTGAAACTTCGGCAAGTTTTTTTTCAAGGTTAAAGACAGTTTGTGCCTCTGTTTTAGCCTGTTCTGAGTTCTCTCCGGAAAGTTCGAACATCTTAGCAACATGCTCAATGTACTTCTTTCGGATCTTAACGAACCTGTCGTTTTCACTCAGATAGTAATCCCGGTCGGGCAGTCCCAAACCTCCCTGATACAACTGTGTGATGACCATGCTGCTGTTACGGTCATCGGCAGCTCCGTAAAGCTGAAATCCCGGAGAAATACCGTATTGATGAAGATGTGATATCTCTTTTTTCACATCTTCTTTGTTTTTTATGTTATCGATAAGCTCGAACTCTCCGGACAAAACCTCAATACCGTTCTT
>JAOZOF010000481.1 GCA_029933425.1 Marinilabiliaceae bacterium
TTAATAAAAAAAACGAATGAAAGGTAAAAGTTTAGTTTCTATTTCTGATTTCTCGAAAGAGGAGATATTGGGAATTGTCAAGTTGGCTGCCGATTTCGAAGCCAATCCTAATCAACCCTTGCTTAAAGGCAAAGTGGTTGCCAGTCTGTTTTTTGAACCCTCAACCCGTACGAGGTTGAGTTTTGAAACGGCCATTAACCGTTTGTCGGGAAGTGTTGTCGGGTTTACCGACTCTTCCTCGTCGTCCACAACTAAGGGTGAGACGCTGAAAGATACCATCAAGATGGTCAGTAACTATTCCGATCTGATAGTTATGCGACATCCGTTGGAAGGATCGGCTCGATACGCTTCCGAACAGTCGGATGTGCCGGTCATTAATGCCGGCGACGGGGCCAACCAGCATCCTACGCAGACGTTACTTGACCTTTATTCTATATACAAAACGCAGGGGACTCTTGAAAATCTGAATATCTTTCTTGTGGGGGATCTGAAGTATGGTCGAACGGTGCACAGTCTGCTGATGGCGATGTCATTGTTCAACCCGATTTTCAATTTCATATCTCCTGATGAGCTTAAGATGCCTGATGAATACAAGCTTTTCCTTGATTCGAAGGGAATACGCTATTTTGAACACAGTGAGTTCACCGACATCATTTCTGAGGCTGATATTCTTTACATGACCAGAGTTCAGCGTGAACGATTCTCTGATCCTATTGAATATGAGAAGGTGAAAAATGTGTATGTCCTGCGGAATTCGATGCTGGATAATACAAAGGATAATCTCAGGATACTGCATCCGCTGCCAAGGGTCAATGAAATACATACCGATGTGGATGATAATCCCAAGGCATACTATTTTACACAGGCTGAGAACGGGGTTTATACAAGGATGGCCATTATGGCTTCAATTCTGGGTTTAAAATAGGTTAAATCAAAAGTTATGAGTAAAAGAAAATTAAAAGTAAGCGCTATAAAGAATGGTACGGTTATCGATCACATTCCTGCCAGTAATCTCTTCAAAGTAATTTCGATACTGAATCTGGATAAGATAAGGAATCAGATAACTTTCGGAACAAATCTGGAGAGTCATAAACTTAATCACAAGGCAATAATAAAGGTTTCTGATAAGTTCTTCAAGGACGATGAGATAAACAAGATCGCACTGGTGGCTCCGAGTGCCAAGCTGAATATCATCAGGGATTATGAGGTGGTTGAGAAAAAAGTGGTTGATATTCCAGATGAGGTTATTGGCATTGTGAAATGCTTCAACCCTAAATGCATTACCAACAATGAACCGATTACCACGAAATTCACTGTGGTTTCAAAAGAAGAGATCGCCCTTAAATGTCATTATTGCGAAAAAATAACGAGCGAGGAGCATCTGAAAATAGTTTAGGGGTACAAGGTACAGGGTATAAATCTTGTTTAAAACAATTGATGTTTCTCAACTTAAATTAAATTTATCTTATCAGTTAGCATTATCGGTTAAAAGGATGAATATATTGAGTTTAAGTGAAAAGAAAAGAAATAATGCGGGTTGGCTTGACAAAATAGCGGGCTTGTGTTGGGGTGAATTGAAAATTGTGTAGAAATAAACAAAAGGCGCTTGTCGTTTTGACGCG
>JAOZOF010000209.1 GCA_029933425.1 Marinilabiliaceae bacterium
CCATATCTTTCAGATTCTGAATGCTCAGCCCCGGATACATTCCGTACTGGTCATCCGATTTACCTACTTTGCCTTTGAATCGTTCTTTTGTGTGTTTAATGTGTTCAATTGCCACATACTGGCACATCTGGCCAATTTTTTCCTCAAGTGTCATGCGCGACATCAGGTCATCAACACGTTTTTCGACCGGAAGGTCAGGATTGAGATATGCAGGTTTCCCGTTGTCTCCTTTTTTATCCGAAGAGCAACCTGTTGTAGCAAATAATGCAAAAGAAATTATTGCTATGAAACTAAGATACTTTTTGATTTTCATTGTTAGGCTTTTGTTTTAAAATTTTATTTAAATGATATTCGTTACAAAATAAATAATAAAGTCAGATGATTTAACATCTGACTTTATTATTTTATTATTCTTCTACAGGCATATAAGTTTTTGCTGCTACCACTTTCAAGGCATCAATGAAATATTGTCCTTTTGTAGCAGGGTCAGTGAAATTAAAATGCCAGTTGATGTAAACATTTGACTGGGTATAATCAAAACCTGTGAGTTCAACGGCAGGAACCTGATGGAAATCAGCATCTGTTTTGTCGTTACCCCAACCACTTGACATAGCCCAATCTCCATCCGCAGGTATTATCACATGCCAGTTGGTCGGATCATACGCGCCTGATTCAAGGTCACTGTTTGAATATGAGTACGACAGAGTTCTTTCAAGCCCGTTCAGAGCAGCAGTTCCGTATCCAAAGAAATCATTGAATGAAACTTTCAGAGCCACCCATTCGGGTTTTACTTCAAGGTTCAGCAATGCTACAGTGTTTGCTGAAATGGAAGTACTACCGTCAAACAATTTCATGGCAAAGAATTCACTGTTTTTGTTTGAAATAACCCAGTGAGCTACCTTAAATACTTCTCCCGTACCTGCCAGGTCATATCCTTTAAGTTCAGGATAATGCTCAAGAGGCTGGTTCGTGATGTTGTCCTGGAAGTATTGAGAATAGACCTCTGAAGCGTTATCCCAATCGGTATGAATAACAACATCGAATTGTTTACCGAAATCGAATGAAACGCCGGATGCGTTGGTAACTTTTATTCCCAGAGAATAGGTGCCGTCCTCGATCAGATTTGTTTCAGCATCAATTGTGATAACCCCGGTGGTCTGATCAACAGAGAAACCGACAGGAAGTGTAACTGTTTCATCTGTGCTGTACAGTTCCCATCCTCCGTCTGCATTCATGTCAGTAAGTTCAGGAACAGCCGATACATACTTAGTATGCGGTGACATTGTTACTTTGTTCAGCGTTGTCGATCCGTCGCTCTTTTTATAAACGAGAGTTGGGGGAGCTCCAATGTGAACAGTAAGAATGTTGTTAAATGTTTTAGCTCCGAGATTAGTGGTTATTTTCACCGAGATCTGTACTGTAGTATCCACAGGTGCCAGAGTAGTTTTCTTGATGTTTCCGTTTTCATCAACAGAAAAACCATTGACAGCAGGGTTCAATGCATACGATTTTATTACGATCGACCCGTCACCGGTCTCATCTGTGGTTTCTATTTTTGAAATAATACCTGCTTCCAATGCTCCTGCATTATACTCATCCGGATTTGCAACTGCTGACAGAGGAACATCCTGTATGGTCATGGTATAGGCTCCCGGCATGCTGAGCTTGCTGTTAACAGTGTAAAGTGATATGTCGACAGTATAGACACCGGGATTTATAGATCCGCCGGCATTGTCGTAAGATATAACACCGGTGGTATTGTCGATCTTGAATTTGCTCATTAAGTACTTTCCGTCTTCTGTCATGTGAACAGTGTCGATGTCAAGGACATATACCCCCTGGGAATTTATGACCGGGGTGTCAGATGACAGAGTTTTTAATTCCGGATAGAACACAGCATCCGGATATGAAAATTTTTCAGGTACAGCCGGATCATAAGGCGTGTAGTCCTGCGGTATCTTCTCTTCACAGGCCGACATGAACATCAGGCCGACTGTGAGAATTAGTCCAAATAAATATATATATGATCTTTTCATGGCAATGATTAATTAATGTCCTGATTCGTATTTATCTCTGTTGTTGGTATTGGAAGATGCATAACTGTATTTTCATCTTCGGCAAGCTTCAGATCAAGCTTCGGGTCCCACTTATCATAATTGTTATGAACATCTATTACTTGTGATTTAAACCACTCATAACCTCTGCGTCTGTTATTGAAGGCATCATGTCCTTCGCCGATGAGCTCAAATGCATATTCTTTCATGATGGCCTCCCTGAAGCCGTCCTGTCCCTGGAAATACAGCAGATGAGGAGCAACTCCTGCCCTGTTGAGCACCTCGGTAACGTATTCCATCTGTTCTCCGTTATCAAGTTCATTTGATATCTCTGCCAGCATTAATAACAGGTCGGCATATCTGTAAACTATGAAATTCTTTTCATTATGCTCAGTAATTACATTAACACTCTTCGACCAGTATTTACATGCAATAGGATAAGATGTCATAAAATTCTTTCTCGAAATAAAAGGATAGCTTTTCTGAGATTTGGGTGGGGTTTTCTGAACATTCACCCATAAACTTCTGTAAGTTTGATTTATTCGTTTATCCTTATGTCTTATGAAATTCAAAGTATCTCCATACAGTTTTATATGCTCATCGAAAAGGGCGATATTAATGAAG
Source organism: Marinilabiliaceae bacterium (assembly GCA_029933425.1). Lineage (GTDB taxonomy): Bacteria > Bacteroidota > Bacteroidia > Bacteroidales > Marinilabiliaceae > JAADEM01. The sequence goes on from JAOZOF010000209.1 coordinate 2,679, forward strand.
AACCGTCCCCACGTGTTAGCCTTTGTAGCTCCGTTTGGAGTGTAAAGCTTCATCATAGCACCGGGATTTGCAAGATTGAACTGGATCTCGAAGATATTCTCGGCTGAATTGTCTCCTCCTTCATCAGACCATAGCTGTTCAAAATCGACAAGCCTGTATTTACCGTAAACCTGAATTGCCTCATCGTAGGCCATCTGCCAATATTCAGTTTCTGCTGCTGTTTTATTGCCTGCAAGTGTCATGTATATTTTTGCGAGAAGCATGTGAGCAGCCTCAGCTCCGGGATAACCTTTATCCTGTGTTACTTTCGGCTTCATCAAACGAACAGCATTTGAAGCATCGCTGATAATTTGCTCATAGATCTCTGATGCCGGGCTTTTGGGTTTATGTATATTTTCTGTTGTCATCGGGTCCAGACGCAAAGGAACGTCACCCCATAATCTTACCAGGTTGAAATATTCAAAAGCCCTGATGAAAAATGCCTGTCCCAGAATATTGTTCAGGTTTTTATCATCTTCCGATACGGGATTCTCAACAGGTTTAAGATTGGCAATGATATCATTAGCTCTTCCTATTGTTGCATAGGTGTCACGCCATACATATTCCACCTCTTTTGAGTTTGCCTGCGGTTTTAAAGAGTACAGGTTCTGGTTTATGGGGTCGAACAGCTGTGCTCCGTACATTCTTTGTGTGAAATAACCGGAAAATCCGTTTATCAAAACCTGTATGGTCATTGAATAATTATTGTATGCTGCCAGACCTCCGTAAACACCGTTCAAGGCAGTTTTACTGTATTCCACATTGCTGAAAATGTCATCTTCCGACAGAAACGGAGGATCCTCGTACAAACTACATGATGAGAAATAGATCATCATGAATGATAGCGATAATAGTTTTATATATTTTTTCATCTCTCGTTATTTTTAAGGTTAGAAATTAATGTTTATACCTGCAATAAATATTCTGGCATTCGGGAACGGGTTCCAGTCAACTCCCTGTATATTTCCGTTCCATAAGAAACTGGTAACATTAGGATCGTACCCGCTGTACTTTGTAAATGTTACGAGGTTTCGTCCGGACACATAAATATGAAATGAATCAAATACCTTTTCAAAAGGCAGGTCGTATCCGAAAGTGAGATTGTCAAGTCGCATATAACTTCCGTCCTCAATTATCCTGTCGTTGATAGCCAGTGCACCTTCTTCGGTGTAGCCTATTCTCGGGAAAAATCCTTCAGGATTATCAGGTCTCCAGGCATCGTGATAAGCTCCCGGATATACATTAAGAGCTTTACCTGATGCCATGTAGTAATCGAAAGCAAATCCATTTGCTATTTCATTACCGTAAACACCTGACCAGTCCATACTGACTGAGAATCGTTTGTATGTAAAAGATCCGTTTATTCCAAACGTAAACATTGGGTTGGGATCTCCGATAAAAGTACGGTCCATCTCGTTTATAACTCCGTCATTATTCAGGTCAATGATCTTAACATCACCTGCTTTTGCTCCGTAAACATCATTGTCTTCCTGCCACAGGCCGTCAGTCCTGAATCCCCAGAACATTCCAACCGGCTCATCGACCATGAAAATATTTGCAGGACATTTAAATGTATTACCGTGAGATATCTTGTCTCCAAGATAAAATGATCTCATCTCTGTTTCACCGTCAATGATCACCGGAGCATCCGGAATACCGAGATCAAGTACTTTATTTTGATTGAACGAAATATTTCCGCCAAGAGAAAGCGTAGTGTTCTTTTTGGCTATCAATACTCCATCGATCATTATATCTATACCTTTATTTGAAATAGATCCCTGATTAACATACATTGATACAAAACCTGTTGATGTAGGCAGTGCCTGAAGCTGCAACAGATCATAAGTATCTTTATAGTATGCATCGATTGTTGCGGTAAGTCTGTTGTTGAAAAATCCCATGTCCAGACCAATGTTTGTCTGAGTTGTTGTTTCCCATGTAAGATCAGGATTGGCAATGTTCATCGGAACAAAAGTCTTACCTACACTGTTGTCGTAGTTAGAATAGCCTCCCACCGCATAGGTTCTCATAGTCTGGTAGGGCTGAATGGCCTGGTTACCTGTCTGACCCCATCCGGCTCTCAGCTTAAGGTTGGAGAAGACATCAAGATCCTTTATGAAGTTTTCTTCCATAATTCTCCATGCCAATGAGAACGAGGGGAAGTACCCGTATCTTTGCCCTTCGGCAAATTTTGAGGAACCGTCGGCCCTGAATGTGAATGTTGCAATGTATTTTTGTTTGTAACTGTAATTGAACCTTGTAAGGAATGAGTTCATGATCTCGGTCCTTGGTGATGTTGATAACATCCTTGTAACAAGCTGTCCATATTCCGGGCCGTCGGTCATGAATTCGGTTGTAACAAAATTCTCAACAGTGTATCTTTTGTCTTCCATGAAGTTTCCGTCGTACACATAACCCAGTGTTGCATTGATGCTGTGTTTCTTCTTGAATGTACGGTTATACATTAACAGGTTGTTAATGTTCCATGACCATTTCTCCTGTGAGCTCATTGTGAGCTGTCCGTTGGCATTCGACCCGGCATAAGTGGTGACTCCGTAAAATTTACGTCTGTCCTTGATACGGTTGTTGCCTGCGGCTTTAATCTGGAATTTTAATCCTTTAATGGGAAGTGTATATGTTAATGCCATGGCAACGAAAGTCTTGAATTCTTTCGATTTCTCTTCGTAATCATTTATCCATGAATCCGGATTCGATAGTCCGAGATCAACCTGGAAATCCTCGATGTCTGCTCCGATAAGAGGATTGAATGTAACTGTACTTTTCACAAAACTTCCGTTTGCACCAAGCAAGGAACCTCCCTGCGGATATTTTCCGTCGCTGTAGTAAAGAGATACCTGAGAGTCAAATTTTAATTTTTTGGTCAGGTGTCTTGTAAGATTGATCCTCATGTTTCCGTTGGCAAGACTTGAATTGTCAGTAACCCCCTGAATTGCACTTGCACCCAGCGAAACATAGTATGATCCTTTATCGCTGCCGCCGCTGAATGATACACCTCCTGTATGAGATATTCCAAGACGATAAGCTTCATCCTGCCAGTTTACTTCCTGATAAGCAGAATCCCCCCGCATACCGTTGCTCATAGGGTAAACAGTGTTGCCGTCAATGAAGTATTTTGGAAGCTCTCCTCGTAATTCACTTACCTCATTCTGATATTGTGCATACCCGACACCATCAAGAACATCAAGCTTTTTGCTCATTTGCGACATTGTTGCACTGTAATATGCGTTTATTTTTGCATTCCCTTTTTTACCGCTTTTGGTTGTGATCAGAACAACACCATTGGCACCTCTTGATCCGTAAATGGCAGTAGCCGATGCATCTTTTAACACCTCAATGCTTTCAATGTCTTTCGGGTTAATTCCGGCAAGACCATTTTGAGCTGCAGAGTAGTCATTTGCATCAGCAGATGCATTTGCATCCTCTCCTGCTGTAGTAATTATAATACCGTCTACAACATACAAAGGCTCATTGTTTCCTCTGAGACTGTTCGTTCCCCGAATACGAACGCTGACTCCCGAGCCTGGATTACCCTGGTTACTTGTCACCTGAACTCCTGCTGCACGTCCCTGCAGCAGCTGGTCAACGGTGGAGTACTGTTTGGCAACTACATCGTCAACTTTTACAGTTGCGGTAGCCCCG
>JAOZOF010000210.1 GCA_029933425.1 Marinilabiliaceae bacterium
CAAACCCCCATAGTGGACTTTCACCACCAAGTTATTTACCATGCACGGCACACAAAAAAGAAAGAGCAAATAAGACTTGCTCATTTGCTCTTTCAAAAATTATAAGATAACCTTAATTAGTTGCTCGGATAAGGTAAGTTTGTACCCTGTAGCAACCAGAACTTAGACCATGAACTGTCGTCACCGTCAGTTCCGGTATAAGGAGTTTGTTCCAGTTTACTAATAGCTTCATTGTAATTATCTGTATTTCTACCGATCTCATTAGCATCGTACTCTAAACGTAATGGCATATTATCACGTCTTACAGTAGGTCCCCATGAAAATTTAGGTAATCCTGTTCTTCTCCAGTCAGCCCATGCTTCGTGAGCTATCGTCCAGTCGGCTATCCATTTTTGGGTAATGATCTGCTCCAATGAACCGTCATAGGCATTATTAGCAATGTAATCATCATAACCGGGAACTTCCCATGCATCAAATGACGCTTTAACTCCTGCTTCGTACCAGGCCTGAGCTGATTGAGGAATACTCCATCCTTTCTGACCGGCTTCTGCCAATATGAAACAAACTTCGGCATAGGTCATTAATTTTGCTTTAAGCAGATCACCTGTTGCATCTTTGAACATGTCGGCAAGAGCAGAAACGTGAACGTTTGCCTGTCCCTGAGCAGGACTTGGGTTAAGATTGTAAGTATAACCTTCCCCAACTGAAGCACCAACCGGCATTCCAACGTATTCGAAAGTATCAACCAAAACCTTACCATTTTCCCGTTCAGTTACCCAGGTGTCTTTATTATAAACAACCAGATTATTGGCGGCCATGGAATCTGCATTAAGATACCTTATACCGTCAACAACAATATCAGCATCAGGATAATAATTACCAACTTTGATCTGAACTTTCACTTTATTGAACCAGGTTCCTAATCTGGGATCCTGAAGTTCATAAAGAACATCGCGAAGCCCTGCACAAAGCTGGATACGGTTGAAGTTACTCTGAGATGCATCAAACTGTATTGCAGCAGGCCAAGAGTCTCCTTCAGTAGTTCCAATATAATCCAAAGCAGCATTATCTTCATTTGAAGTAAATACAGGATATTTGTTCGGATCATTTGCTATTTCCTGTATTCCGCCTTTAGCAAATTCAGGATCTTTCGTAGCTAAACGCATATAATATCTGAGCAACAGAGAGTTTGCAAGTTTTCTCCATTTTGTAACATCGCCATGATAAAGGACATCTGCACTTGGGTCAATACCCACATACTCACCTTCACTTTTTGACAATAATGTACTAGCGGCTTTTAACTCATCAATTATACCTTTATAGATGGTTTCCTGACTGTCAAATTTAGGCTTCTGATATTCAGGATCAGTTTCGGTACCTTTCAAAGCATCTGTATATGGAGCATCACCCCACTTATCAGCTATCATTGCAAAATTAAATGCATGTAAAATGCCTGCAATACCCTCCTGAAATTCCATGCCTTCAGTCTGAGCCCTGTATGTTAACTGATTGATATTTCTCAGGTTACCATAATAACCTCCCCAACCATGGTTTCCAATCCAGTCGAACTTATTTAATCCACTGCTCCATCCACTTTTTTGCACGTATTGCATAACGCCGGATACATCACCGTTATAATTTTCACGCTGGTAGGGAACTATTGTATTCGTGATAACAGTTGTCAGTATAAGATTCGGATTTACCGTTTCTGGATCAACACCCGCAGGGTTCACATTTGTTTCTGTAAGCTTATCCCCGCAAGAAGAAAATGCAACTACTGACAGAACCAGAAATATTTTATATAATGTTTTCATATATTTCATGATTTTTTAAATTTAACATTAAAAATTTATATTCAATTTAAACCCAATAGGAATTGTCCATGGAGCTACATTGTATCTTTCAATACCCTGCTTGAATTGAATACCACTTCCCTGAACACCACCCTCAGCCTGGAATGCAGTTTCAGGATCGATATTAATACCTGCTTTGGTCCAAAGGATCAGATTACTGGAGTACACTGTAATTGATGAGCTTTGAATTCCCTTGATCTTAGGTAATTGATAAGTTAAAGAAAGATCCCTTATCTTAACAAAATCGGCATCGAAAGTGGCATTACGAGTATAACTCCATCCGTAATAATCCTGGTATCTGATAGTAGGGTTACCATCTCCAAGAAATTCCTCTTCCATAATGAAATTACCGTTGTCGTCATAATGTCCGTATACACCCGGCATAAATACACCGTCATTCAGTGTGATACCTCCTTCAGTATGCTCAAGACCGCCATACTCTGCAGTAGGACCTCCAACAAGCACAAAGAATTCACCATCAGGAGACAGGTATTCATCTTGATGATCTTTCAGCCATTGTGCCATTTCCGGGCCGGTCATATCATTAAGCTTAAGCGTTTTGTCAAGCCAACGTTGTGAGTGCAGGTCAGATTCTCCGTAACGGAAAGTCTGTGAAACAAACTGACCACCTTTTCTCCAGTCAAGGCTGGCACTTAAAGTCCATTTCTTATAAGATACTGAAGTCTGGAATCCCATAGTGAAATCAGGATTAAAGTTACCTATAACAGGAAGTTCCTGAGTTGGATCATCAATAATATGCTCCCACTTTTCACTATTGTCCCAACCTTCATCATCCAGTAAAGGCCATCCGTAATAAGGAGAATTTTTATCCTCTACACGAACTAACTTACGGTCAACAAGCTGACCAATGTCGTCGCCTACTCTTGTTACAGCACCACCTTTTGCGTCAGTCCAAAGTCTGATATAATTATAACCTTCTGCTAACTCGTCAATCCTTGTTCTGTTACGTGAGAACAATGCAGTAAGGTCCCACTGCCAATCATTTGAATTAATTATGGTTCCACCAAGTGACAGTTCTATACCACGACTGGAAATAAGTCCGGCATTGATCCTACGACTAGAATAACCTGTTGAAGGAGCCATACCTATAGGTAGTATCTGGTTTTTGTTCTTGGACTTGTAATAAGTACCCTCGAACCTTAAACGATTATTGTACAATGCAATGTCTGCTCCAACTTCCCATGAAGTCTGGATCTCAGGTTTCAGGTCAGGCAAAAGAATTGATCCCGGTAATCCTAACTGAGGCTGACTGCCCCATGAACCGTAATTTGCCATTGTGGTCATCAGCATATAAGGATTAGTGTCGTTACCTACCTGAGCAACACCACCTCTAAGTTTCATCAATGAAACCGAAGGTCCCATATCGAACATGTTATTCAACAACATACTCAATGATGCTGAAGGATAGAAATATGAACGATTTGATTCAGGAAGCGTACTTGACCAGTCATTTCTTGCAGTCAGATCAAGGTATAAAGCATCTTTAAATCCGAATGAAGCTAATCCATACAAACTATAAACAAGTTTTTTGCTGTATCCTGAACTATAAGTCAAATTATCATTAGCGATATTTGAGACTGTATATACATTAGGAATTATTAAACCTTTACCTCCACGTTTTGTCTGTGTAAGGTGCTGTGCATAATAAGAGTTCCTGTAATTACCTCCGAAAGAAACATTAATGCTCCAGTTTGTAGGATTTACATGATATGTAAAAAGGAAATCAGCATTTTGCTCTCTGCTTTTCATATTTACAATACCATAAAAACCATGAGGCTCTTTTGAATAACTAGGAGCTATCTTAGTTTCGCGAACCTCATCAAGATTATCAATGTTATAACGTATAAATGCATCCCAGTTTTTTGCTATGTGCCAGTCAAGTTTTGCATTACCGTAGAACCTGTTCCTGTCAAATGGGTTGTTAACTTCATTTGCAATGAAGTACGGGTTGTTCATTATATCACCTTTTATAACATTTCCGTTTTCATCAAAACCTTTAAACTCATAAGGAGCATTCTGCTCAAGGCCTTCCCTACCTGGTATCCAGTAATTTTTCAGATCATTAATATCGATATGAGAGTTAAGGTCATACAGATATTGCAGTGGGTTCGCTCCACGGTTACCAAGTGACGGACGGTTATTGGCGCCTGAATTAGTATAGTTAAGGACTGAACTGATCTTCAGATTGCTCAACATGCTTATTGTTGAGTTCATGCTGATCGAGTTTTTGTGCAAATCACTATTAGGCACAGTTCCCTTATTTACCATATTAGTATATGACAACCGGTAATCTATCTTATCAGTTGCATTCGATATAGATACTGTATTAGTACTTGTAACTCCTGTGTTAAAGAACTCCTTGCGGTTGTCAGGATGAGAAACAAGCTCTCTTGCTACCATGTCTCCATCAGCATTGAAGTATGGCCACTGATAAGCCATCATTCCTTTATCCAGCTCAGGACCTACCCAACCTGATTTCGTAGGATCGATAATAATATAAGGAAGTCCATTATTAGGTCTGTTATCCTGAGTGTACGGACGGTTACCGTTAGCAAACAGATCATGCATCTCAAGATACTTATAAGGATTATCAATTACAGTATTAGATGTAACTGAAACTCCTAAACCTTTATTTTTCTTTCCTGATTTTGTGGTAATAATTACAACACCATTACCGGCTCTGGATCCATAAAGTGCAGCTGCACTAGGGCCTTTCAATACACTAACACTCTCAATATCATCTGCATTAAGGTCGGATATAGCATTACCATAGTCAACCTTGGTATCTCTGGCCATTTCCGTAACGTTATTCAACGTATTGTTCATGGGAATTCCGTCAACCACGAACAACGGCTGGTTGTCAGTAGTTAATGAAGAAGCTCCACGAATAACCATACTGACAGAAGAACCCGGAACACCCACAGAGTTGATCGTCACACCGGCAACCTTACCTGAGAGTGAATTCAACACGTTTGTCTGGGCTACCTTTTGTACCTCGTCGCCTCCGACTTCTCCAACAGAATAACCAAGTGATTTCTTCTGTCTCGAAATACCAAGTGATGTAACAACTACCTCATCCAAACCAACGGATGATGACTTAAGAGCTACATCTATTACACTCTTACCTGCAACAGGAATATCCTGTGCTTCCATTCCAATAAAGGAAAAGTGTAAAACCGCGTTATCATCCGGAACCTGAATACTGTAATGTCCATTTACATCAGTAATGGTTCCGTTCGTAGTGCCGGCAATAATAACATTAACACCGGGCATCGGATCACCGGAATCGTCCTTGACGGTACCGGTTACTGTCTTTTGTGCCATTGCACTGGTGGCAAAGATGGCAAACAAAAACAACAATTGAAGAATCTTTCTTTTCATAAGCTTTAACTTTTGATTAGTAAAAATTAAATTTTTGTAAATAGATAAAACTAAATTCTGTTTGGATTGTCAACTGAAAGCAGGTATTTGTCAACTCCATAACTTTCTCTTCCTACCCATTTCACAATAAATCAAGACAAATATAGATAGCTTACGAAAGTATTGTTAGGTCAATTTTAATAAAGATACATGATTTTTTAACAATATTGTCATTTTTTAACAATTAAGCTAATTCAAAAGAAGGCTTAGTGTGTTATTATATCATAGAAAAACATAATATTAATACGTCTATAAATACTATAACAACAGATAATATAAAGATTTCAGCTCAAAAAATAATGTTATCAATATGTCAATATAAAAACCTTCCGGCTCGTTAAAACAATATAAATAATGTCAACAATCAATCAAGCCGCTTTTTTTCACAAAAAGATCAAATAACTACTTATTTATTCATTGATATTCAACGCTTAACCCCATAAATCGTATATTTATTGAACTATTCCAGGTTAAATGATAACATTAAATCCTGTAAATCTAAGAATTGCCCTTTCTTTCCCTATTTATTTGCTTCACCTGTCTTGCTTTTGCTCGGCGTACGTCTTCACAAGTGTCTGACGGGCACATAGCATTCTTTCTTTGTAACAAAGCCTTTTGATATACTGTGACTTGCTGATGCTCCATATATAAAAGTTCCTGATGACTAATCCTTAAATTCTCTGATTCAGCCATTCACTTTTAGTTACTCAAACTATGCTACTATGACCTCTGCTGACTTCTTATAGCCGATTGTCTCCAATCGGTTTGTCGCATTGGCAACAGATTATAAGATCTCTCGGGATAAGACAATAAACTTTCCTTGCGTCCTGCCTGATTTACTTCATGAGATTGCGGTTGATTTTCGGGCGTTTCCAATCCATAGCTCGGTTGCCCCCAAGTGAGCCTTATATCAGATTTCTGTGCGTCAGTCCGCCAATGGGCGGATGCTAATGGCTTCTTTCAGACCTACCTCGCTGTCAGGCAAGTTCGCTGTCGCCTGCAACACTTTTTCCAATCACTAACACTTCCTGTCAACTCGGCGTGTGCAGGAACTTATACCTTGCAAGCTTATT
>JAOZOF010000482.1 GCA_029933425.1 Marinilabiliaceae bacterium
AAGGATTATCTTGCCAATTTACAGACAAGGCTTAGTGAGGAGACAGGTATACCGAGCATTAAGATCAGTTTTAACAATGTTTTCGGATACTACATCGAGGTTCGCAATACACATAAGGAGAAGGTACCGGAGAACTGGATACGTAAGCAAACGCTGGTGAATGCAGAGCGTTACATCACTGAGGAACTTAAAGAGTACGAATCGAAAATACTCGGGGCCGAAGAGAAGATACTTGCTATTGAAGCACGGCTTTACAACGACCTGCTGATGGCATTGCAGGAGTATATTCAGGCAATTCAGCTAAATGCCGGATTGCTGGCCAAACTCGACGTGTTGCTGTCGTTCAACCGTCTGGCAGTTAAGAACAGATATGTAAGACCTGTGGTAAATGATTCGTTTACCATTGACATCAAGGCAGGTCGTCATCCGGTGATAGAGCAGCAGTTACCGGTAGGAGAGGAATACATCCCCAATGATCTGTACTTAGACAATGATTCGCAACAGGTGATCATTGTTACAGGTCCTAACATGGCAGGTAAGTCGGCTTTGCTAAGACAGACAGCATTGATTGTGCTAATGGCGCAGATAGGATGCTATGTGCCGGCTGAGTCGGCATCCATAGGAGTTGTGGATAAAATATTTACCCGTGTGGGGGCATCTGATAATATCTCCGGCGGTGAATCTACTTTCATGGTTGAGATGAATGAGGCTGCAAGTATCCTGAACAATATATCAAAACGCAGTCTTGTATTGTTTGATGAACTGGGGCGGGGGACAAGTACCTACGATGGCATTTCCATTGCATGGTCGATAGTTGAGTACATTCATGAGCACAAAAGGGCCCAGGCAAAAACACTGTTTGCAACCCATTATCACGAGCTTAACGAAATGGAGAAAACATACGGCCGGGTGAAGAATTACAACGTTTCGGTAAGAGAGGTTGACAATAATGTTATTTTCCTGAGGAAACTTAAGCGGGGCGGCAGTGAGCACAGTTTCGGTATTCATGTTGCACGGATGGCCGGTATGCCCAAAAGTGTTGTCAAGCGAGCCGAAGAGATACTTGCCGAAATGGAGAAGACTCATCGTAAAGGCAAACTCTCAAAACCTATGGACGACATTGCCTCAGGCCGTGACGGTATTCAGCTCAGTTTCTTCCAACTCGACGACCCTGTTCTGAAGCAGATACGCGACGAGATTATTCACATTGACATCAATAACCTTACGCCCATGGAGGCTTTGAACAAGCTAAATGAGATAAAGAAGCTGATGGGTGTGAAGTAGAATATTTCATTTTTTCAGGGTAACAGTTCTGCCATATTTAATTTACTGAAGAAATGTGTGAACTAAAGGTAGTGATGGGTGTTAAGAGGCAGTACAGGTTGCAGTTACTGGTTGGTGATGTCCTTTCATATGTCTGTGTGATAAATAAGAAATTTCCTTTGAGGAATTGAAAAATAGGTATATATTTGCACCGCGCTTGAAAAAAGTGTACGCAGGTTTTAAAGAAAGCCATTAAGCGGACAAAAATGCGAAAATAGCTCAGTTGGTAGAGCACGACCTTGCCAAGGTCGGGGTCGCGGGTTCGAGTCCCGTTTTTCGCTCG
>JAOZOF010000483.1 GCA_029933425.1 Marinilabiliaceae bacterium
GTTTTTATCTTCCTGTTCTCCCTTACAACTATTAACTCAAAAGGACAACTATCAAGCAAGAGCGTGAATATCTCATGGCAGGAGTTATACCTGTATCATGAATTCGGTAAAAAATGGGATGCCGGCATCTTATTCAACACTTATGTCAGTTTCGATCACGGTTTATTCAACTGGTTTGTTCAGGGAAATGCCGGATACAATATTTTGCCATGGTTTAAACTAGAAGCCCTTTACAGGCAGGAATACTACAAAATATCCCGGGACAGCAGCAAGTGGACTTACGAAATGAGACCAATGTTAAGAATATCCTCATCTTTCAAGCTTAACAAATTCAGCTTCCGTCAAAGAAACAGAGTTGAGGTACGTTTATTCGAACTGTTCAAAACAAGATATCGTTTCCGTTCCGACGTGAGAATAAAATACTCAAGTGGAATAACATCTTTCGATCTGAGTCCATACGTAACCGAAGAAGTATTTCTTGGCAAAGGCGGTTACAATCGCAACAGGTTATACCTCGGCATCACAGGAAAAAACGGAAGGTTCTCCCCTATCCTTTACATGCTCATGCAATCGACCAACCTGAAAAGTCAATGGTTTTCACAGTGGATACTTGGTGCAGCTCTGGACATTAAAATATAATGAACGGGGGTCTAACCTATCGGAATAGTGACTGTGAACTTTGTCCCCTTGTTCAGCTCTGATTCGACCTCTATAACACCGCCTAATAGTTCGACATAAGCTTTTGAAATAGCAAGTCCTAGCCCTGTGCCGCCTTTCCCCGGCCTGTTCTGTCGCGATTGCCAGAAGCGGTCAAAAATATTATCAAGATCTTTCTCTCCTATTCCTTCACCGGTATCTTTAACGAAAAATCTAAGATTATCCTGATCTATGGCATAGCCGAACCTCACAAAACCTTTTTCTGTGAATTTTATTGCATTCGACAAGAGATTTGTCAGCACCTGACGTAATTTAATATCATCAGTATCGATCTCATCTGAAATTTCTCCTGAAACATTTTTATCAAGTACCAGCTCAACATCTTTGCCTTTGATCTGACGTTTAAAAAATGAATAAAGGTCATCAAACATATGCTCGATACTGAATTTTATCTTATTCACATCCACCTGTCCGGATTCGATCTTTGAGATATCAATTATATCATTAATAATGTTAAGCAGCTGTTGTGAACTTTGTTTAATAAGCGAAACATACTCTTTACGTTCCTCAGGCAAAAGCCCTTCAACATCCAGCAGATCAGCAAATCCTACGATCCCGTTCATCGGTGTTCGTATCTCGTGCGACATGTTTGCCAGAAAAGCCGATTTTAAACGATCACTTTCCTCGGCCTTTTCCTTTGCGCTTCTCAATTCATTTTCCAGTTCAAGATGTTCCCTTATTGTTTTTGCAAGTTTAAGGTTATTGTATCCAACAGTTGACAATTCATTTGCCAGCACTGATAAAAGGTTTAGTATTCTTTTGAAATATGTTTCATCGATCTTGGGCACCTCATCATATAACTTTTCTATTTTAGAAGTATCAAGATCCAAACTATCAGTATATTCAATTAGCTTTTCCTTTTTATACCCTTTAG
>JAOZOF010000484.1 GCA_029933425.1 Marinilabiliaceae bacterium
AAGCCGCTGAAGCATTTGCAAAAGCCGGGAATGCCATGTCGTTCCACGGTCTGGGTGTTACCGAGCATTACACCGGCAGCCGTACCGTTATGCTCCTTGCCAACATCAGCATGTTCACCGGCAATATAGGCCGTAAAGGTGTGGGTGTGAATCCCCTTCGCGGACAAAACAACGTACAGGGAGCTGCCGATATGGGAGTTCAGCCGCATCAGGGAGCAGGTTACCTTGACGTGAATGATCCTGAGATACAGGAATACTACAAGGAAAAGTACGGCATAGAAACAATACCTGAAAAAGAAGGCCTGAAAATACCTGAGATGTTCGACGGTGCCATCAACAAAACTGTGAAAGCTATGTGGATCATGGGTGAAGATGTTCTTCAGACTGACCCCAACACACAGCACGTACGCAAGGCACTCGAAAGTCTTGAGTTCCTTGTTGTACAGGAATTGTTCCCTACTGACACATCTAAAATGGCCGATGTGGTGCTTCCTGCTTCTTCATTCTTCGAAAAAGAGGGTACATTCACAAACGGCGAAAGACGCATTCAGAAAGTAAACAAGGTGGTCGAGCCCGTTGAAGGCACCAAAGCAGACGGACAGATTATGGTTGATATCATGAACAGAATGGGATACCCGCAAAAAGGTTATTCAGCCGATGTCCTGCTCAGGGAGATATCTGATGTGGTGCCTTTCTTTGCCGGTGTTACCTGGGAGAACCTTGGCAAAAACGGACTTCAATGGCCGGTAACAAAAGACGGTAAGGACACAAAAATACTGCATAGCAAAGAGTTCAAGATAGGTAAAGGACAGATACACTTCTTTGATTTTGAAGAGACCCCGGAACTTATTGAGAACAGGGATGAATATCCGTTCATACTGACTACCGGCCGTAATCTTGAACATTACAACTCAGGAACAATGACACGCCGCACTCCAAATAAAGATGTCCTGAAAGAAGATGATCTGTGGATAAATCCGGCAGATGCAAAGAAAAAAGGCATCAAAACAGGTGATAAGGTCAGACTCATATCAGCCCGCGGCAAAACATACATTAAGGCATTCGTTACAGACAGAGTGAAAGAAGGAGTGCTCAGGTCAACCTTCCACTTTCCTGAAGTTAACATCAATAACCTGACCGGCAACATCGGTGATATTGAAACCCTGACTCCGGAGTATAAAGTTGTTGCAGTGGATGTTGAGGTATTGAAGTAGATGTATTCAATTATTCTTTTGACGCTTGCCTGTTCTTCACCCTGTTTCGAACAGGCAAGATCTTTGAACAAAATAGAAAACAAACACTCTAACCACTTGATTTGCGATAGCAGATCGGCGATTTGAGATTTGCGAAAGAAAAGAACTAAAAGCAATTTAAACATAGAGCCTGAACTACGGCAGATACTCTCCGGTTCGTTCCTTCCGGACAAGCCATGCCCTGTGAAGCTGAGGGATGCAAGCAGGTCGGGTTCGCCGCTTAGTGTGTAATGCCTATTGTGAAATTTTGCCGATTGATGGTCTCCGCTACCGCTTCGACCGATCAATGGCTCCCAAACCGTTCAACCCTTTAAACCCAAAATGTCCCGAGGAATCT
>JAOZOF010000211.1 GCA_029933425.1 Marinilabiliaceae bacterium
CAGGGTGGTGCAAAGGTTTTGGTTTCCACACCCGATGAAGTTAAATATCACATTTGGAAAGATAATGATCCTAACGATAATGTTGCTCCGGATATTTTCCCTAATGTGATCTATCAGACAATGAACAATGACACTGCGGCTGTTATCATCAAAGACAACCTGGGTAAATTCGATGTTGATAAGATGATCGCTCTCTCAAAGGCTGTTGCCGATGACCATAACCTTATGGACGTTGTTTACGATGCAACTACTCTTGAACTTTGGGTTGCTTATGCAAACGGAGAAAAAGAAAGGGCTGCCGATCAGAAATATGTACACGTTTCAATGAAAGAATTTTTGAAGAAAGCAGGAATAGAATAACAGAAGAAATAAACACTTTTTAAGAGAAGCGGGCAGGGATAAAAACTCTGTCCGTTTTTTTTGTTGATGCTTGTAATAGGCGTATGTGCAAAGGGTTCTCTGCTCTCTCTGTTTTATGTAGTATTGTTCACCACTGTGCGTAACTTCCTTTTATATTTTTCAAAGAAATATTTTTAAACATTTTTTAAGTGTTTGTAAGTAGTTTTCACGTTTGAGTTGCCTTAATAATAAAAGGGTATTTATCCCTCTGAAGAAAAAACTTCCTAAACATATTTTTATGAAATTCAAATTACCGCTGTTTCTTTTATTTATTCTTATGCCTTTAAGCATCCTGGCCCAGGAAACAATAACACTCAAAAAAGAGAACACTCCGATAAAAGATATTCTGAAAACAATTCAAAAAGAGACAAACTACCGTTTTTTTTATGATCCCGCACTTAAATCACTGGATAAAAAAGTTTCGATCAGGGTTAAGGGGGCAATGATCGATGATGTGATGAAAACTATCCTTTCAGGGACAGGTTTGGTTTACAAAACTCTGGAAAATCATCTGGTAATAATATCAACATCTGAAGGACTGAAAAAACACAACGTCACAGGTACTGTCACATCTGCAAAAACAGGAGAGACACTTCCCGGGGTTAATGTTTTTATAAAAGGGACAACTAAAGGGACAATAACCGATATGGATGGGAAATTCAAGATCGATGTTCCAAGCGGAGAAACGATCCTTGTGTTTTCTTTCATTGGCTATGACACAAAAGAGCTACCTGTAGGCAGCAGTAAGAAGATGGATGTGCAGATATCAGAATCTGTAAAGAAGTTGGATGAGGTTGTTGTTACAGCCCTCGGGATATCAAGGAAGGCCAAATCAGTGGGATATGCCATAACTGAAGTCAAAGGAGATGAAGTGAACGATGTGAAAGATGCCAACATCATGAACTCCCTTTCAGGTAAAGTTGCAGGGCTTCAGGTAAGCCGTACTGCCAGCGGCGTTGGAGGATCGAGCCGTATCGTGATCAGGGGTATGTCGTCAATGCTCGGCAGCAACAAACCTCTTTTCGTTGTCGACGGGGTTCCCATCGATGCCAGCAATCTGGGAGAGGCCGGAGAATGGGGAGGACGTGACATGGGCGACGGGATATCCGACATCAATCCTGAAGATATTGAAAGCATTTCAATCCTTAAAGGGCCTGCTGCCGCAGCAGCTTACGGCTCTCGGGGTGCAAACGGAGTTGTCCTCATCACCACCAAAGGGGGCTCAAGGTCAAAAGATTTCGGCATAACAGTAAGCTCAAGCTACACTACTGAAACACCACTTGTTATTCCTGAACTGCAAAATGAGTACGGTCTTGGTGCTTACGGCGTTTATCCTCCCATAAACCAGCAGGGTGTTCCTTCGCAGGAATATCCGTGGACATGGAGTTTCGGTCCGCTCATGGACGGGACACTGCGCACCAACTGGCTCGGCGAAGATGTTCCTTTCGTGGCCCAGCCGGATAACTACAGGGATTACTTCCGTACCGGCTCTTCCATGTCGAACTCGCTGGCACTTGAAGGCGGAAACGAGAAGTCCACGACAAGATTCTCTTTTACCGATGTCAGGACCAAAGGCCTTGTACCCAACAATGACCTTAACAAGCAAACCATCAACCTTCGAGGAACAACCAGAATAGGTAAAATGGCGGGAGTGGATGCAAAAATAAGCTACATACGCCAGCATGTTAACAACCGTCCACTTTTGAGCGAGGATTCTAAAAACCCGGTTTACATGCTTGAGTTCCTGCCCCGGAACATGCCACTGCAGGAGCTTAAAGACAACATCTATGATGAAAACGGTGTTGAGCATACCTGGCTGAACGACATTTACACATCAAATCCATACTGGGTGTTGGAGAATATTGGTTATGAAGACGACAAGCACAGAATACTCGGCTCTCTGGCGGTGGAGTTCCATTTTTCCGAGTATCTGAAGCTGCAAGCCAGATCAGGACTTGACTTCTACACATTCAAATACAAGGACTGGCGGGCCGACAAAGCCAAGACCGAACCATACGGTTATCTCGCAATAACACAGAGGAACAGCACTGAATCGAACACCGATTTCATACTAAGCTACAACAAGGAGCTTTCGAAAAGATTCACCCTGGCGCTGAATGCAGGATCGAACATACGATACAACCAACACGAGAGTATTACGGGACGCGGAAGCAGGTTCAATATTAAAAATTTCTACCACCTGTCGAATACATCGAGTACATCATCGAGCGAGTACTACTACAAAAAAGCTGTTTATTCGGCATTCGGACTGGGAAATATCGGGTTCAACGATTACCTGTTCTTCGACTTCTCACTCCGTAACGACTGGTCGAGTACCCTTCCTCCGGGCAACAATTCCTACTTCTACCACTCAGAGAGTCTCGGTTTTATCTTTTCCGATGCTTTAAACCTTAAGAACAGCTGGTTTGAGTTTGGTAAGGTTCGAATATCGTATGCCTTGGTAGGTAACGACACTTCGCCATACCAGACACAGCAGTACTACTCGTTAAGTGCGGCTTATGTTTACCCCACAGCTACCATAAGTAATTCGTTGCCGTTCAGTGATCTGCAGCCCGAGACAACAAAAGGGTTTGAGACCGGAGCCAATCTCGTGTTCTTGCATGGAGGCATCAACCTTGATGTTACATACTACCGCGGCAAGTCATACGATCAGATCATGTCGGTACCGTTGTCACACTTCACCGGATACACCAGCAAAATGTTCAATGCAGGTGTGATGAAAGGACACGGAACAGAGATCACTTTGACAGTTACTCCCGTTGCACCTTCAAGAGAATTATCGTGGAATTTTACATTCAACTATTCGAACAGTAAAAGTATAGTTGACAAGATCCACCCTCTGCTCGACAAAATTGTTCTGGGAACTCTCTGGTCAGCGTCGATAGAGGCCACGGAAGGAAAAGAATTTGGATTGATATACGGAACAGGCTACAAAAAAGATGACCAGGGACGTAGGCTCATAGATGATTACGGCTATGCCAAAGTGGGCGAAAAAGAGGTATTAGGCAGCATTCAGCCTGATTTCCTCGGAGGTTTTCAGAACAGTCTGTCATGGAAAGGGATAAATTTACGTTTCCTCATCGACATGCAGGTAGGAGGCCAGTTCTACTCATGGGGTAAAGCAATGCGGTATCTTTTCGGAACAGCCAAAGGAACGCTGGAAGGCCGTGCAGAATGGTACGACACTCATACCGAAGAATCGAACTACCAGAATGTAAAACCCGGAAGAGTTCCTGACGGATACATCGAAGACGGTATCATTGAATCAACGGGTCAGGTAAACAACATGCCGATACAGCCTATCCGTAAATGGTACGGTGTTTATGCGAGCAGTATCGCAGAAGAGTGGATCGTTGATGCAACAAACATCAGACTTAGAGAGGTGATGCTTTCGTACAATTTCAACAAAAGAATGCTTGCACGCACTCCCTTTAAAAACATTAGCATTGCTCTTACCGGACGAAACCTGTTCTTCCTTTACAGGGCATCGAAAGACACCGATCCGGAATCGGGTTTTAACAGCGGGAACATCGGCAACGGCTTTGAGAATCACGCCCTGCCAACAACAAGAAGTCTCGGAGGAAGTTTAAGGTTTGAATTTTAATTACAAAATGAAGTGATGATGAAACAGATTAAAACATACATATTTTCACTGGTGGTTTTGGCAATGGTTATGCCCTCCTGTTCTGAAACCTTGGAAGAGATCAACGAAGATCCTAACAAAGTAACTGAGATCGATGACGGATATCTTTTCAGCAAGGCAGTTCAACTTACATTCGGCAGCGATCAGAACGAAAGAAAGCTGCAGTTCTTTTTCGGCAGCCAGTACAGCCATTACTATGTTGTGCGCCACAACACCGGACGGCCGCACGATAAGTACATGGACTATCTCTACACCGATGATTACTATGCCGTGCTTACAGGTACTTTCACCAGCGGACTCAAACACTCCAACAAGGTAGTTTCCATGACCTCGCCGTCAGGAACGGATAACAAGCTGCGGAATGCTTTGGCTAAGGTGGTTTCGATAGTCAGCTACACACGCATCACCGACCTTTACGGCGACATACCATACTCCGAAGGCGGCTGGGGCGATCTTGGGAAACTCTATCCTAAGTACGATCCGCAGGAATTTATCTACAAAAGCATGATGGATACACTTAAACAGTGTTACGAGACCATCAAGAACAGCGATCCGGCAGACGGTTATGACATCTTCGATCCGTTGTATGACAATCACCTTGAATACTGGGCAAAGTTTGCAAACTCCATGCGTTTAAGGCTTGCCATGAGGGCTCGCTTTGCCGCTCCGGAATTTTGTGAGAATGTGATAAAAGAGTGCATGCAGGATGACCTGATAGAAACAAATGAGGAGAATGCCCGCCTGTTCTCGTTGAACGATAATCGTAACTACAACCAATGGTCGGCAACATGGGACCTTATGCCCTGGAAGATGAGCAGCTACATCGTTGATTCATTGAAGAGATGGCAGGACCCCCGTTTGTACTACTGGGTAAACCCCCGCCCCGATGGGAAATACATGGGAGTACCCAACGGCATCAGCGACGATCATTTCGGCTCCGTCAAATGGGATACGATATCTGATCCGGCAAAAGCCCTGCGGGCACCGGACATGCCTGTACACTACCTTACAGCTTCGGAGGTGTACCTGAACAAAGCTGAAGCTGAAGTCATCTTCGGAGCGAACAATGCCAACGAATATTTTCAAAAAGCTATCGTTCTGGCAATGACACTCTGGAAAATACCGTTGGACACTAT
Organism: Marinilabiliaceae bacterium; assembly: GCA_029933425.1. Lineage (GTDB taxonomy): Bacteria > Bacteroidota > Bacteroidia > Bacteroidales > Marinilabiliaceae > JAADEM01. The sequence continues at coordinate 5,200 of JAOZOF010000211.1, forward strand.
TAACAGTTACATGCAAAGAAGCCCTCAGGCTGCACTTTACGACACTGATGACACTGAGATGAAATTGCGCAAGATAGGGAATCAGAAGTGGCTGGCTCTTGTAACCAACTTTACCGAGGCCTACACGGAGATCCGCAGGCTCGGCTATCCTGAAATACCGCAAAGAAAAGAATCTGACGGACTAGACCTTGGCGTCACCAACGGTTACCTGCCAAAACGGTTCCTCTATCCGCTTGAGGAGATCAATCTGAATGAGAAGAATGCATTGGAAGCTATCGAACGGCAAGGGCCGAACCTGATAACCACTCCAATCTGGTGGGATGTACGCGGTGACTAAGTTCGAAATGTTAATCATCAAAAATAAAAGTACACTAAACAAACACCCGGCGTAGTTTGAAACTGTGCCGGGTGTGATATCCTATTTTTTTACGATCACCTCTTCCTGTTCGAAAATATTATCAGAACTGTTACCCACCTGAATGAAGTATCTGCCGGGGAATACCCGGTACTCTTTAGTTTTTACATCCCATTGTTTTAGCCTGTTTATAGGAATGTTGAAGGAAACGTTGACAGACCCTCCTTTTTCGACACTGATCCTTTTAAAATCGATCAAAGTCCTTACAGGTGCATTTTCATCAGCTCCTTCCTGCACCGCATAGACCTGAAGCACCTCGTCACCGTCAGCATCTCCTGTGTTGTTCAGAACGAGTTGAAGATTTAAACTATCGGTTACTGTATACTTGACCTTGTTTGGTTTTACGTCATCAACTTTAAATCTTGTATAGCTCAGTCCGTACCCGAATGCATACTCAGGTTTGCCTTTGAAAAATTTGTAAGTCCGTCCTTTCATATTGTAGTCATCGAACGGCGGCAGGTCCTGTGTTGACTGGTAAAAGGTAACCGGCAGTTTGCCTGAAGGGTTGATATTTCCCAGGATGATATCGGCTATGGCATGGCCACCCTCCTCACCGGGATACCATGCAAACAGAATTGCATCGGCCATATTTTCGATCTCTTTCAATGAAATGGCAGAGCCTCCGAAAACAACTACTA
>JAOZOF010000212.1 GCA_029933425.1 Marinilabiliaceae bacterium
AGGACATAGGTTTCGAGAAACTTGACATTCTGTCGCAGCGCGGTATAGGACACATTAAGGATTGTGTTGAGATTGTGAAGAAAAACCGCGGTATCTCCGTCGACATACACGACGTGGAAAAGTTCAAGAATGATCCGAAAGTGAAAAAGCTGCTGCATCAGGGCGAAACCGTCGGGTGCTTTTACATCGAAAGTCCTGCTATGCGGGGATTGCTGAAAAAGTTGCAGTGCGACAATTACCTTACACTTGTAGCTGCCAGCTCCATCATCCGTCCGGGAGTGGCCAAATCAGGCATGATGCGGGAATATATCAAACGGTTTCACAACCCCGGAGGTTTCAGGCACCTGCACCCAGTGATGAAGGAGCAGTTGCAGGAAACATACGGTGTAATGGTGTACCAGGAAGATGTGCTGAAGGTGTGCCATCACTATGCCGGTCTCGACCTTGCCGATGCCGATGTGCTGCGACGTGCCATGAGCGGAAAATACCGCTCACGAAAAGAGTTCCAAAGAATTAAGGATAAGTTCTTTGCACAGAGTAAAGACAAAGGCCGCCCTGAAAGTACTACTGCCGAAGTCTGGCGGCAGATAGAGTCGTTTGCAGGCTATTCGTTCTCCAAAGCACATTCGGCATCATATGCCGTCGAAAGCTTCCAGAGTCTGTACCTGAAAGCTCACTTCCCGCTCGAGTTTATGACAGCAGTGATCAACAACTTCGGCGGATTTTACCACACGTCGGTTTACATTAACGAAGCAAAGCGATGGGGAGCCAACATTGAACAGCCGTGCGTGAACAACAGTGAATATCTCACATCCATAAAAGGAAAAGACATTTATCTCGGTTTTATCCACATTCAAAACTTTGAAGAGAAAACGGCCAAACGTATTGTTACTGAACGAAAAGCCGGCGGTACTTACAAAGACCTCAACGACCTTATCCGCCGTACCGGGACAAGCCGCGAACAGATAATTATACTTATTCGCACAGGAGCACTACGGTTCACCGGAAAGAATAAAGCACAATTACTTTGGGAGCTACACTCACTGACCGGAAAGAAAGAACCGCAGCCGCAGCCGGACACACTGTTCGCCCCGCCGAAAACAGATTATCACTTGCCTGACCTTACTTACGATATCAAACAAGATGCCTACGATGAGATCGAACTACTCGGTTTTCCCGTCACCCTCTCCCTGTTTGACATGCTGCAAACAAAATTCCGCGGTGAGGTATTTGCCCGCGATATGCTCGCCAATGCCGGCAAAACAATACGCATGCTCGGTGAACTTGTGACAATTAAATACGTAAAAACATCACGCAAAGAGATAATGCATTTCGGCACCTTCATCGATGTGCACGGCGAGTTCTTTGACACTGTACACTTCCCTTCCTCACTGAAACAATACCCGTTCAAAGGATATGGTGTTTACCTGCTGCTCGGCAGGATCGTTGAGGAGTTCGGCTACCCGATGCTAGAAGTAGAAAAAATGGCGAAGATGGGGTATGAGAAAGTGAAGGTCAATCGCATAGGAACACAGAGAAGAAAGGACTTCACGGATTATCCTGCGATACTCTAACGTTAAAATCAGAAAGTTAGGGATAAGTGTTATTTGCCTGTCAGCTTTTCTTTGATACTTTTTACATCCTTCTTCAGTTCAAACAAATTCCGGGCAATGTTCTGCATATCGGCGGCGCTTTCGGGTACTTCGCCGCTGATGTAATGCACGAAATGCCACACCTCACGGATATCTCCGGCCGGAACAGAGTAGGGATCAAAAAGAGGGTTAAGCGAGTGAAGCACCAGTTCTTGATTTTCTTCAAGACGATTTTCAACTACCTTGAACACGACCCCGTCGTCTAGGGTGACAACAATGCAGGCGTCCCCGGTTTTTACAGTTGTCCAGTCCTGAAAGTATTCTCCCGTCACCCAGGCGCCGTCGGGGACAGGGAGCATTGAATCACCCGATATCTGGAATGTACGATATTTCTTCTCTTTCGAAAGGAACGGAAGCTGAAATACGGGGAGCTCGTTGATGTACTCCGGATCGGCATATCCCGTGGTATAGCCTGCTTTCGCCTTCTCGGGCACAAGCTCTATATTCTCGTTGTTGTCTGCGTCCACAGTTGAGACAAGCACCCTCAGCCCTTTACCTTTTATAAACACATCGAAACCATTCTCAAGCTGCCTGAGCTGACTCTCCGACAACGACTGCAGATCAACCTTCAATAGGGTATCAATGGCCACATTGAAATATTCCGACAAGGCAACCAATGCCTCCATATTGGGCTGCGCCACCCTGTTCTCGTAACCGCTCAGTGTCGAGCGCTTCATCCCCAGTGCTTGTGCCACATCGTCTTGTGTGCGTCCCCGGCGCTTACGTAAAAATTTTATGTTTCCTGCAAAATACATGATAGTTAATTTTTTGAGGATTTGAGAAACTGAGGAATCGGGAAACTATACAAATATTCACCAACGGTCAATTCCTCAATTTATCGATTAAACAATTTCTCAGTTTGCTTTTCAAATATACAAATTATTGATTATATTATAATCGTATTTATGATTATTTTTTAATCAATAAAATTGAGTATTTGAGTAAATTAAAATTTACCCCCTAACCCCTGCCCGACTAAGTTGGTCAGGCGGGCCCTGAAGGGGGAACACAATTCGTTAGATTTCAGAGTAATCTAACTTCCCTTTAGGAGAGTGAGGGGGCAAAAAACCAACGAACCTACAAACCCAATAACCATAGAACACTTTAACCATAGAAAAATGCGCACCATAGTACATCTCGACCTTGACACGTTTTTCGTATCCGTGGAACGGCTGCAAAACTCGCGGTTGAACGGCAAACCCGTGATCATCGGTGGCATGTCGGATCGCGGGGTAGTGGCAAGCTGCAGCTACGAGGCGCGTACATACGGCGTACACTCGGCAATGCCCATGCGGACGGCAAAGCAGTTGTGCAGGGACGCATTCTTCATCCGTGGCGATATGGAGGCATACTCGAAGTACTCGAACATGGTAACGGACATAATCGCTGAACGGGCTCCGGTGTACGAAAAGGCCTCCATCGACGAACACTACCTCGATCTCACGGGAATGGACCGTTTTTTCGGATGTTTGCAATGGAGTAAAGAACTGAGGCAGGCAATAATCAAAGAGACGGGCCTGCCAATCTCGTTCGGACTGTCGGTGAACAAAACAGTATCGAAAATTGCCACCGGAGAGGCAAAGCCCAACGGGGAGTTACAGGTAGAAAAACCGTATGTGCAGCCGTTCCTGAACCCTCTGCCCATAAGCAAGATTCCTGGCGTGGGACAAAAGACCTACAAGCTGCTCACCTCGATGGGTGTTGAACGCATTGAGACGCTGAAAGAGATACCTCCGTTCATGATGCAGAACGTACTCGGCAAATTTGGTCTTGACCTGTGGAAGAAGGCCAACGGCATAGACAACACACCTGTTATGCGTTACTCCGAGCGTAAATCCATCAGCACTGAGACTACATTCGACCGTGACACTGCTGACATGCGGTACCTCGAGGAGCTGATAGTTCACATGGTAGAAAAACTTGCTTTTGAGCTACGTCAAAAACAGAAGCTCACGGGAAACATATCGGTAAAAATAAAATACTCGAACTTCGATACCCATACCATGCAGAAGCGTATCCCTTACACCTCATTCGATCATGTGCTGATAAAAGAGGCCAAGGAACTTCTGCACCGCCTTTATGCCCGCCGCATGATGATACGACTGATAGGGGTGAAGTTCAGCCGGCTGATAACGGGAGCGCAACAGCTTAATCTGTTCGAAAATACCCCGGAGCAAATAAACCTCTACCTAGCCATGGACAGGGTGCGGCACAAATTCGGCAGTCATGTGATACGACGGGCTGCGGGGATGGAATGAGAATTAGCTGGAAGACGGAAGTTCGAAGCTGGAAAGGTAATCAGTAAACAGTTGACAGTAGGTAGTAACAAGTATTTAATAGTCGGAGAAACTAAAACAACCAAAAAACTAACCAACAAACCAACTACCTAACTCTCAGTTTAACCATAAACGCTCCGTCGTCGTACGGCTCTACGCTGTAACCGTAGCCTTTGAACTTTGCGATCTTTTCAAGGTTTATGGTCTCCTGCTCAGTGGCAACGATCATTTTCAGTTCTTTGCCTTTGAAATTAAGAAGAGTAGATTTCAATTGGTGTGATGCATCCGGGATGGGAAGGTTACGATGCTTATCCATTGGCATACCGCGTGTGTCAAGCACATTGCCTTTAAGGTTCAGCTTTACACGATACTCGCCCATGAGACGGTCGGCAGATTCCTTCCACTCTTTTTTGTTCATTCCCGGTTTGCCGAACAGTGAACAGTGGCAGGAACCATACTCCTCTATTTCAGCATCGATGTACTTACAGGGGCATATCATTTTCTGATCACGCTTCTTATTGCCTGAAGGATCGAAGCACGGGCAGTAGCGTTTGCCGTAAATGCCCTCCATCTCGGCAAGCCAGATCTTAAGGTTGACATAGAGCATCTTATTGGGATTAAGGTCGTATCCTTTGATCCTTGCGTACTTTTTTATCCACTTATCATGCCTTTTAACATCCTGTTTGTATCTGAAATAATCTCTGATGAAGGCTATCATCATTTTTATCATAGTCCCCGGTTTTTACAGGGCGCAAAAGTATAAAATTATCCGTAATGAAATAACATGGTAATCGTTTAAACATTTTTAACGCACACATTATATTCAATGTATCAGAATATTATAGAGATATCTGAATGTATTGATAATTTATGTTAACTAAAAAATGGTAATTAGAACTGAAAAAGAGTAATTTTGATTTAGATTTTAATGTCCATAGAAATTTAAATTCATATTGAAATGACAAAGATAACTAAGCAGGATGCTCTGAGATATCACGAAATGGGGCGTCCGGGAAAGATCGAGGTAGTACCTACAAAGCCTTACAGTTCGCAGCGTGACCTCTCGTTGGCATATACTCCGGGAGTTGCCGAACCTTGTAAGGAGATCGAGAAGAATCCGCATGACGCATACCGTTATACGGCAAAGAGCAATCTTGTTGCTGTGATGTCGAACGGTACTGCTGTTTTGGGCCTTGGAAATATAGGTCCACTGGCAGGAAAGCCTGTAATGGAAGGTAAAGGCCTTCTTTTTAAGGTGTTTGCCGATGTTGATGTGTTTGATATCGAGGTTGATGAAGCCGATATTGATGCATTCATAAAAGTTGCTAAAGCCATTGCACCTACTTTCGGAGGTATAAATCTTGAAGATATCAAAGCACCTGAGTGTTTTGAGATTGAACAGCGCCTCATTAAAGAGCTTGATATTCCCGTTTTTCATGATGATCAGCATGGTACGGCCATAATTTCGGCTGCCGGATTGCTCAATGCTCTTGAGTTGAATGGTAAGAAGATAGAAAAACTAAAAGTTGTGGTCAATGGAGCGGGAGCTGCTGCCATTATGTGTACCAAGCTATACATTAGTCTTGGTGTTAAACCCGAGAATGTGCTAATGCTTGACAGTAAGGGGGTTCTTACAACAAAAAGAGATGATCTTAATAAGTACAAGAAGGAGTTTGCCCGTAACACGAAAGCTACAACTCTTGAAGATGCCATCAAAGGGGCTGATGTTTTTCTCGGATTGTCAAAGGCTGATATCATGACAAAAGAGATGGTTCAGAGTATGGCCAAGGATCCTATAGTTTTTGCTATGGCAAATCCTAATCCTGAGATAGCTTACGATATTGCCAAGGAGGCACGTCCTGATATTATTTTTGCAACCGGCCGTTCCGATTATCCAAACCAGATAAACAATGTATTGGGCTTCCCTTACATCTTCCGTGGCGCTCTCGATGTAAAAGCATCGAAGATAAACGAGGAGATGAAAAAGGCTGCCGTTTACGCTCTTGCCGAGCTTGCCAAGAAAGAAGTTCCGGAGGAGGTTAATGCTGCATACAAGAGTCAGAACCTGACCTTTGGTCGGGAGTATATCATTCCTAAGCCTCTTGACCCGCGTTTGATCACTATCGTTGCTCCGGCAGTTGCCAAGGCAGCCATGGATTCAGGTGTTGCGCGTGAACCTATCGAAGATTTTGAAGCATACAAGGTTAAGCTTCTGAAACGTATGGGATTGTACGATAAACTTGTTGACGGAATTCATCAGCGTGCAAAGATCAATCCTAAACGCATAATCTTTGCTGATGCCGATCATATCAAAGT
>JAOZOF010000035.1:0-5806 GCA_029933425.1 Marinilabiliaceae bacterium
TATTTAGTGGTTCTAAAAACTACGGATTAACACATATAGTTCCCCCTATTAAGGGGGATAGGGGGTGAAAACATACAGACCAGTCTGACAGGAGATAGGGGGTAAAAGAAACAGATCACCCAAAGATCAAAACCAGAAACATTCATAAAAATAAAACTAAATGTTTCTGTTTTTATCAACAATCTTAACTTTGTATGTAGAACACAAACCCTGAATCACTGAATGGATGCAAAAAAGGCTTTGGATCGCGCTGCGGCATACTGTTCCCGACAGGAACGGTGTGTGTATGATGTAAAGCGGAAACTGGAAGCCTGGGAAGTTGCTCCCGATAAATTTGGTGCGATTATTGAATGGTTAATAAAAGAAAAGTTCATTGACGAAAGAAGATATGCAGCTTTTTACGCAAGAGACAAATTCAGGTTCAACAGCTGGGGAAAGATAAAAATAAGGTGGAGTTTAAAGCAAAAAGATCTGCCTGAAGATGCAATTCAAAAAGCACTGTCGGAGATAGAAGGAAAGGAATACAGGGACAGGTTACAAACTCTTCTTTCAAACAAATTAAAGCAATTAAAGAACAAAAAAGATAAATATCAGATCAAGGCATCACTTATCAGATTTGCTCAATCGAAAGGATATGAAACAGATATGATCTATTCTATCCTTGATCAATTAATTTAAAAGTTAGTACCATGAACATCAAAATTCATAGACCCGCACTGAATAAATTTTTTCTGATCTTTATTTTATTGGTCACGATACCACAGATGTCATCTGCAAAGCGAAGGCCGTCCTGGGTAAAGCAAAGACCTAACGATCCGGCCTATTACATCGGCATTGCCATGTCGCCTAAAACAGGGGACAGCAGAGAGTACGTAAAGACCACAAGGGCTCAGGCCCTGAAACAGATGAGCTCGGAAATAAAAGTCAAAATATCATCAAACTCCGTACTGCATCAGCTGGAGGATTTAGGAACATTCAGCGAACAGTACGAAGCTGAGATTCGCACATCGGTTGAACAGACCCTTGAGGGATACGAAGTGGAGACATGGCAGAACAGGAAGGAATACTGGGTCATGGTTCGCATTTCGAAAGAAAAATACCGCCGAATGAAACTCATGGAGCTTGACAGGGCAAAATCACATGCCTATTCGTACTTCATGGATGCACAGAAAGCAATAGATGAAGACCATGATGTTTTTACCGCACTGAACTATTTGAGCAAGTCCGTCATCAGCATTAAGGACCATCTCGAAGAAGATCTTACATACAGGTCGGTTGACGGAACAATGAATGTGGGAACTGAAACCTACAGATTCATTCAGGATATTTTTCACAGGGTTGAACTTACTCCGGTAAAGAAAAAGTATTTGCTCTCTTTATCAAGAAACGAACAGACCCCGATAGAAGTTAAAGCAAAGCTTTACATGAAGAACGGAGAGAATATCCCTCTTCACGGTCTGCCTCTGAGTTTTGAATTCACCAAAGGAGAAGGTGTTCTTTCCGAACAGTCGGTTACGGGTTATGACGGAATTGCCAAAGTTGTAATTTCAAGGCTCATATCGAAAAGAAAAGACCAGGAATTAAAATGCTCTCTCGATCTGTCGGAAATAAAGAAGGACGCAGAAGATGAGGAAACATTACAGGTACTGGACGTTTTCTTTCCCGAAAAACTTACGCCGGCAACCTACATCGGTCTTGAACTTAAAAAGTCGAGCGCTTACCTGGAAACAGAAGAGATGATCTTCGGAAATCATTCAGGTCAGGAACCGTTTCTCAGTTCTGTAAAAACATTGTTGAATAAAAGCTTTTTCACTTTTACGGATTCGAAAGATGATGCCGATTACTTAGTTACAATGAAGAGTGATTTCAGAAAAGGAGAAGAAAAGAAAGGTAACGGTTACTCATTGTTCATCGTATTCGCCGATGTCAGCATTTCGGTCGTAAATGCAAAAACCCATGAAGAGGTCTTCTCTGACAGCATCACCGGAATACGGGGAATGCGCCCCGGAAGTTTTGATTATGCTTTGAAAGATGCCGAAATAAATGCACTTGAAGCATTCAGGCAAAAAATAATCTCACGAATGGAACAACTTGAGATGTAACAAAAAACCCGGCTTCTGACCGGGTTTTTGTTGTAACTAAAATTCTGATCTATTTTTTCTCGATCAGCGGCATTTCTGAGAACAGGGATGCTCTGATGGTCGCATCAACAAAACGGTCAATCTGCAGGAACCTTGTAGCTGCTCCCGTTCCAAGCTCCTTTTTCACAATTTTGTAATACTTTATCTGAAGAGCAATCATTTTTTTTCGTCTCGTAAAATAATTCTTATTGATCTTCTCCAGCTCTTCATCTGAAAGCTCATTACCTTCATTCATCATTTTTTTAAAATCCTGAATTGTAGAAGCCTGAATTTTACTCTCCTCGGCCTGGTACTTATCATAAATGGGCCAGAACTTATTGAACTCTTCAGTGCTTAATCCCATGTTCTGAACAAAAAATACTTTTCTTTCTGATTTAAGGATCGATTTTACAAGTTCCAGCTCATTGGTTGTAACCTGCGTAAAAGCACTCATGCTGACTGTAATAATACCTAATAATAAAAAAATCTTCTTCATAAATTAAATTTAAAGTTTATCCTGAATTAATGTCTTGTTTATAAACAAATTCATCCGAAATATGTTCGCACAAATGTAATCAATAATTTAAAAAAGGTATATTTCCTTACAGAATGCCGATGAAAACTGCTATTCCGAAAAAAGGTATTTTCTGTTTATAAAAACTATTTTTTCACTTCTTTAACAATTTTTTATTTTTTTCTTTGGATTGAGGAATAATATCCCTATATTGCTAAATAATACCTGAAGGTGTCAATTATATGAATTTCAGCAAGACAACGGAGTATTCTCTCAGAATATTAGGGTTTATGGCAATAGAAGATCATAAACTTTACAGCGCCGAGGTATTAAATCAGAATCTTGATATCCCCTTCAGATACCTACGAAAACAGTTGACCCGTCTTACAAATGATGGCTTTCTCATCAGTTACAGAGGTAAAGCAGGCGGGTATAAAATTTCAAAACCATTAAATGAAATAACTCTTTGGGATATTGTCAATGCAACGGGTGAAGACAGTTTATATCACGAATGCATATTCGGATTTGACAGTTGTGCTTTTGGGAATAAATGTGCACTACATCATAAATGGGCAAAAATTCAGAACTCTATAAACGATATGCTGAAAAATACCACACTTGAAGAATTGAAAAGAACAAAACCGGAAAGGTTTACTATACAACACAATTTAATGCTAACTAAAAATGTTTAATTATGGTTGATTCAACAGTTGTTTTAAATGGCCAGACGATTGCATATACAATTTATGCGATTGTTGTATTACTATTCATGGCTTGGTTTGCCGTAAAAATAACCTCCAACGGAAAGGCCGGGGTTTTAAGCGATAAGCTGTTTGCTGTCCTGGTAACTTTATTGATCATCATGGGTGTGTCATTGCACATTGCAACAAGCACAACCATTCCCTGGGTGACTATCGACCTCAACAGAAGTGATTATACTCCCGACAAGGTAGTAAATATCACTGTAGAAAAGCATCAGTTCAAATTGCCTGAAGAACAAATTACTGCAAAGGTTGGTGATCTGGTTCTTTTCGATGTGACTTCAGAAGACCTCACATACGGATTTGGCGTATTCCGTGATGATAACACAATGGTTTGTCAGATGCAGGTAGTACCCGGACACCGTAATGACCTTTTATGGAAGTTTGAAAAACCCGGAAAGTATACTATCCGGTCGACAGAATATTCAGGTCCGGCAGGGCATCAGATGATCATAAAAGATGTTATAACAATTACAGAATAATTAATAATCCATTAAAAAGAATATTATGAGTTTCAAAGATACATTTTTAAACGGAGAACAAGGTATATTCAAGCCTGACAGCCTGACGCCAATGCAAAAACTTGCATTACGATTTGTCGTTGTTGGTGTTTTGTATTACGGTTTTGCTACCATAGAAGGTATGCTTATGCGGGTTATTGAGATTACTCCCATACCCGGATTCGATGCGGAACACTTTTTTGCAATTATGACAGCACACCCGCTAGTCGGTATATTCGGTGCTTCTTACTCAGTTGTTTTCGGAGCATTCCTTTTCCTTCTTCCGTTCCTTATGAAAAAACCATTATGGAGCATCAAGGTAGGTAACTGGAGTTTTGTTCTGGTAGCAGTGGGAACACTTGTTTTCTGGGGAGCAGCATTCATTTCTCATTACGCTCCTCTTTACACGCTGTACTGGCCTCTGCCGGCTGACTTTTCACAGTTCAGCCCTGTCGGCGGTGCTGTATTCATCCTGGGTATTGCCTTGGTAATGGTAGGTACTCTTTTGTTCGTCCTCAACATTTTCATGACCATTGCATACACTCCCGAAGGGGCCGAAAAGGTTAATCCAAAAGCAATGCTGGCATCAGCCACAGGTTTCTCATGGAAAGAGAGCATTTTCAGAAAGAAGAGCAAACGCAGGGAACATCTTGTTTCTCTTCCCGTAGCAGCTATTGCAAGGGGTACTGTTGACACTGCTCTTAACGCACTGATCCTTACTTTCACAGGGGTACTGATACTTGTTTACATGGTAGCCGAAATATTTGGTCACAGCCTCAAAGACACTGCCATTGATGCATTGCTTTACAAAAACTGGTACTGGTGGGGACTCGACCTCATAGCTGACGGCCTGGTACTGATCTTCGTTGCAGGTACCTGGTATTTGCTGGCCACTCTTATTACAGGCAAAGACCTTTACATGGCAAAGTGGGCACGTCTGGCTTTATGGGTTGAAATGGTTGTTTCATGGACCGTTTGGTCACATCACCTTCTGGCCGATCAGGCACAACCGGCTATCCTGAAGATCGTTTCAGGAGAATTCGTTACAGCCTTCGAGCTTATCACCCAGGGACTGGCATTCTTTATCACACTCATCACCTTGTGGAGTGCACGTCCGCTGAAGATGACCAATGCACTGAAATTCCTGTTAGGCGGATTACTGGGATTCGGGCTCGCAGTTCCTGCAGGAATTATCCAGGCCGACATAGGTCTGAACCGTATCCTTCACAATACCCAATGGATCATTGGTCCTCACGTACACGTTGCTATACTGGTAGGTCTCACGATGACCCTTTATTCTGCGATCTACTATCTGCTTCCTATCCTTACCAACGGAGCAAAACTTTACAGTCAGAAACTTGCTAATTTCCACTTCTGGGCGCATCTGATTGGTGGTGTCGGAATGGGAGCTTTTATGGGCATGGCCGGATTGAAAGGAATGCTTCGCCGTACTATCTATTACGAAGGAGAATACAATATTTACATGATACTTGCCGGTGTTTGCGGTGCATTACTGCTTTTTGCATTCCTTGCATTCCTCTACAATGTTATCATGACTCTCGGTGTAAATGGTCTTATCGGTATTTTCATGCCTTCAAAACTGAAGACAAAAGAACTGTTACCTCCGGAGAAGTAAAATTTCATTTTTAATGTCTAAGGCCCTGCTTCCCGGCGGGGCTTTTTTATTTCCTGTAAAGAAGAGTTATTACAAGTTTTTCATTTAAGAATAATGAGTCTGAAATACTTATTTGTCTTGATTCTTAATTTGATATTTTATATTTTGACAAAAAGAATAATGGTCTAAACAATTGAGCTATGGGAAAAAAGGATAAATCTTTAAACAGGAGAAGGTTCCTGATATCATCCGTTCTGGGAACGGCAGGAATAGCAGCAGGAGCATCTAACCTTCGA
>JAOZOF010000035.1:5906-21138 GCA_029933425.1 Marinilabiliaceae bacterium
GCTTACAACTTCAAACAAGACCATCTCGATGAGATGAACATGGCAATACAGGAGGCTGCAGATGCAGGACTTGGCATTGTGGGGATGAAAAACCTTGCAGGCGGATTCCTCGACAAGGAAAAGCAAAAGCCGGTGAATGCCATAGCCGCTTTGAAATGGGCATTGCAGAATCCTAACATCCACACATTGATTCCTGGTTTTACGAATTTCGAGCAACTTGATGAATGTATTGCAGTAATGTCAAACATCAAGATGCATCAGAAGGAAAAACACGAATTATTGCTTGCTTCAACTGAACAGGGAATGTATTGTAATGCATGCAGTCAGTGTGTGCCGCAGTGCAAAAAATCATTACCTATACCCGAATTGATGAGAGCGTACATGTACACCTACGGCTACAGGGAGATGAAAAAGGCAAAAGATCTTATTGCGTCACTTGAACTACGCAGTAATCCTTGTGATGACTGCAATGATTGTACAGTAAATTGTGTGAAAGACTTTGCCGTTGCCGATAAGATCACGGATGTAACAAGACTACTGGATGTTCCGGAAGAATTCATTGTATAACATTATTCAAAACAATGCGAAAAATAATCTTTTCATTATTAACAATTTCCCTTTTCTCTTTAACTACTCCGGCTGAGGGAAAAGGGGATGTTATGTTTCCCCCTTTTGAAGGATACGATCTAAAAACCGATTTTAAGGTTTACACCCCTGACAACCTATGGGATTACATAAACGGAGGAGCATATACATATCTTAATTTTCAATTCGCAGATCTGCACATTGCCGAATACAACAATGGTGAAACTTTGATCAAGGCTGAGATCTACCGGCATAAAAATAATATTTATGCTTTCGGTATGTATGCCCAGGAAAGAGCTCCTGATTACAATTTTGTTAAAATAGGCATTCAGGGATATGCCGAAAATACACTGGTCAATTTTGTTAAAGGGGCATATTATGTGAAGGTAATTTGTAATGATGGCAATGAAAGCACTGCCCCTGTTCTCATCGATCTTGCAAAGAAGATCGCAGCCAACCTGAAAGGCAGTGATAAAATGCCGGAGATGTTTTCAGATTTCCCGCAAAAAGGGAAAATTGCAAACAGTGAGAGTTACATCGCTTCCGAATTTCTGGGATACAGCTTTATGCCGGGTGTTTACGTAACGTCATACAATGGCCCGACAGGACAAACGCAACTGTTCATTGTCGATGCTCAAACTGCGGACAAAGCCGGGGAAGTCATTAATAAGCTTAAGGAAAAAGCAGAGAACACTAAAAAGAAAAAAGAAATACTGACCATACAAGACCCTTACAACGGAACAATTTTGTTAACGCAAAAAGATAATCTCATCTACGGTTGTGTGAATAATTGCGACATTGAGCTGTTTAAAATATTTATCGGCAAATGACCTGAAATAGCTTCAATCTTTTTTATAGCATATTTTTCTGTTTTTAAAGAAATAGGGGAATATGCTTTTTTATTGTACCTAATAATAAAAACATATTTTTGATTTCACTCCTGCAAAAACTTATCTTTGATGAGTAAATAAAGTATTGAAAATCATAACTTATGAAAAGAGTACGTCCGGTTATTTTATTGTTAATAGTCTTACAAGTAAACACGACAGCCATAAATAAACAAAAAGACAAATCTTGTAATGATGCTGAAAGTAAAGTTTCAACTCCTGTCTCTGTTAAAAAAGAGAACTCCATCTATCACGACGGTTGGATAGATTTCAATAAGAACGGAAAGAAAGATATTTATGAAGATTCTTCAGCCAAGACGGAAGATCGGGTGAATGACCTTCTCCAGCAAATGACCATGGAAGAGAAAACAATGCAGATGGTTACTCTTTACGGTTATGGCCGTGTGGCAAAAGACCAGTTACCTACTCCCGAATGGAAAAATAAGATCTGGAAGGACGGCCTTGCAAACATTGACGAACATTGCAATGGTGTGGCAAAAACCGATTACGGATATCCATACTCAAAACATGTTTGGGCTTTAAATGAAGTTCAGAAATTTTTCGTTGAACAAACGCGGCTTGGTATCCCTGTTGAGTTCACCACAGAAGGTATCAGGGGGCTTAATCATACTAAAGCTACATCCTTCCCGGCGCAAATAGGCATGGGAAGTACCTGGGACAAGGACCTTGTACGTAAAACGGGTGAAGTTACCGGCAGTGAGGCTTTTGCTCTCGGGTACAACAATGTTTATTCCCCCATAATGGACATATCGCGTGACCAGCGTTGGGGAAGAATTGTGGAAACCTACGGCGAAGACCCTTTTCTTGTTGCACAACTAGGAGTTCAACAGGTGAAAGGTATTCAAAGCAGCGGTGTTGTAAGTACAATGAAGCATTTTGCCGTCTATTCGGTGCCTAAAGGCGGACGCGACGGTGATGCACGTACCGACCCGCATGTTACCGACCGTGCTATGCACACTCTTTTTCTGTACTCTTTTCGGAAGGGTGTTGAAGAAGGAGGGGCTTTAGGAGTTATGAGTTCATACAATGACTACAACGGCGTTCCTGTTTCGGGAAGTAAATATTTTCTTACCGAGCTTCTTCGTGACCAGTATCATTTTAAAGGATATGTTGTTTCAGATTCCTGGGCTGTGCGATACATTCATTCAAAACATAAAGTTGCAGATACATATAAGGAGGCAGTGCGGCAAGCTGTGGAGGCAGGTCTGAATGTCAGGACTACTTTTGAAAGTCCGGGTTCATATGTTAAACCTTTGAGGGAACTGATTGCAGAAGGAAATATCTCTGAAAAAACGATAGACGACCGGGTAAGAGATGTACTCAGGGTAAAATTCATTGAAGGGTTGTTTGACAAACCTTACCGGGACGAAAAATATGCCGATGAATTTGTGAATAACGATAAACACAAGGCAATAGCTTTACAGGCTTCGCGTGAATCAATTGTTTTACTTAAAAACAAAGACCATCTTTTGCCAATTAACCCGGAAAATTATCATAATATTCTTGTATGCGGACCCAATGCCAAAGCTGAAAAGTCATCGGAAAGCCGCTACGGCCCCAACGGAATAGATGTAATCTCAGGCTACGAAGGTATTTTAAACATGCTGGGAAATAAAGCGAACATCGAATATGCTCAGGGATGCTATGTTTTTGACAAAAACAGCTGGCCGCAATCTGAGCTTTATCCTGTACCTCCCTCAGACGAAGAAAGAACATTGATGGATGAAGCCGTAACAAAAGCCTCTGTGTCAGACCTCATCATTGCTTTTGTTGGTGATAACACTGAAACAGTGGGAGAATCGCGTTCCCGTACCAGCCTCGATCTGCCGGGAAATCAGCGACAATTTCTAATGAAGTTGAAAAACACCGGCAAGCCGATGATCGTTGTTCTGATAAACGGCCGCCCTTTGTCGATAAACTGGATAAACGACAATGTCCCTGCCGTTATCGAAACTTGGTTTCCAGGGCTCTATGGAGGAACAGCCATTGCAGAGGTCCTCACAGGCAAGTACAATCCGGGAGGAAAGATGCCCGTTACAACACCAAAAACCGTAGGACAAATACCATTCAATTTTCCGCACATAAAGGGTTCACAGGCAGGCCAGCCTCAGACAGGTCCCAACGGAAAAGGTAAAACCCGCATCCTCAATGCCCTCTACCCTTTTGGTTACGGATTAAGTTATACGACTTTTGAATACTCCGGTCTTAAAATCTCAGCAGAAGGCGGAGGAGTAAATTCAACAGTTAAAATATCTATGGACATTACAAATACCGGGAATTACGATGGTGATGAGATTGTACAGCTTTACATTAACGATGAGTACAGCAGCGTGGTCACATACAAGAAAGTACTAAGGGGGTTTGAACGTGTTCCTCTGAAAAAAGGAGAGACTAAAACTGTGACCTTCACCATAAAACCTGATGATTTGGCATTGTACAACAAAAATATGGATTTTGTGGTGGAACCGGGAAAGTTCAATGTTTACGCAGGAAGTTCATCAGAAGACATAAGGCTTAAAGGTTCGTTTGTTTTAAACAACAAAAACTGAGCTGCAACAACCTGATCAAATATTTATGAGCAGCGGGATAAATAATAAAAAGTTATACCATAAGATTTTAAAAGCTGTTCTTGCCGTGGGGCCGGGATTGTTCCTCATCGGATACAACATTGGAACCGGAAGTGTAACAACAATGGCAAAGGTTGGTGCGGAATATGGATTGGAACTAACATGGGCGTTACTTTTATCAGCATTGTTCACTTACATTTTAATGGTTGCTTACGGAAAGACAACACTTGTTACCGGGCATACGGCTCTGTACAATATCAAAAACCATCTGAAATTCGGGAAAGTCCTTGCTCTCTATATTCTTACTGCACTTGTTATTGGCGAATTACTTGCTCTAATGGGAATAATGGGTATAGTTGCCGATCTGATAAGTGAAGGCATAAGGCTTATAACAGGAAAGACATACAGTACATTTTGGATAACTACAGCTTTGGTAGTCCTTCTCTATCTGATCTTATGGAAAGGAGAATACCGCTCTTTTGAGAAAGTTCTTATTTTTTTTGTGATATTGATGGCTCTGTCATTTATCACGGTATTCTTCCTTGTAAAACCTGACTTTAAAGCAATACTTACCGGATTGATCCCCGGCATCCCCGATAAACCGGGTGCCATGATGTTGGTTGCTGCCATTGCCGGCACAACATGCTCGGCTGCAGTATTCATCATGCGAAGTACAGTTGTTGCTGAAAAGGGCTGGGGCATTGAAAACCTCAATGCTGAAAAACGGGATTCGGCAGTATCTGCATCAATGATGTTCTTTTTAAGTTTTATCATCATGGTAGTTGCTGCAGGAACTCTTCATGTAATGGGATTGAAGCTTACAAACACTGTTGAAATGATAAGTTTGTTTGAACCGTTAGGTGGTAAAACTGCTGCATTCATCCTGATACTGGGAATTGTGGGAGCAGGCATTTCCACCGTGTTTCCAATAGTGTTGATCGCTCCCTGGTTGATCAGTGATTACACCGGCAAGAAAAGAAACATTAAATCACCAATGTACAGGATACTGGGAGCTGTGGGACTTATGTTCGGCTTCGGAATGCAGTTCATGGAAACAAGACCTCCGGCAATGATGGTATTTTCACAGGCTTTTCAGGCACTCATCCTTCCTGCGGTTGCCATCCCTGTTTTCATTTTGATAAACAAGAAAGAATTAATGGGGGATTACGCGGCAAACCAAAAGTTGAATGCCGGTATTTTTGTTGTTATCTTATTTAGTTTAATGACAAGCTGGTTCGCTGTGGCCGATCTGATAAAATGAGGTTCTTAACATGACAATTCAATATAGCTGAAGGCTATAATCACCACTTGAAAAAGTACGGCAAAGACTTTTCCTGCTATGTGTCCCATCTTAAATAATAAAATAGTTACCCCAGCTTTGCAAAAAAATAAACAGCGATACTCAGATAAATGAACATTCCCACAATATCGTTCAGGGTTGTGATAAACGGTCCAGTGGCAACTGCCGGATCGATCCTGATCTTATCAAGTAACAAAGGAATGAAAGTGCCGAAGAGAGATGCAAAAATTACAACGGAAAACATAGCAGCCGATACAGTGATCGTTAGGGCGATATCGGACCCGATCAAAAAAGTATAACTGAAAATAAGAAGTGACAGGATTGAAGCATTGAAAATGGCAACTGCAAACTCTTTGAAAAGCTTTTTCCACGGAGTCTCTATTCCCATATCTCCACTTGCCAGAGATTGAACCACGATGGCAGAGGATTGTATTCCCACGTTACCACCCATGGCTGCAATAAGCGGCATGAAGATCGCTATCTGCGGGTGGCTGCCGATATTTCCCATAAAATCGGTGACAACCCTTGATCCCATTATACCACCGGCAAGTCCTATTGCCAGCCAGGGAAACCGGGCTCTTGTCTGTAACCACACATTATCCGAAACTTCTACGTCCTCAGTGATACCGGATGCCAACTGGTAATCTTTCTCAGCCTCTTCCCTCATCACATCAACAACATCGTCGATGGTGATGCGTCCCAGCAAACGGCCTATGTCATCAACAACAGGCAATGCAACGAGGTCGTATTTGTTCATGATATTGGCTACCTCTTCCGACGGAGTATCGGCCTTAACAGAGATTACATTTGAGTTGTAAATATCTTTTATTTTGGACTTCGGTGAACTGATCAGCAATTTTTTCAAAGATAATGTCCCTTTCAGTATCCCGTCGTTATCGACAACATAAACATAGTAAACATCATCCACCTCCCCGGCTTGCCGTCTCATGCTGCGCAGGCAGGTAGGCACATCCCAGCTCTCTTTGACCTTGATGAGCTCTTTAGCCATCAGGCTACCTGCTGTTCCTTCTTCGTAATTCAGGAGGTCAACAATATTTCCGGCACTATTCACATCCTCTATGTGCGAAAGAACCTCCTGCTTTCTGTCTTCATCGAACTCACTGATAATGTCGGCAGCATCATCCGAATCCATGTTATCGATGAAACGTTTGGCAATCACTTCAGAAGGCAGGCTCTTCAGGAATTTCTGACGGTCATCCTCCTCCAGTTCAGTGATCACATCGGCCGCCTTATCGTCATCAAGTAAAAAATACAGAAATTTGGCTTCCTCGATATTGAGCTCTTCATAGATCTCTGCAATATCGGCAGGGTGAAGCTCCTCAAGAATTTCAGCTAACTTCTTCTTATCCTTGTTTTCAATGAGTGACCTTATTTCATCAATAAAATCCCTTGTAAGTTCGAAATTTGCCATATCTCTGTTCTTTACCTGTTATTACAATTATGCCGGAGGATTGTTCTGTATTAGGAGGGTTAATTCCTCAAACTGCTCCACCGACAATTGTTCCGGACGTTTGCTCATGAATTCATGTCCGGCTATAGCCTCAAAATTATGAGGTATGATCTTTATGGTATTACGTATCGTTTTCCTGCGATGAAGGAAGGTAGCCTTAACAACCCTGAAAAAAAGTTTCTCATCACAACTTAATGCTTCCCTGTTATTGCGAATAAGCCTGATCACTGCAGATTTTACCTTCGGCGGAGGAGTGAACACATTTTCATTGACAGTGAAAAGATATTCGATATCATAATATGCCTGAAGCAACACGCTCAATATCCCGTATGTTTTCGATCCCGGCCCGGTTGCGATCCGCTCAGCCACCTCCTTTTGTATCATGCATACCACCTGTGGTATCTTATTGCGGTGATCGAGTACCTTAAAAAATATCTGACTTGAAATGTTGTACGGGAAATTGCCAATGATTGAAAAAGGCCTCGTAAAACGTTTGTTAAGATCTTCTTTCAGGAAATCGGATTCCGAAATATTCTTTGAAAGATCGGGGAAATGTTCATTAAGATACTTTACCGATTCGGCATCTATCTCGGTAAGGAACAGACCCTCACCGAATTTCTCGTAAAGAAAACCTGTAAGCACCCCCATTCCGGGACCTATTTCAAGCACGACATCTGTTTTTTCAAGCAGACTGTCAACGATCTTACCGGCAATATTTCGGTCGGTAAGGAAATGTTGTCCGAGATGTTTTTTAGCTTTTACCTTACTCATAATTCTACCGTTATGTCCCCGGCCGGTTAAAACCATTGTTTTAGTTAATGCAAAAACAATTTATTATCTTGCAGCGCTTTTTCAGGGCATAAAGTTAAACAATCAATAGTTATTAACAGATTGTAAGGTAATTAAAATATCACAAATCATTCCGGTTTGAAAAATTGGATAACTAAATTTTTACAATATTTTTTATTCCCTGCTTTAGGGATAACCATAATCTGGTGGCTGTTCAGAGATCAGAAGCTATCACAGATAATTGATGTTCTGGAAAATGACATCAATTATTTTTGGATCATTTTTTCAGTTGTTCTGGGTATTTTAAGCCATCTGAGCCGGGCCGCACGCTGGCAGCAACTCATCAGAGCCACAGGTGAAAATGCCGGATTCAACAATAGCTTCTGGGCCGTTATGACAGGCTATTTCATAAATCTGTTAGTCCCTCGGATGGGAGAAGTCTCAAAATGTGGTGTGCTGAGCAAGTATGAAAAAATATCTTTCACAAAAGTAGTAGGAACTGTAGTAGTAGAACGTTTATTCGACCTCCTGATGTTATTGGCGTTGTTCATTGTTGTTCTGGCCTTACAGTTCGAAGTGCTCAGTAAGTTCCTGGTGAAACATGCCGACACAGAAAAGATACACAACATTCTTGCCTCTCCTCTTACCTACATTCTTATTTTTTCGGTTTTGATCATTTTCTACATTATTCGCAGGAACAGACACTCAATAAAAATACTGCGGGACTTCGCCTCTCTCTGGGAGAAATTCAAAGAAGGCTTTTTTTCCATACGTAAGATCGAAAATGTTCCGTTGTTCTGGCTGTACACTATTTTTATGTGGCTTATGTATTTCGGAATGATATACGTGAGCTTTTTCAGCTTCAAACAAACAAGTCATCTTGGAGTAGGTGCCGGACTAACGATACTTTTAACAGGAAGCCTCGGTATGCTTATCCCTGTACAGGGCGGGCTCGGCACCTGGCATGCAATGGTCATTGCAACACTGGCTCTGTATGGAATTGATCATGATAAAGCTGCTATTTTTGCATTGCTTGTGCACGGAGCCCAAACCCTTATGATAATTGCATTCGGGCTTCTGGCATTTATCGTACTTCCCCTTACAAACAGGAATTCCGGTAAAAATGAGTCGTAAATCCCGGTTCCGAATAGTTTATTTTATAATTGCCGCATCAGCTTTTTACTATGTGGCAATAAAACTTTTAAATTTTGAACAATGGGATTTTATCCACAATAACTTTATAAACGATAACTGGGGCTTCCTTGTAACGACACAGGTTATCCTGTGGGGCATAAATATTGGTCTGGAATCTTTCCGTTGGAAATATCTCCTTAGCTCTTTTTCCGGGTACTCTTTTTTCAATTCTTTAAAGATGGTCATTGTCAGTTTTGCTGCCGGAGGTGCTACTCCGATGAAAATAGGAGAACACGGAGGGAAAATAGTATACATGAAAAAGGATGACCAAGCTACAGGTATAATGGCTTCCCTGTACGGCAGTTATCTCAATTCAGCCGTTTTGCTTCTGATCGCTGCTTTTACCGTTCCCTTTCTTCTGACATACAAAAAAATAGCCCTCCCCATATCTGCCGAGTTCAGCAAAACAGCGTTGATCATATTAATGATCATTATTCTCACAGTTAGTTACTTCCTGATATTATTCCTGTTCAAACAGATAAAGAAGAGAATCCGCAATACCGGCTGGGCCGTTAAAACAGGATTTTTCGATAATTTTAAATTAAAGAGAGCCTTGTTCCTTTTTTTTATAACTCTTCTCAGGATAATGACATACAACATACAGCTTTATATCTGGTTCCGTTTTTTTAATATTTCCTGTCCGGTAAGTATTTTCTTTTTACTATCCCCGGCATACTTTGCAGTCATCACCCTTATCCCTGCAATGTTCCTGCTCGATCTTGGAATAAGAGGATCGGTAGGCTTGTTCCTGTTTTCATCGTTATGCGGTAATACAGCTGCCGTTATTTCTGCTATTTTTTCACTATGGTTCATCAATGTCGCTATCCCTGTCCTGTGGGGTAGTCTTCTATTGCTATTTAAAGAATATCATCAATAACAGTCATAATATCAAATTATTAAGACAAATCATGTATAATTTTTACATTTTAGAATAATTCTGATTATCTTTAAAATCTGATTTTAACCAATAGCCTCAATTAGCATGGAGCAATATATTCTGGAACTTATCAAGGATAATAACAGGGTTATAATTCCTAATTTCGGAGCTTTCATAGTTGCCAAAGAAAAGGGTTTTACTATTCTTTTTAATAACTTCCTTAGTTTTAATGACGGCCTGCTGGTGGAACATGTTATGAAGACAGAGAATGTTGACAAGCTTGAAGCCACCGACAGAGTAAATCATTTCGTTGAAAGAATAAACAAGACCCTCGATACAACAGGAAAATACACCCTTAAAGGGTTAGGAGAATTCACAAAGGATTCAACCGGAATATTACGCTTTACACAGGCAGAAGAACTTAACACCCAATTTGCCGGTAACGAAGAATCCGAAGAACAGAAAACAGAAGAACAGGAACCCGAAGAGTTGCTCGATCTGGAAGGGACACCCGAAGAAGAACCTGTAACGGAAAAGAAAGAAGAAGAAAAAGAAGAAACAACTATTATCGCTCCGCCGCCTGTTGAAACCCCTGAAGAGCCCAAATTGGAGCAGGAATCCGAGCAAGAAAAACATGAACCAACCACAAAAGATATTTATAAAGAAGAAAAGAAAAAAGAGACAATGGCTTTGTTCATTGTGCTGTTTATTCTGATCCCTTTGATAGGCTTTGGAATTTATTACTTCTTCTTTAGCGGTAACGATGAGAAAGAGATAAAGCCAAGACAGGAAATTGTTCACAAACCTGTTGCTCCTCCAATCAATACCGAAAAGAAAAAAGAAAGTGAGATAGTTGCAGGCCCGGAAAGTACCGTGAAAGAACCTGAAGTTAAAGAACAGGCTGAAAGCACTGTTGCTAAAAAACCGGTTGTAACTTCCCGCAGACATTTCATCATTGTTGGCAGTTTCAAAGAGGAGGCAAATGCCGATAAGTATGCTCAAACTATGAGGAATAAAGGATTTGATAGTCCTATCACAATACCGAGGAACGGAATGTACCTCGTCGGAGTTGAGTCATTCACGTCATTGACCCAGGCCATGAAAAGGCAGGAAGAGCTGCTGAACAAGTACAAGCTTGAAAGCTGGATACTGACTGTCAGGCCATAACTCTTTTCATTTTATGCATTAATGTTCATGACACTTTTATATGCAGGCACATTTCTGATCTTAACGGCCTACATATATTTCATGATAAAATTTATCCGGTCGTGGAAAAACACACCGGATTTTTCTTTTTCAGGAGAAACAGGATCGTTGAAGATAACCGTTATTGTTCCGTTCTTCAACGAAGAGGAAAATCTCCCGGCCTTGCTTAACTCCCTGTCGAAACAGACCTTAGAATCCGATCATTGGGAATGTTTGTTCATAAACGATAGCTCAACGGACAACAGTTACCACATCGTTGAAGAATTCTGTAAAAGGAACGCTAATTGCCGGCTTACAGACAACAATGGCAAAGGGAAAAAAAGTGCTTTGAGAACGGGGCTTGAAATTGCGAAAGGAGATCTGATCGTAACAACGGATGCTGATTGTACATTCCCCGGAAACAGATTAAAAACGATCCTTAATTTTCAGAATGAAACAGATTCTGATATGATCATCATGCCGGTACTTATGACAGGCCATGATACTTTTGTACAGAGATTTTCCAATGCTGATTTTCTTGCTCTCCAAATGGTTACTGCAGGCTCTGTACTTTCAGGGAATCCACTGATGTGCAACGGGGCAAACCTTGCTTTCAAAAATATCCCTGACAATATCTCTTTGAATGAAAAGTATATTTCAGGAGAAGACATGTTCCTGCTTGAATGGATGAAACGAAACAAAAAAAAGATCTCCTGGCTGAGATCAAAAGATGTGATAGTCAGAACGTCTTCTCCCAAAAACCTCAGGCAGCTCATCTTCCAGCGATCACGTTGGATATCTAAATCGGGCGGTTACCGTGACCCGGCTCTGGTATTTTTCTCCTTGCTTGTTTTTGCCGTTAATCTGATCATGCCTGTCATTCTTTTCACGACATTGGTAAATCCGGAGTTTTGGACAATATTCGGGATATGGTTTACGGCAAAGACTGTTGTCGATTATTCCCTTATTCGTTCAGGATTTCGCTTTTTCAACACTTACATTTCATTCTCTGAGTTTGTATTAATGCAACTCCTCTACCCTTTTTACATGATAATGGTTTCAGTTTCAGGCCTGCTTTTCCCTGTCAGGTGGAAAAGAGATAATTAAATCAAATGTGAAAAACAGCTTGAAAATTGCTTTTTCATCAAAACGGTTGTAAATTATATAACGTTTAGACGGCATGTGCATTGTAAGATGCTTTATCCTTATCAGTTAACTTCTTTTATAAACATAATTGCAGAACCAAATCGGATCATTAACAAAATTGAAAAACCATGAACAATTTTAAGAATCTAATTTTTGAAGGCGGCGGAGTTAAAGGCATAGCTTACGGAGGGGCATTAAAAGTCCTGAACGAAATGAACATACTCCCCGGTATAATCCGTGTTGGCGGAACTTCAGCAGGAGCCATAAATGCAACCCTGCTGGCTCTCGGATTCTCTTTTGAAGAGGTATCAGACATAATTGCCTCTACAAATTTCAATGACTTTGAAGACAAAAGTGGTTTTGTAATAAACAACATGAGGCGGATACTGAAAAGATACGGATGGTTCAAGGGTGATGCTTTTACTGCCTGGATAGCTGAAAAGATAAAAAAGAAGACCGGAAATGAGAACTTTACTTTCGGTGAATTAAAGAATGCATTGTCAGATGAGAATTCCGGTTTCCGGGAACTCTATCTCGCCGTAACAAATCTGTCGCAACAAAAAGTTGAAATATTTTCACACGAACGCACACCTGATGTTGCTATAAAAGACGCTGTGCGTATGTCGATGAGCATCCCCCTGTTCTTTAAAGCGATCAAACAGGGTAATGACATCATGGTTGACGGAGGTCTTGCATACAACTATCCTATCGATCTGTTCGACAATCTAAAGTATCTTGTCAATCCCGATAACAAAGGGGATTATAAGGCAGATTCCACCGGTTACGTTTACAACTTTGAGACTCTCGGATTCCGTCTTGATTCAAAAGAGACCATAAAAGCAAGTAAAGAGGATTGGAGCCTTGTTCCTATGCAGATCAAAAACCTGAAGGATCATATCCTCGGCGTGTTGAACTTCCTGATGGACTATGCCAACAAAGTTCACCTGCGGACACCTGACTGGAACAGAACAATTTTTATCGACACTCTCGATGTAAAAACAACACAGTTTGACCTGCCAAAAGAAAAGATAGATGCATTAATTGATAGCGGAAGGGTGAATACCGAAAAATATTTCGAATGGCGGAACAGTGATCCCGTTTGGGGCAAGTATCCTCTGTAAAATTCTTGCCGAAGGCTTCGCTCAAAGCGAAACCTTTGGTATTGATGTTACTCCAACGGCCTTATCCACATAGCCTCCCCACCCGATGGCATAAGCTTCACATCGAGAACCGTGGAGGAATCAACCGTAATAGTTTTTATTCCTACTTTAGTACGGGTTTTAATAGAAGGGTCGTCGAAATAGACAGTGGCCTGATATTTCGTCCCTTGTTCAAGAAAATCCAACGGAATTTTAAGCTCACGTTTATCGTTGTTAGTTATCGTTCCCATGAACCACTCATCTCCGCTGCGCCGTGCTATGGAAACAAACTTACCGGGCTCCCCCATCAGGACTTTTGTGTCATCCCACACAGTAGGTACCACTTTGAAGAATTCCAGTTCCGGCTCACCCTGAATATCCGATGGTTTATCGTACCAGTACAAAAACTGCCACGGACTGTAATACACAACGGGAAGTGCAAGCTGATGCGCAGATGTTGTATGTAAAACCCTTGCTTTAGCCTTTTCTTCCGGGTCTTTGTATTTGTTGTCAAAATCCTGCGAATAGTAACAAACGGTATAATCGGCAGCCCCGGCAACGAAACGCGTAAAAGGCAGAACAGTATTGTGTGTGGCATCAGGAAATTCTTCATTGCCACGAATGCCTTCCTGTGTCATAAGGTTGGGATATGTTCGCGAAAAACCGGTAGGTCTGTACTCATCGTGGATATCTACCATCAGGTGATTGTCAGCACATTTTTTTATGGCATCATGAAGCCACGTCGTCCACCTGTACGACCCGACATGAACAAACCCGAACTTTATCCCTTTTACTCCCCACGAACTGTACAAAGGCAATATCTCATCAAGTTGTTTCTGAAGAGCACGCTGATTGACATAAACAATTACTCCGATATCCTTCTTACCCGCATAGTTGATTATCTCCTGCAAATGCAAAGGCCCTTTGGAACGGTTCGGATCCAATGTTAATGTTGTGGCATCCGACGATTTATGGTATTCGTAACCATACCACCCTGCATCAAACTCAATGTACTGCAAACCGTTCTTGGCAGCAAAATCAACAAGCTCTTTTGCTCCTTTTGTAGTAAGTGTAACCTCACGCATGACTTTCCCGGGTTTTATCCATGATGTATTTTTCAAAGCACAGGGATCATTGAGGTTAAGAATGAGATAGTTGTTCTCCAATAGCTCTCCCGCTCTCTGTGCCGGCATTATCACCCTCCATGGTGTCCGGAACGGTGCGATCTCATCAACGGCATCATAAACGGAACATTTTACCGTGTTGTGTTTTTTCTTGTCAAGCTTAAACTTAGTCCTTGGAAAATCCATCTGATCAGCCTCGGTCAGACTTACATAATACCCGTTTGGCAAAACCATTGTCAGAGGCCTTTCTGCTTCATGCTTCCATCCTTTTAACGGCAGTAACTTGTATTCTGTCTGAGCTCTCCGTGTGAACCATGCCTTTGTCTTTTTCGGGAAAGTAAATTCTGTAAGATCCTCCGTAATGCGCAGGCCGGGCCCTCCTTTAGGTCTTTCGGGAAATACGTATCTGAAAGCTATTCCTTCATTGTACGCTCTGATCTCTATATCAAGATAAATTGTGTCTTTTTTCTGAGGTTTCATCAGGGATACCTGCGCTCCGTTGTAATGGTCCCTGTACTCGCTCCTTTTGCCGTAAACAGGGATCCATACAGTATCTTTCGAAGTTGTGGTTATCCCCTTTACCTGCAATTTCTCCGACCAGTTATTCCCGTTAAAAACCACTCCTAACCGGGAATCCAGTACTACTGTTTCACCGTGAAATTTAACATCATAAGTCAATCCTTTATTTTTCTCTGACTGACGTATGGTTATTGTAACATTACCGTCCGGCGAATTAAGATCGTAAGGGACGACCTGAGCCTTTACAACTGCAAAAGAAAAGACCAGTAAGAAAGTTAAAAATATACTCTTCATGTTTCATCGTTTTGATCGATTGGTGGCGATATTGGCAGATTGTCAAATGTGTTATCCGGAATTTTCTTGGTTGTTTTTGCTCCCAGTTCACGTATCTTCTCTGCCCGTGAGAGCAGGTTCCCCCTTCCTGTACT
>JAOZOF010000485.1 GCA_029933425.1 Marinilabiliaceae bacterium
TAAAACAAATTAAGACTGTAAAATAGTTTGTTTCTGATATAGCTTGAATAAAAAGCTGCAAAGTGATATTGTTTCATTTTGCAGCTTTTTTATTGCTTTCCGATCTTCAGTTAATCAATATCTTTTTATCAAAAAAACATTTAATTTTTTGGTTTATATTATAAACTACTTTATATTTGTAATATATTTAAATCAAAAATTATGAATACAGACAATCTAACACCGGAAAAAAGCTTCGAGATCATTACCGATGTGATAAACGAAGCAAGAAACAGATTTGAAGAAAACGGTTTCATCTATGTCTTCTGGGGCATACTTGTCCCCGTTGCTTCTATGGGACAGTTCTTTCTCCTTAGATCAGGACATGAGCACATCAGCTATTATCCGTATTTCCTTATGCCTATAGGTGCGATCTATACAGGATATTATTTTTCCAGGAGAAAAAAAAGGAACATGAACGTAATAGGCAGGATAAACTCGGCAGCATGGATAACACTGGCATCAAACATGATCATACTCGGATTTATATTCGGAGGTATCCTCAGAGAAAACCTCGATCCGGTAATTCTGATCCTGATGGCTGCAGGAATAATCATTTCAGGAGTATCTCTGAAAAGCAGGTTGCTGGTCTATTCAGGCATGTTCATTAACCTTTCGGCCTTTGTCTGCTTTAAACTCCCATGGGAATATCATTCTGTTCTGATGGCTGTAGTTGCCTTAGTCGCAATTTTTATTCCCGGCGTAATTTTAATGATAAAACACAACCGCAACAAAAATGTTCAGTGAACTTAATCCCATATTGCATTCCCAGTTGCGTCTTGCCATTGTTTCTTTTCTTGTAAGTAATGGGATTTCAGATTTTAACGAATTGAAAAAGATAACAGGAGCAACCGCAGGCAACATCAGTGTGCAACTGAAAAAACTTGAACAGGCAGGATACATCACAATCAAAAAGAGCTTTAAAGATAACTATCCTCACACTTCACTTGAGATCACCAAAGCGGGCATTGATGCATTTGAAGAGTATGTGAATGCGATCAAACAATATCTGAAATAACTCTCATTCCAGAAATAACTTTGAGATCCGTCGCTGCACGTGCTCTCAAAGTTATTTTACATCATCCTTACAATTAAAGACGTACGCCTCACCTCCACTCCACTATTGTTCCCCTCTCTTTATCCAACATTTGCTCAGGAATTGATTTGGAAATACTTTCTGCCAACATATCGATCATTTTTGCTTTGGCAAATCTTCGTGTATACACCAGGCTAACCTCACGAAGAGGTACAATATTTGAAAAATGACGGATCTTTCTTTCATCCGTACTTTGTGCCTCTATACCTGCAAGCTCGGGTATCAGAGTAAAGCCTCCTTCTATGTCGATGATCTTCATAATAGTTCCCAGCGAACCGCCTTCAAAGTCAAACGGCAGATCACTCTCCATATCTTCAAGGTCGCACAAATTTATGACCTGATGCCTGAAACAATGACCATCGCTAAGCAGCCAGATATCAGGAGTGGCAATATCATTCACTTTAATGACAGGTTTACTGCTGAGGGGATGTTCAGAGTTGAGATAGATCA
>JAOZOF010000213.1 GCA_029933425.1 Marinilabiliaceae bacterium
CCGGCATGCTCATCAAAGGACATTACAAGATCATCATCAAAGGAATATCACCGGACAAATAACAAACAAAGGCCATCCCGGAAGGACAGCCTTTGTATTGTTCATATTTAACCCAAATTGGTCGTTAGGAAGCGATGAAATCGCTGAACTAAAGACCCCATGCGGGTTAACCCTCCCGAGATACCTCGGGACAGGCTGATTTAGAGATTCACTGTTTTGGTGATAAACAAAACAGATGAATGTCTTAATCGATGGGCTATTAGAATTGTTTTTTCAATTCTAATGACCATTCTGGGTTTAAGTGCAATCACTTCTTCTTCAAGGAGAGAGCAACTTCTTTAGTTATCTCATCACTAACGTAAACTACCTGGGGCGTATTACCGGTATCCCAAACATCTCCGTCAATAGTAGTTGTGGCTCCGATGTAATAATTTCCCGAAGGAAGATCACTGAACCAGAACTCTCCATCATTGTTCGTAGTTGTTGTTGCGTAAATGTCTGTTTCAATTGTGTAAAGCTTAACAGTAATACCGGAAACAACATCACCTGCCTCCGCCGTACCGTGTATCTCTCCGTTATTCTTTGAACAGGCAGTAAAGGCCAACAACAAAAGTGCTAAATATAGTATTCTTTTCATAATCGTATATTAATAGTTAAACATTATTCCAATACATTTTTCCACTTCTCAGTCCTTCCGGTAAACCAAACCGGCAGATCAGGATCGTTATGCGGACTGATAATAGCCCAGTTGTCAGGATCCGAAGCCTGAATACCTCCTGGATAAGTCATTCTCTCTTTCCATGTGAAGATCTCAAGAGGAGTAGAAGGACATGTTCCGAGATATTTTATCAAACGACGTGCTGCAGTAAACGGAACTTCAAAGTTCATTAAATTATAATGCATATGAAGCTGATCATAAATTGCCTGAACCTTATCCTGAGAAGACATATTGTCAAACAATGACGCAGCATATTCTGCATAAGCAGAAGCATCATACTCTTTCTCAGGTCTGTCACGCTCTATCCTTGAATCGTCCATGTTTGACGGGAAAGAAGGAACTGTTTGCTTAGTATACTGATTATTAACATTAAGGTCATACCAGTACTTACATGAAATCTCAATAGCCTTCTTGTAATGTTCTCTGGCTGATCCGTTCAAAGTTCCGAAACCTCTTACTGCTGCTTCGGCAAGTGCAAGATGAGTCTCTACTGCATGAAGGGTCGGGTACCTGAGATCGAAGTTAAACTGCGGACGAACATTGTACTCAGACATCATGTTCTTGTCTGTTCCCACTATCCAGCCTATGTCGTTATACTGTCCCAGTCTTGTGCGAACGGCGTCCAAAAGGAATGCATCACGTTTCGACATATCATCAATGGCTTCTTGATTTAAAGTTATCGTCCACATGTCATTCGGTCCGTATGTGAAAGTTGTCACACTCGGATCTGTCATGATAGGATCATTAATATAATATGAACGACAAAGTTTGCTGTAATAGCTGTTTGGATCAGTCCAGTCATCCCAGTCATTTCCTGAACCGATATATCTTCCAAGAATATCTTTAGAGAATATATAGGTCAAACGCGGATCAACAGTTCCGTTTTCCAATCCTTCAACCGAATTGTCAGTCACAAAATAGTGAAGTTCCTGTCCGTTTAATACTTTAACAGAATCATCGGGGACACAGTGCATCACATCCTGAATAAACTTCTTAGGAGCACGGCAGTCATCCGATCTTTCACGGAATGAACGTGTAATACCCAACTCAACCTGCAAACGGTAAGGTTCAACAATTTGAATGTCGGCAATACCTGCATCGTCATTCCATTCCTCAAAAACAGGCTTTCCTGCAAGGTCTGACAAAACACTCGATGTAAGTTCCGGTTTCACTTCACTAACATTAAGTGCAAACCTGATGCGTAACGAATTTATGTACTTACGCCACATTAAAAGGTCGCCATGGAAAAGAACATCCTGATTTGAGAAAATAGTTTGTTCCTGGTCAGAAAGATTAACTGTTGCTAAATAATCATCAACCTCTTTCAACTCCTCAATTATTTTAGGATATATATCTTCCTGTCCCAGGTATTCAGCTTTATCGCCTTCAAGAGCACCCGCAGAACCTGTTTCGATATAGGGAACCACATCGTAAAGGTCGACAGCACGCTGATATCCGTATCCTTTTAATGCATGCAAAAGGTTCATGAACAAATTATCAAGATTAGAACGCTTATCTTCAGGAATAAGATTATACTCTCTTTGTCCCCAAAGCACTTGCTTTATCCAGTCTCCGTTAATTCTCCAGAACACACTGTTATTAAAGCCACCAGTACCCCAATCATGCTCAACATCTTTCAGAGTATATGATACCCCGTATGACGGAGTAGTATAATAAAGTTCAATACCGGTTCCCGTAATTCTGTTACCACTTCGTATCTGATGATAAACAGAGCCATAGTCACCACGCAGGAAGAAACCCCGTGTTAGTTGAGATGTGAAGAAACCTGCAATAACACTAACACCTCCTGTTTTATCTGCTTGTTCCTTGGAGAATCCATCAGGATTTTGATATAATTCCTCAAGCTTATCCTGACATGAGAATGCAGAAAACAGCACCAGGAGTATAAGAATTGATTTTATAAATATATGTTTCATATTATCTGCCTTTTAAATTTAAAACTTAACTTTTAATGAAAATCCCACTGAACGTTGAGCCGGCAAAGCTGTTGTTCCATATGAACTGCTTCCCCAACCTGTTCCGTTCACTGCTTCAGGAATACTGTTTGGTGCAGCTTTATATATATAAGCAACATTGTTAGCAAAAACAGACATTGTGAGATCCTGCAATTTGATCTTATTTACCCATCTCTTGGGTAATGAATAATCTAATGCCAGATTACGTAATGCTACGTAGTCGCTTTTGAACATTCTGTCCTCGGGGAAGAATCCGTTCGAGAAGTATGACTGATAGTAGTAATCTTCAGCCGATACTACCTGATCGTTGGGAGTTCCATCCTTATAAACTCCATCAAGAAGAACACCATCCCAATACGATGGTCCTCCGTTTGGATCAGAGCCTGCAACTTTCTGTCCTCCGTCGAGATGATACTCAAGACCTCCATGTTCTTTATCCCTGTATTTTAATGTATTATCAAGCACACCGGCAGCCATCATGTATGTTTCAGTTTCAGAAATAAAGAATGCTCCGAATGAGTAGTCAATATTAAAGATGAACCTGAGGTTCTTATAGCTGAATGAACTGAATACACCACCTGTCAGATCAGGAAGTATTTTACCGACCATTTTGGTTGAAGAAGCTGCATAATTATACATTGATCCGTCCTTCTTAACAATACGCTTTCCGTTGTTCGGGTCATTGTCATCCGACGGGTTAATGTAATTCTGCCATCCTTTTTGCTGGTAAATAAGACCATATTCACCGCCAACCTCGGCAACGGCGTTCAATCCGTTGGTTCCCCAAAGGCTTAATGACTCTAATTCACCGTCAAGTTCTTCAACGCGTGTTTTACTATGAGCGAACGTAAAATTCAGATCCCATTCGAAATTATTGTTAAGTACCGGCTTTGTTTTCAAGGATAGTTCCCAACCACGGTTAGAAACGTCACCGGCATTCATTCTGATATAATTAACACCCATTCCCGGAGGAGCTGTCACCTTCATGATCTGATTATAGGTGTCAGCAAAATAATATGAAAAGTCAAATCCTAACCTCGATCCGTTAAACAGATATGATTCGAGACCGAATTCCCATTCACGCTTTCTTTCAGGCTCCAGATTAGGAACACCGTCCTCATCCATCGGCGGAAGGTCACTAGGCGGGATCAATATGTAACCGGCACCCGATTGTGAAACGCCATAGTTAACATTACTGAAGTAACGGGGACCGGGACGACCAACATCTGCAGCCGATGCTCTTAATTTGGCAAATTGCACCCATGAAGGCAATGAGAATGTTTCATGGAAAAGCCATGTAGCACTCACACCCGGATAGAAATAACTGTTATTTTGCGGAGGCAAAATTGAAGACCAGTCATTCCTTCCCTGTAATTCAATGTATACCTGATCAGCCCATGAAAATTGAAATGATCCTAACAAACTGTACAACATCTCTTCACCATTACCATAATGATAAACAGGCTGCTGACCTGAAGGAAGGTTGCTGAATGAGAACCAGTTAGGAATTACCATTCCTCCTGTTACAGAGGCACCTTTTTTCTCATAATAATCATGACGCATAACACCTCCCACAAATCCTGAGAAATTAAAATCAGAAGCATCAACATTAAAGTTTATTGTTCCCTGTCCATAAGATTTTCTGTTTATTTTGGTGTCATCAATATACATAGATCCACTATTAGGCCCGATCAATGACGGATCCTGAAGTTTTCCTTTATACTCGTTCCTTGCAATTGTTGCATCAACACCTCCCAATACCTGGGCACTGAAAACCTTATTGATCTTAAGGTCAAGGGTCAAAGACTGGATATTATGATTTCTGTTATAAATATTCTGATTTTGTTCCTGATTCCAGAAGAAACCAATAACACTCATACGTCCGTTTGAAACAAGGCGACGGTTTTCCGGATTTGCAAAATAATTGTATCCGTCATCTGTAACCATATATTCCCTTAACAAGTCAACATCAATGTCAGCACTGTAAGCACCAAGACTTGCACGTGATCCCTGTGCATCCATAGTGTTTGCGGTTGCTGCATTTAAATTCGACATAAAATAGTAATTACCTGAATATTTTATTGAGATGTAATCGTTAAGGTCATATTTAACACTTAAACTGAAAGAGTTCCTGTCGAAATTAGCACCCGGAGTTGTTGAAGTAAACTGCATATTTGTATATGACAGACGGATAGATCCTTTATCGTTGGCATCACTGAAAGCTACGTTTGTAGTAGTCTGGTGTCCTGTACGATACATCTTATCATATACGCTTTCATCTCTTGCCGCCCATGGTCTTTTACTTCCGTCCCACCAGTTAAGCATTACATTGGGATCAAATTTAGGACCGAAAGCAGAGCCACTGTAGTCCAGTGTTCTTTCGTTGTTCTCGTCTAAATAGAAACCTTGCTCATCTGTTTCAACAGTACTCGGACTACGACCTGTTCCGTACATATCCTGAAATTCAGGCATAAAAGCAATGTTATCCCATGATGTGGCAACTGAAGCAGATACTCCCAGTCCTTTATTTTTCTTACCACTCTTGGTTGTAATGAGGATAACACCGTTGGCACCTTCACTACCATAAAGTACAGATGCCTTTGCACCTTTCAGAATTTCGAAAGAAGCAATATCATCAGGGTTGATGTCGTTAATACCGGTACCATTATCACGGCTTGTTACTCCATATCCCATACTTGTGTTCTCATCGTGAATAGGTACACCGTCAACAACTATTAAAGGTCTTGTCGTTGAGTTCGGGTCAAATGAAACAGCATTACGAATATTGATCTTCATACCTCCTGTGGGGCCTGATGCTGTTCCCGAAACCTGTACACCTGCCGCACTGCCGTATAATGACTGCAATGCATTCATCGGAGTACCACTGGCAAGTATCCTTTCGTTGTCAACCTTAGATACTGAATATCCAAGAGTTTTGGCATCCCTCGGAATACTAAGAGCCGTTACCACAACCTCACTGATATCCTGAGATTTCTCGATCAGTGTAACATTTATAACGTTACGACCTGCAACCGGCAGCTCCTGGTTCTCGTATCCTATAAAGGAATATACAAGAGTTGCATCTTTATTTGTAAATGTAATAGAGTAACTTCCGTCGGCACTTGTTATAACACCGTGCTGAGGATTACTTTTTTCGTATACATTTACACCGGGCAGCGGATCGCCTACTTTGTTAACTACCTTACCTGTAACAGTATATTTCTGTTGCTGTGCATAAGACGTTCTTCCTGACGGTTTAACAGACAGAATGATGTGATTTTCGATCATTGAATAATGAACAGAATTTCCCTGGAACAA
Organism: Marinilabiliaceae bacterium; assembly: GCA_029933425.1. Taxonomy (GTDB): domain Bacteria; phylum Bacteroidota; class Bacteroidia; order Bacteroidales; family Marinilabiliaceae; genus JAADEM01. The sequence continues at coordinate 6,013 of JAOZOF010000213.1, forward strand.
CCTGTCCAGTATCTGCTCAAGGGTCTGATCATGTGCCACGATTGTAACTGCCTTATTTACATCAAGATTAGAATCGCTGTAGAGAAATGTCATATCAGTTTTTTTCTCCAGCTCTTCAAGAACCTGTTTCAAAGAAACATTTTTAAGGTTCAGATTCAACTTTTTTGTTTGTGAATACACTCCTGCCGAAAGGTGCAGAGTTCCAATCAAAACAA
>JAOZOF010000486.1 GCA_029933425.1 Marinilabiliaceae bacterium
GAATCGACCGGCAGGATACTTACTTTATGTTTGTGAGCAAGTTCAGTTACTATCTCTCCGGCTACAACCATTGTTTCTTTATTGGCAAGGGCTATTGTCTTGCCGGCCTTTATAGCATTAATCGTAGGTGTCAATCCCGAAAAACCTACCATGGCGGTCAATACTATATCCACATTGCCACCCTGAACGATTTGATCAATGGCTTCGTTTCCGGCATAAACCTTCACCGGCTCATCGGCCAATGCTGTTTTAACCTCCTGATATTTCTCCTTATTGCCGATAACAACAGAATCGGGTTTATATTTCTGTGCCTGGGCTATCAGTTCTTCCACACTGTTACGGGCTGTCAGTACCTCAACCCCGAAATCATCAGGATGCTGCTCTATTACTTCAAGTGTTTGTTTTCCTATCGAACCGGTAGACCCTAAAATTGCAACTCGCTTTTTCATACCATCAATGTTACCTGTTGCCCGAACCTCTGCTTTAATTAAAATTAATATACTCTTCAGGATTTAATGGAACACCATTATACCAAAGTTCGAAATGAAGATGAGGACCGGTGGTATATTCTCCCGAATTCCCAACATTGGCAATTGCCTCCCCTGCCTTGACCCTGTCACCTACTTTTTTCAACAATACAGAGTTGTGTTTATAAAATGACACCAGATTATTTGCATGTTGAATACCTATCACATAGCCTGTTTCAACTGTCCAGCCTGCAAAAAACACAGTTCCGTCAAGGACTGACGACACTCTTGCTTCAGGACCAGCTACTATATCAACACCGTAATGTCCGCGTGAACCACCAAAGCGGTTAACGATCACGCCTTTTAGCGGTGGAAAAAAGGAAGTCTGTTCCAATGTGAATCTTGAACCTGAGCTGTTCCCATCAGAAAGGTTGAACCTGTCCTGCTCTTCAACCTGCAAACGGAACAGCGAATCCTCAGTCGATTTATTAAAATGTATCTTTTGTTTCGGTTTGATCTCCTTTTTATCTTTTATCACATCATCCGGTGAAGCTCCTTCAGGGATCTCACCGTTAACAATAGACTTGATATTATTAAAGAACCTGTCGCGCCTGTCGATCTCAATCATTAACGAATCAACAAGCTGGGCATTCCTTACTATCATTCGCCGCTCTTCTCCGGAAGGGTAACCCGGAATATATTCCCTCAGCCCCGTAAAAGCTATCAGCAACGTAACTAAAACTATCAGTAACATGGAGGTTATTCCCACAACCGTAAAAACCTTCAGACGCGAAAGACGCATCCCCAAAACCTCTTCATACGTTTGTTCATTGAATATAGAAAGCCTGTAATGATTTCTCAGCTTTTTATATAATGACTTCTTTTTATCTGATTTTGCCATTTCTGTGATAAAAGATAATTTTCGGAATGCAAGCAAAGTTAAAAATTAAATTAAGCCGCTATCATCAGCTCAACTTTTTTTCTGTAAAATTTGGCACTTTAACCCCTATCAACTATATTTGCACTCGCAAAAACAAAAAATCTTGCCAAAGGGCAATTCAAGATATTAAAAATACATTGCGGGGTGGAGCAGTTGGTAGCTCGTTGGGCTCATA
>JAOZOF010000214.1 GCA_029933425.1 Marinilabiliaceae bacterium
ATCACTGGCACAAACAGACCGGAATCACTGGCACAAAACGTTCCGAAATAGCCAGTGTGATCGATGGTAAGTATCTTGTTTTTTAGTCTTGTAATGGAAAAATAAGGTAATAAGTTTTTATGTCCGGGCTTTTTGAGCCATTGCCGAAAGGCAATCGGCAAGGAACGTAAAAGTAGTAACCGCGAATGGCGCGAATTATCGCAAATGATTTTTTAGTGTTAATTCGTGTCTATTCGTGGATGATACACTTCCTCGATTTATCAATTACTCAGTTCCTCAAAAAACCAAGGTGCGTAGCACCGCAACATCGGTGTGCTGCGCCGTTTGACGACCTCCTTCGTCGGACATCAAAGGTTTAATAAACAGCATAACTTTTAGAGACATTGACTGTCGAAACGGTAGTGAAGACAGGCAATCGTCAAGGAATGCGAAAGACCAAAAACCTTGTGTGTCGGGGTTTTGTCACGTGAGTTTTACCCCTCCCGTCCCTGTCTGACTGGCCAGGCAGGCCCTGAAGGGAAAGCTAAAATAGTTCCCCCTTATAGGGGGGTAGAGGGTGAAAAAACGAACACCCCGGGTAACCAGTATGCCGCTCCTACGGAACTTTCCCCCTCACCTGCGAGGAGAGGGGCAGGGGGTGAGGAAGAAATACGGAGACGGGCAATTGTCAAAAAACGAAAATGCATATCACTTCAGCAACATTTTGTAGGTAAATGCATCAGAACCTTTCATCACCTGAATGTTATAAACACCTTTGGGTTGATCTGTCAGATCAACATTAAGATGCAAATTCATGATGTTTTTTTGTTCGCTGTAGTAAACAGCCTGACCGGACATATTAAAAATGATAACCCTGTATGATGCAGGAACAGAGTTTTGTACTTCAATGGTAAATATTCCGTCTGAAGGATCTGGATAAATCCTGGCATTGACATTATCGATCCTGTTCTTGCGAATATAACTTGTAACATCGAATTTGGCACCGTAAATGCCATTCCCGTGGGTTCCGATCACCACAGTTCCGTCTTTTCTTGCCTTAACCATATCCACAACAACATTCCCTATCAGATCCGGACCTTCCTGTGTCCATTGAGTGTTGTCGCCGTTCAGAGCCGAAGCAGAGTAAAGCCCGGTACTTGTTGCTGCAAAATATAAATTGGTGCCATCGCTTTTGTGCAACATATCAACCCAGCGAACAGACGGACCATTACCCGAACCGTCAGCATTTTCCTCAAGATTCCCGCTTATCGATTCCCATGTGCTCCCGCCATCAACAGTACGCCAGATGCTGACAACTTTATAATTTGTAAATGAGATCAGAACCTCATCAGAGTTAAAAAGATTAACTTTAACACAACCAATATTGGCTGTCGGAAAATCTGTACTTGTGATCTCAGCATTTACAGGATCACCGGTATTGGCATTTTCCACTTTAAATACCCGCCCCTGATCAGTACCGTAATAAAGAATATTTGCCGGATTATAGGAAACATCCAACGCTGTGATCTGATTATCCAAAACCCGGGTATTGGTCATCTCCACCCAATTCTTAGTTGCAGGCTTTTGCTGATAAGCAGGGATCTCCGTCAGATCGGAATTCCGCCAGATAACATCACCGGCAGTGTAATACATCATCTTGGAATTATTCGGATCGAGCAGGAACGGATTTATAAAATCCTGTCCTGTTGCACCGTCAGGATCAACCTGAGTCCATCGCCACGTATCATAAGCTGAATCATACCAATCCCGGTAAACAGTTCCGTTCTGTGATGATGAATAATAAGTATTCCCGGCATCCACAAGAGCACAAAATCCTCCGTCTCCACCATTCAGATCATTCCAGTCTCTCTGTGCATCCGTTGATGTTATTCTGTATGTCCCGTTATCCTGAAATCCTGCTATAATTCCACCATCTCCGTTCGTAGCCATATCAATAGCTACAGCATACGCCTGTGTGGTAAGATATCCAACATTCAAAGTACTCCATACAACAGATTCCTCTGCGGCGTTTGCATTTGTTTTTGTGATATCATCGGTTAAACTCAGACCGCCGTCATGACCTGAGATCACCTTTTTTGTATTTCCCGGATAAAACACCAAACTATGCTGATCGGCATGATGATTGGTATACGTGCTTAAATCATTAGACGGACCATAACCACCTATCTTAGTATAATTTGATTTGCTTCTAAAACCATCCGTCGAACGCCACAGATCTGTTCCGCCAATAATAACAAAATTATCATCATCAGGCTTTACTTTAACTAAAAGGTCATATCCTCCCTGTGAATCAAACGATCCTGTAGAGCCTGACTCATCAGGGATATTACCAGAAAGATCTTCCCAGCCATAGCTGTCATTTGCCGAATCATACATATATTTCCAAAGATTGTGCCCGGCAGCATCTTCACCATCTACATGAGTAAGGAAGTAAACAATATTTTCGTTACTTGGAGCTATGGAGATGACCGTTCTGTTGTAAGAAGCCGGCATAGCATCAGGTGTTATTTCGATCCATGAACTTTTATCTCCATCCGAATCTGATCTGTAAAAACCATAAATATCACCTTCTGTACTGAATGCAGCATACACTGTTCCGGTGGAACTTATATCTATATCGGTAGATTGAGCATAAACATAATTATCATCAGTACCGTTATCAGTATTGAACACCGTCTCCCAGGTAACTCCTCCATCCTGTGAACGTTTAATGGCCCCGTAAGTAGCCACAAACACAGAACCTGTTACCGGAGATACTTTAACATTCCAGCAGTAATCAAAGAATTTGTCAAAAGTCTGAGGAGTATTTGATGAAGTTGATTCAAGTAAGGTCCAGGTTATTCCGTTGTCAGTAGACTTGAATACACCGTCGCCCTGATAATAAGCTCCCGTAGCAGTCGCAGAGTTTCCTGACAACTCTCCCGTAACATAGTACCAGGTATCGGTGTGACCGGCTCTTGTATCCTGCGCGATAGCAGTTGCACTATGCAATTGGTCGGGAGCAGTAACCATAGTCCAGGAGCTTCCTCCGTCAGTTGAGCGCCACATACCGCCAGAAACACCACCTGCAAGAATGATATTCTCATCATTCACATCAATGGCAAGAGCCCGTGTACGTCCACCCACATTGAACGGTCCGCGATTTATCCATCCTGTTGCGTTTAAACTTTTCAGATCACCATGAGGCAATCCTCTTGCAAATGCCAGTTCACGTTGCCTAATATCTTCAGGAATCCTGCCTGTTACAGGATCAACAAGTCTTTTGGTCTCATAGATGACCCTGTTTATGGGATCATCTTTAACCCTCGGTTTTGTCTGAGCTGACAGAGAAAAACCGCCCATCAGAATGATAAACAGAGTCACTGCTGTTTTGGTATAATTCTTCATAAAATCTTGATTTATTCAACGATATTCGTGTAAGTTCTTAACTTTAATTCTTCCTTAGGTTTTCCCCTTTTTTAAGGATTCTTCTTATAACGATAAACATAAAATTCGGCTTCGTCACTGTTGATCTTCTGTTTTGCCTCAACAGATGCCTCAAAGATATCCCCTCTTTTTAGCCCCGGTAATTTTATTCTTCCGCCATCAAAAGCTTTAGCAGAATAGACAAAAATAATTTTTAATTTTTGATTATTATGAAATTTTACCGGAAATGCACTTCCGTAAGCATTTACTTTTATGATCCTGGTTTTCACCAGGCATGGTGAATTTTTACACTTCTCCTTCGATGATCTTTTCCTTGCAGGCACAACCCGTATTACTTTGGCTGTGATGATACAGTTATCCGGTGCTGCCTTTTTTCTGTTAGCAACATTCGATCTGTCAGGGAAGTTTTGGGCATTAACAGACAATGCTGTGAAAATTAATACCACCACAAAAAACATCTTTGTATTTATAAAATGTAGCATAGTTTAATTTTTGACTTTGTTATTTTTCAGATCAATTCTACTGCAGGCTTTAAAAGAAACAAGCCCGTCATTTTTTTTATCTTTTGCTCCTTCGATAATATTTCCCGTAAAAGATAAACCATTAACACTTTTTGCTGCCACAACAGGAAAGCTCCCAAGTTGAAAATAATTATCCGTTACTCTTATATTACTGTGAACAAAGCTATTCTTAACTGTTATCTTATTTTCAGGATGAATATTGATAACAGGTCTTCCGCAATCAATAAATCTGTTCTTTTCAATAAGAACATTCTTCACATAACCTGATTCATACCAACTGTTCGCATCGTCAGCAATTAATATTGCACTCATGTGTGTTCTTAAAAACTCATTGTTCTCAATAACAACCTCACCCCTGGTGGTTACAAGCACACCCCGTGTCGGGATACGGGTTATTGTTGTATTTCTGATATTAACATCCGGAGTCCATGTAATGTTCTCAATAACATCTTTGTTTTTCACATCATCGAGAATATTATCTTTCAAGTAAAGCTCGAATTCATGATAGTTAAGCATCTTAATATCTGTTACAACATTACCTGAATACGGCAATAGTGTTTTTGCACTTATGAACTCAATGCTATCACCCGCATAAAACGGATAAAATCCATATGTTTGGGGATGCATAAACCGCACTCTTACTTTCTTCTCCGAAATAATATCAGTGATCCTCAGGTGTGTTCCATGTACATTTACTGCATCATCGTTAGCTGCAGACAAGTATGAATCTTTTATCTCTATCTTTCCTTTACATCCTGAAAAGTGAAGAATGTCGGCCCATGCAGCACATGTTCGACCCGAGCCTTTTTTCGGTGCCACGATTAGATTATCAAAAGTTATATTTTCACAAAACTGGCTTACAAAACCCATCCCGTGCATAAAGTACACATTAACGTTTTTCCAAAGTATATTTTTACTGTTCCTTGAAAACACCGCAGCATAATCCCTGAACGTGTTTCTGTTCTGATAGATCAATCCTGCTTTAAAACCGGGATCTCTTTCAAAACTAATCCTGACCATTCCCGGCGATATGGCTTCAAATTTCAAACTCTTTACCGGAAAATTGTTACGATAGATATTACCAGTTTCCGGATTAAATACCTGCCAAAGTCGTTGTGCCCGGTGTTTCCATCCCTCTCCTATCCACATCAATGAATAATCATTAATCTCATACTTTGAATCCTTTTGTATCTCGGCAATCACATACTTCTCCGAAACTTTAACAACCTTCATCTCAGAAACAGTCGGCCGGTTGTAATCAAAACTAAGATTTTCTATCGAGATATTTTCCGAACTGTCAATGACGGTTTCCATAACCTTTCCCCTGAAAACAAACTCTGCCCCATTGCCTAAAAATTTGATATTTCTGCACTTTCGCAAATAAAACGCAATAGATTTCAAAGAGTCCGGAGCATCATTTGTATTCGATATATAAAACCTTCGCTTAACGGCATTTTCGGAGAAGAAATCATATCTGCCCGGAGCAAAATCTATTGTAACAGGATTTTCAGAAGTTCCTTCAGCTATCAGAAAGAGTGACCTTTTCAATATGCCGGCAGAAACAATTTTCACTACATTCCCTTCGGTAAGGACCATTGAGTTTATCTTATCGAATGAATGCCAAGGAGAGTTTTTATCAGTGCCGATATTGCTGTCACTACCGTTTACGGGATCAATATAGTAAGTTGTGTTAACAGGTGACACTGTTCTTTTGTTATCCTGAATATATCTTTCGCCAACCTTTTCATTCCGGTGCGAAGTAAATGCAGCAAAAACAACCAACAGCCCGACAAGGATTAAAAACGTAACCTTGCGAAAACGATCAAAACCTGTCCCCAGACCATCACTACTGCATGCCGCTCTGCTTCCCCGGGTGCCCCGTATAAAGTATGGATTTTGACTATCCATGATCTCAATTAAAAATATTTGATCTCCCTTTTTTCACCCTTTTCTAAAGAAAGTATATCACTTAATAAATTGTTGGCTAATCGTGATGCTCCGATCCTGAAAAGTTTGTTGTTCAACCATTCTTGTCCAAGCACAGACTTTACAATGCCGTAGTAAAGCAAAACATCATCGGTAGTAGAAATTCCTCCTGCAGCTTTCAACCCGATCTTTTTACCTGTCTTTTCAAAGAATGCTCTTGCCGCTTTCGCCATGACATAAAAAGCTTCAGGTGTTGCGGCAGGCTGTTGTTTTCCTGTAGATGTCTTGATGAAATCAGTTCCGGCCTCAATACTTAGCAGACTTGCCATCCATATCTCTTCCGGTGATTTAAG
>JAOZOF010000215.1:0-4280 GCA_029933425.1 Marinilabiliaceae bacterium
CTCCAGAATTCTCTTTCTTCATCTTCACTCTTAAATTCCGGTATTAGTTTATGATTTTTCATGGTAAATGCTTCTTTCTTTTTTTCCATTCTTGAGGATCACGGCTTGTATGAAAAACGGCTAAGACTACAATGGTCTGTCTTTTATCATCGATAGTATAGTGGATCATATATGGAAAAATGCTGAGGTTAGTTGTCCTTACATTATTATATCTTACATTTGTTGCTTTAGGATTTTGTTTAATGAATTTTATTTTTTGACGAACTTCAAAAGTGAATCTTTTTCCTAAACCGGCCTGCTGCCTATTGTACCAAAATGCAGCACTTGCGACATCTTTCTTAGCTGCAGACAGTATGACGATTTTATACATTACAGGTCCTTTTCAATGTCATTCATAGCAGAGTCAAAATCTAACGCAGAGTCAGGATTCTTATAATATTCCTCTAATCTTTCATTTACAATATCTATTTGATCCTGTGAAATGTAAATGTCTGCTTCGTCAATATCTTTGTATTTCTTTTTTAAAATATTCCATTCCGAAATAGGTATAAAAACGCCTGTAATTTTGCCCTGGCTATCCGAAATATATTGTATGCTCATAACTGCAGATTTAAATTAACTAATCAAATTTACAGCAATATCAAAAGATTAACAACATATTCTAAAAAATAAACCCCTTCAATTTAATTGAAAGGGTTTACAAAAACTCATTGATTTTATTTAAAAATCTTCTGCTGAATAAATGCTTAGTTTATTCCTCAAATAATTAACCTCCTTTTCCAGTTCATCAATTCTTTCAAGCAGATGCATAACCACATCCAGACCTTCGTAATTAATTTCAAGGTCGAAATGCAGGCGCATCATCTTTTCTATTGTCTTTATGTGGTCATGCGGGATATACCTGTTCTCATTCATATCAATTACCTCTACAAGCTCGTAGCTGCACAGTTCGTCGATGAATGAACGTGGTATCTCGTACACTCCGCAAAGTTGATCTATCGGTATTAAGTTCTTCATATCCATCTTATCTCAGTTTAGCCAGTTCTTTAAACAATTCTTTCTCTTTAGATGTCAGGTTTGTCGGTATCCTGATGTTGTATGTGATTATCAGATCACCGTGAACACCTGCTTTTTTGTATACGGGGAAACCTTTGCCTTTCAGCTTTACCTTAGTACCATTCTGTGTTTCGGGCTTAACCTTCAGTTTCACTTTGCCGTCGAGTGTATTGATCGTTATTTCGCCACCCAGCACAGCTGTATAAAGGTCAAGATCAACAGTCAGATACAGGTTGTTTCCGTCGCGTTTGAACGGAGTGTTATTCACTATGGTGAATTTAATATACAGGTCACCGTTAGGTCCTCCGTTGATACCTTTACCGCCGTGTCCCTTGATCTTGATCACCTGTCCGTTCTCAACCCCTGCAGGGATTGTTATTCTGATGTTCTTGCCGTTAACGGTCAGGACACGTTTGTGTGTTTTGTACACATCCTGCAACGAGAGCTGAAGTTCGGCTGTGTAATCCTGTCCCCTGAACTTAGCAGAACTATGACTGCGGTGTGAATGTCCTGCGCCACTACCAAACAGTGTTTCGAAGAAATCGGAAAAACCGCTTTCGCCGAAACCGCCGCTAAATGCATCTTCAAATCCGCCCATGCTGCCTCCTGCATGCTGATAAGAGTATTGTTGCTGCTGTTTTGCTTTCTCGAACTCATCGGCATGCTTCCAGTTCTCTCCGTACTGGTCGTATTTTTTTCTGTTCTCAGGATTGCTTAAAACCTCATAAGCCTCATTGATCTCCTTGAACTTGTGCTCTGCATTTTTATCACCCGGATTCACATCAGGGTGAAATTTGCGGGCAAGTTTCCGGTATGCCTTTTTTATTTCGGCTTCCGAGGCATTTTTGCTGATCCCAAGTATTTTATAATAGTCTATATACTTCATGCTTTTTTGTTATTTTTAAGATTAATGTTGATCAAAAGAAATGTTTAAACCTGTAATTCATCGATCAGAACAATGATTACAGCAGTTGTCAAAGTCTCTTTTTAACGCTGAAAAGTAGGCAAAAACTATTCCATAAGATTAAATAGAAAAATATCTGCATAAAGGTCAGCATAGTCTGTCAAATATTCAGTAAAATTCTGAAACTTACTGAAAAGACTTCAGGCCGTTTGATGAATTATTCCAACTATTCAAAAGGCCCGATATTTATTTTGATGTTATTCGCTTACTTTTTCAGTAATGATCTCTTTTGTTTCTGGCATGAAGGAGTAAATTATCTCAAGTCCTTTGTTCCCGATTCGTTTTTTGAAATGAGCAAAATCGGAAGGATCACACGGGAATCTGTACCGGAAACAGGCCTCTCCGCAGAAATATTGCATGTAGGGGTTTGAAATCCAGTTCCGGGCAAGCTCTGTATAGCTCATGTTGTACATCTGCTTGAGTAAAAGTGCACCTGTCATAAACCTGATAGGCATTGAGGGTTTGCCACGACGGGAATAATGTTTTGCAAAAGCTTTTTCGAAATAGCCCCAGTCGATATTGTTCGCCAATACGACCAGTTCATGACGCATGTTGATGAACTCATGTAACATTGGCCGAAAAAGATTCATCTGGTTCTGAGGTGGTGCTTTCCCTATCATGCTGAAAACTTTTAAACAATTTCTGCCATTATGGTTTTAATGTCAAATGTATGGTTTGCAGGTTTTCAACAATCGGGAGATACTTATTAACAACTATATGATATGTTGATCAGTTAATCAATTAATCAGTTAATTTCTTTAAAAGCTTAAAGTTGATCTTAGATTATTCGACGACCATCCTGGCGGCTAACTCATCTGCTGTTTTTTCATCCTTAAGCTGAGCCACAAGCTCAAGTGCAAACTTCATGGCGGCTCCCACACCTTTCCCCGTAACAATATTCCCTGCTGTTTCAACGGGATTTGTTGTTACTTCAGCTCCTTTAAGCCGGTCTTCAAATCCCGGATAGCAGGTTGCCGTTTTGTTTTCGAGAAGTCCCATTTCGCCAAGTACCAATGGTGCGGCACATATTGCACCCACTTGTTTTCCCTTGTCTGAATGTTTTCTGATCATCTCTTTCAGTGTTTCATTGCTGTTGAGGTTCAGTGCTCCCGGCATTCCTCCCGGAAGTATCAGCATGTCGGCCTGCTCATCTTTGATTATTCCGATCAAAGTGTCAGTTGTTATTTTTATGTTGTGGGAACCTGTTACAACATGCTTTCCGGTAACAGAAACTGTGATAACCTCTATTCCTGCACGACGCAGCACGTCCACCGGAGTTATTGCTTCGATCTCTTCAAATCCTTCGGCAAAAAAGATGAATACTTTTTTCATAGTTATGAATTTTAATATCGTACACTAAAATAATCCGAATTTGTGTCTGATGCAATTTTAATTGTTTTTTCAGATGATTAATTTTTATCTTGCAGTATTTCAAAATGATTAATCTATGAAGATATCTTTTTTTATCAGTATGACCTTAATTGTTGCGTTAACGTCATGCTCCGGGAGTAATGCCGGGAAAACCGTTACAAAAGAAAAATTTAATGTATTGTTCATTGCTGTTGATGATCTGCGTCCTGAACTTGGATGTTATGGGAATAAGATGATTAAATCACCTAACATCGATAGGCTTGCTTCCGAAGGAGTGTTGTTTACAAGGCACTATGTTCAGGTGCCTACTTGCGGAGCTTCCCGTTATTCGATGCTAACGGGACTGTTGCCTAAAAGCAGGGCTGATCTGTCGAATCATGCATGTGTTACTCATCTGACGCATAAGCCGGAATCGGCAAAGCCTGAAACATTTGTTCATTATCTCAGACAAAACGGATATTATACGGTTGGCATAGGTAAGATCAGCCATTATCCCGACGGGTATGTGTATGGTTATCTTGAACCTAAAAGCAATGTGTTGGAATTACCTTACAGTTGGGATGAAATGCTTTTTAATTCCGGGAAATGGGGTACAGGTCATAATGCATTTTTTGGTTATGCCGACGGAACGAACAGAAATGAGCTTGATAACCTGGTTAAGCCTTACGAGAGGGGAGAGGTGGATGATACCGGTTATGTTGACGCCCTGACAGCACAACTTGCCATTAAAAAACTCAGGGAATTAAAAAATAAAAAGCAGCCTTTCTTTTTGGGAGTAGGATTTTTTAAACCTCATTTGCCGTTCACTTCTCCGGCCAAATACTGGAATATGTACGATGAGGATGAGATACCTTTAGCTCCCGTAAGACGGATTCCGGAGAATTCAAGC
>JAOZOF010000215.1:4380-6218 GCA_029933425.1 Marinilabiliaceae bacterium
CAGCTTGTCTGGGGTAAGCATACGATTTTTGAACGTGCCGTAAGAAGTACACTGATAGTTAAAGTGCCGGGAATGTCAAAAGGACTTAAAAATGAGAATATAGTCAGCTCTGTCGATATTTATCCCACATTAAGTGAATTGTGCGGTCTGAAAGTTCCGGATTGGGTTGACGGGAAAAGTTTTATTCCTCTGTTGCAAGGTAAATCAGAAAATTGGAATAACACTGCGTACAGTTATTTCAGGAACGGGATATCGATGCGAACACCTGATTACAGATTTACTGTTTATTTCAGGAACAACAAAAAAGTATATGAACTGTATGACCATACAAAAACGGATATTGAGTCTGTGAATATTGCCGGTGAAAAACCCGAACTGATACAGCAACTGTTATCCGGATGGGCAAAAGGAAATACCGGATTATATGAGCACTGAGATTAGTTTCTGAAAATATGATCTGATATGGATTAAGGTGCCTTGAAATTGTAAACGGGTTTTATGATATCAACAATCTCAACTGTTCCATCTATCTGTTCAATTATCTCCTCCATTGGTTTGTAAGCCCCGGGAGCTTCGTCAATGGTGCTTTTTGAAACCGATGTAGTAAAAATACCATGCATCTGTTGTTGAAAATCAGAAAGGTCAAGTTTGTTTTTTGCTTCTGTGCGGCTCATCAGGCGGCCTGCTCCGTGTGGTGCAGAGTAGTTCCAGTCGGGATCGCCTTTGCCGGTGCAGATAAGTGAACCATCGCGCATGTTCAGAGGAATAAGAAGCTTTTCTCCTTTTTCGGCACTCACGGCCCCTTTGCGCAGTATCATCCGGTTGAAGTCGATATAGTTGTGTATTGTTTCAAAAGATTCAGTTTCTGTAAGCCCTGTATTTTCAAGAATTATGTCGGCCATGGTGCGGCGGTTAACACTTGCATAGTGCTGCATTATCTGCATGTCGTTCATGTAGTCATCGAACAGGTTGCCCTCGAGATATGCAAGGTTCTTTTGCAATTGTGATACAGTACCTGCTTTTGCCTTTTTAATTACCTTTTGAATTTCGGAATGTCTGTTTTGTGCTTTCAGCTTAGATATTATGGAATCAATATTTTTTGATTGTTTGTTCAAAGTTTCAACAGCCCTTTTCTGATAAAGGCGGGCTGTCTCGTTGCCGATGTGCCTGCTGCCGGAGTGGATCACAAGGTAAAGTTCATTTTTGTCGTTTTTATCGATCTCGATAAAATGATTCCCGCCGCCTAGGGTGCCAATGGACTTTAATGCTCTTTCCACATCAACCTCGCCTTTGCACCTTAGTTTCGAGAAATCGAAGTTTACTTTCGGCCTTTTGTGAACTGCCTTTCCTGACGGAATATGCCTGCGGATCATTTTATCGAATTTCTCAAAGTTGATACTTTCTTCTTTGAGTTTTATCGTTAGCATTCCGCATCCGATATCCACTCCCACAAGGTTTGGGGTAACTTTATCTTTAATGGTCATGGTTGTGCCGATGGTGCAGCCAATGCCGGCATGACAATCGGGCATAATGCGTATCTTCGAATCCCTGTACGGTTCAAAATCCGCAAGTTCCCTGATTTGCTGCAAAGCACCCTCTTCAATGGTTTTTGCAAAAATCTTAACCAGGTTCCCTGTTTTTGATGTTAGCATTTGCATAGTGTAAAGTTAATCGGTTTTGTTGAATATTGAATTTGAGCTTAGAGGGAAGGAGTTGTGCATGTTGAAATTTACTGTTATTTCGAAAACTCATTTTTTCATGCGTTTACAAAAAACATTTACCGCCTGTAAAATCAAAAATCCTGACTTTCATATGATGGGGTTTGTTTTGCAGAGAGA
>JAOZOF010000216.1 GCA_029933425.1 Marinilabiliaceae bacterium
TAAAAGCAAAAAGCTAACAGCTAAAAAATGATCAAGATAGAAAACATAACAAAGAACTACGGAGAGGTAGAAGCGCTGAAAGGGATCAGTTTTGAGGTGGAGAAAGGACAGCTTTACGGTCTCATAGGCCCTGACGGTTCGGGGAAGACCTCACTGTTCAGGATACTTACCTCGCTGTTGATACCTACAGGAGGCAAAGCTACAGTAAAAGATTTTGACACAGTTAAGGATTACAAGGAGATACGTAAAATAGTAGGTTATATGCCTGAGCATTTCTCACTGTATATGGACCTGACCGTTGAAGAGAATCTCAACTTCTTTGCCACCGTATTCAACACAACCGTTGAAGAGAATTATCACATTATCGAGGATATTTACAAGATGCTTGAACCATTCAAGCACAGGCGTGCAGGTGCATTATCGGGCGGCATGAAACAGAAGCTTGCGCTTTCGTGTGCCCTGATACACAAGCCTGATGTTCTGTTGCTTGATGAGCCGACTACAGGTGTTGACCCGGTATCCAGAAAAGAGTTCTGGGACATGCTTCGAAAACTGAAAACTACAGGACTGACAACTCTTGTATCTACTCCTTTCATGGATGATGCCGAACTTTGCGATGAAGTTGCACTTATTCAGAACGGTAATATCCTGACCATAGATACTCCTGCAGGGGTTGCGGAGAAATACCCGCATAAACTGTGGAAGATTGAAACTGAAAACAATTACAAAACACTGAAAGCATTTGAGACTTTTGATAATAAGATATCAGTTTTTTCATTCGGTCATTCAGTTCACCTTGCAACAAACGACGATGTACCTGAAAAAGCTATCACAGAACATTTGATGAAAAACGATATAAATATTGAAAGTATTAAACCTATTAAAGCATCTATTGAGGATGTATTTATGGAGTTGATGAAATAATTTTTGAGGAATTGAGTATTTGAAGAACTGATGAATTGATTTAAAGAATTAATAAATAGAAAAAATCATGTTCACTTTTAGTTTTGAAAAATTAGAGATCTGGCAATTAAGCAGAATGTTAAGCATTAAGGTATACAAAGCAACCTCTGCTTTTCCAAGTGATGAACTATACGGATTAACATCGCAATTACGAAGGGCTGCTATTTCAGTATCATCAAACATTGCTGAAGGAAACTCAAGATTGTCGCAGAAAGACAAAGCTCATTTTATTGAAATGGCCTATTCCATTTTAATGGAAATTATGAATCAGTTAATAATATCAAAAGACTTAGACTTTATAGCGGAAGAAGAATTAAATACATTTAGAAAAGATATAGGGGAATTAAGCAACAAAATAAATGCTTTTCACAAAAGCATTCAGTAACAAGTGAAGTTGAACCGATTACTCAATTCCTTAATTCCTCATTTTATCAGTTACTCAATACAAAACATGGACGACAAAGTAATAACAGCAAAAGACCTGACAAAAACATTCGGTAAGTTCACTGCGGTGGATCATATCACTTTTGATGTAAAGCAGGGAGAGATATTCGGATTTCTCGGTGCCAACGGTGCAGGAAAAACCACGGCGATCAAGATGCTTACAGGTATCCTGTCTTCGACATCAGGTGAAGCAAAGGTTGCCGGGTACGATATCAATACCCAGCGTAATAAGCTTAAAAAGAACATCGGCTACATGAGCCAGAAATTCTCATTGTACGAAGATCTTACACTTAAAGAGAATATTAATTTTTATGGCGGAATATATGGATTGAGCAAGAAACAGATAGTAACAAAAACAGGCGAAATGATCGAAAGATTAGATCTGCAACATATTGAGAACACAATGATATCGGAAATTCCTCTTGGATGGAAGCAGAAGATAGCATTCTCTGTTGCCATTCTACATCATCCTAAGATCGTTTTTCTTGACGAGCCCACAAGCGGTGTGGACCCCATAACGAGACGCCAATTCTGGAACCTCATTTACGAGGCAGCAGAAGATGGTATCACGGTTTTTGTTACCACCCACTACATGGATGAAGCCGAATATTGTGACCGAATATCAATGATGGTCGAAGGAAGAATTGAAGCAATGGGTAGTCTTAAAGAACTGCTGGAACGTTACGATGCCAAGGATATGGACGAAGTATTCCTTAAACTGGCAAGATAAAGCCCCTCCCTGACCCTCCCCCAAGGGGAGGAAAAAGAGAGGACAACAATATCGATTTAATATTAAATTCTCCCCCTTGGGGGGAGTTAGAGGGGGCACATAAGATGAAATCATTCAGAGCATTTGTAATAAAAGAGTTTAAACATATATTCCGTGATGTGCGGACACTGGTTATCCTTTTCGGGATGCCGGTAGTTCTGGTGATACTTTTCGGATTTGCAATCACCACAGAAATAAACAACGCTAAAATTGCAGTCCTTGACCTTGCACACGACAACTATTCACATAAATTACTGGATAAGATCAGCTCATCAGGCTATTTCAATATTGCGGATGACCTCAAATCGTACAGCGAGATAGAGAAATCATTTTCTAAGGGGGACATCAAACTTGCTGTAGTGATCGGAGAGAATTTCGGCAAAAAACTAATTAACGATAAAGATGCGGAGATACAGATCATCACCGATGCATCTGACCCTAATACAGCAAACATAGTATCCGGGTACTTAACGGCGATAATACAGAATTTCACCTTTGAAACAGGAGCGTTAAAACCACCTCTGGTAACGGTTAAATCACAAATGCTTTACAATCCTGAAAATAAAAGTGTTTTCATGTTTGTTCCTGGTGTAATGACCATCATCCTTATGCTTGTTTCAGCAATGATGACTTCCATTACCATTGCTAAAGAGAAAGAGCTGGGGACCATGGAAATACTTCTTGTATCTCCTCTTAAACCTTGGGTTATCATTGTTGGAAAGATCGTACCTTACCTGTTCCTTTCAATAGTTAATTCAATAACCATTTTATTGCTCGGCCTTTTTGTTTTCCAGATACCGATGAACGGCAGCCACATTCT
The DNA here is from genome assembly GCA_029933425.1 of Marinilabiliaceae bacterium. GTDB lineage: Bacteria > Bacteroidota > Bacteroidia > Bacteroidales > Marinilabiliaceae > JAADEM01. The sequence continues at coordinate 2,997 of JAOZOF010000216.1, forward strand.
GCTTTTCTCAGAGGTACTTCTTTTCATCATCAGCTCACTGACTCTCGGACTTCTGATCTCAACCATTACCGACACACAACAGTCTGCAATGCTGATATCAATGCTGGGACTTATGCTTCCCACGATACTTCTGTCAGGATTTATTTTCCCTATTTCAAGCATGCCTGTTATTCTGCAATACATCAGCAATATACTTCCGGCAAAATGGTTCATTATAATTATAAAATCAATAATGCTCAAAGGCACCGGATTTGACACCATAATGTTTGAAACATCCATCATTGTTATTATAACACTGATACTCGGCATTATGACAATTAAAAAATTCAAAATAAGATTAGAATAATATGCAGCGAATTATATACATAGTACAGAAGGAATTCAAACAGATATTCCGCAACAAGATGATGAAACCATTGCTTTTTGTAATGCCGTTTGTACAACTGGGTGTGCTCTCCTACACTGCCGATTTTACTGTAAAAAACATCCGTATTTACATCCAGGATCAGGATAACAGTCCCTTATCTGCAAAACTGACTAACAAAATAGAAGCATCGGACAATTTCATCCTCGAAAGTGTCGGATTCAATTATGAGAACGGTTTCAGAGAAATTGAAAAAAACAAGATCGATGTAATACTTTCTATCCCCGAGCATTTCAGCCGCGATTTCAGTTCAAATCGAAATACATCATTGTTCATCACGGCTGATGCCATTAACAGTACAAAAGCCGGCATCAGTATTAACTACCTTCAGAATATAATTCATGATTTCCAGACGGAACAAGCCGCCTCAAAAGGAATTATAGAATTAAAACCCGGAGTGAATATCATCAAACGGGATTGGTATAACCCCGACCTGAATTACAAATTCTTCATGGTACCCGGCATTCTTGTGCTGCTTGTAACCATGCTGGCACTTTACCTGTCGGGAATGAATATTGTACGCGAAAAAGAGATCGGAACAATTGAGCAGTTAAACGTGACGCCAATAATGAAATACCAATTTATAATTGGTAAACTTCTGCCATTCCTGATAATTGGCCTGGTTGAATTTACAATAGGATTGTTAATTGCCAAATTCTGGTTTCATGTACCAATACTTGGAAGCATAGGACTTCTATATGTTTTTACTTTTGTATATCTGATCCTGGTCCTCGGCATAGGCATGTTCATCTCAACCATTACCAATACACAGCAGCAGGCTCTGTTCCTGGCGTGGTTTTTCTCTGTGATCTTCATCCTGATGTCTGGTCTCTTCACTCCAATCGAAAGTATGCCTGAATGGGCACAAAAACTTACATTCCTGAATCCCATAAAGTATTACGTTGAAGTGATCCGCCTGGTAATGCTCAAAGGGAGCTCATTCAGCAGCATTAAAGTTAACTTCGCGGTAATTACTCTTTCAGCGATATTGATAAATATGCTGGCTATAAGGAATTATAAGAAGACGGCGTAATTAAATGGTTAAAGTGCTACAGGGTTCTATGGTTAAAGGGTTCTATGGTTTTGGTTATCCGGCTTGACAGATTCAATGTCTTGTGCAAAACATCTTAAAACCTTTAAATTTATATAGTAAAACGTAAGTAATTTAAACGGTAAAAAATATAAGTTTAAATGATGTTCTTTGCTTCGCAAATCGCAAATCTGTAATCGTTAATCACCTGGGACATTGCTTATAAAAAATTAACAGCGTCAGTGTCGCTTCGAGCAACGCCGACGCTGTCGTTTATAAACTTTATATCGCGCTCGGCCCCCTCTCCCCTGTCCTGATGCGGATACACTCTTCGAGAGGAGTAATGAATATCTTACCGTCGCCTATCTCACCTTCATGGCCGTTATGCGAACGTGCCGCTTTAATAATGGCATCTACAGTAATGTCCACAAATTCATCATTTACGGCTATCTCAACCTTGACCTTTGGAATAAGTCCGGGAATAACTTTTTTACCACGATATATCTCTTCACTTTGTTGTACCCCATGTCCGGAAACCCGGCTTACTGTGATCCTTGTAATATCAGCTGCAATCAGGCTTTCCCTCACCTGATCCAATTGATATGATCTTATAATTGCTGTTATTAGTTTCATCTTAAATGTATTTTATCCGCGAACCTGCCTGTCTAACTGCCAGGTAGACCCGACTAGTCAGGCGGGTTTCGCTAATTAACACTAATTTAATTTTTGTACATTGTGAACTTTCATCTTTAACTCCCGAAATCGCTCCGCTCATCGGAACTTATTCAGCTAAGTTTATATTGAACTTTCTACTAATTCGGTGTCAGCATACCATAACCACGCTCACCGTGAAATGAATGATCAAGTCCCTGCATCTCTTCCTCTGTTGATGCCTTAAGGCCTACAGTTTTTTCAACAATAAAAAGTATTATAAGTGTAATAACCACAGCATAACCAATTGCAATTCCCACTGCTGCTGCCTGAACGCCAAACTGCTGCCATACCGTCCATGTTCCGCCTGCTGCCTGAGCAGCCTTTTCCATCCAGCTTTCGCGGATAAAGAAAGTCAGACCTAGAGCTCCCACGATACCACCAAGCCCGTGAATCCCGAAAGCATCAAGTGAATCATCAAACCCAAGCCTGTCTTTTTGAATTAGCATTATGTAACAAATAATTGTTGCAATAGCACCAAGAGCCATAGCACCTGCCGGCTTTACAACTCCCGCAGCAGGCGTTACAGCCACTAGTCCTGCCAGAATTCCGGATGCAAAACCAAGAGCGGTCATTTTACCCTGATGTATACCTTCTATAATTATCCAGGTAATTGCACCTGCAGCAGCTGCAGCCTGAGTAGCCGTTAGCGCCTGGGCTGTGCTTAGTCCGCTGGAGATAGAGCTGCCTGCGTTGAAACCAAACCATCCAACCCAAAGAAGTCCGGCACCCATCATGGTCATCACAAGATTGTTCGGTTTCATCTGACGATGCGGATACCCACGGCGACGTCCCAGGAAGATTGCCGCTATCAGACCTGACGCACCTGCAGAGATATGAACAACAGTACCACCTGCAAAATCGATAGCCCCCATGGCTCCCATGTTATAGAGGAAACCATCCTCTGCCCACACCCAGTGGCAAAGAGGATTATAAACTAATAGTCCCCAAAGTGCTATGAAAATAAGATACCCTCTGAACTTTACCCTTTCGGCAAATGCACCTGCAATAAGAGCGGGCGTTATTATTGCGAACTTAC
>JAOZOF010000217.1 GCA_029933425.1 Marinilabiliaceae bacterium
TATTATAAAAATCAAATTGAAATGAAAAAACTCAGAAATCTTTTAGTGATATTGATGTTGGTAATGTCAGCATCAATGTTTGGACAGGAGACAGTGGCAATACTTCCGTTCACTGCATCGGAAGACGGGCATCCGTCGGAGCAATTAGGGAAAGCGGCACAGCAGTTCCTTATCGGGTATATTCAGAAAAAACAAAAGCATTTTAAGGTAAGGCCGCTTCCGGCAAGGGATGTGAATGTGGCTTTGCATAAGGCAGGGATAACTCAGCAGACACTTGATAACTTTACCACAAAAGAGATAGCAGATATAGTAAAAGCTGATTACATCCTTATCGGTTCTGTAGATAAAGCTGTTGAGGGTACATCTTCGTCAACTACCGGGATGGCAATATCTACAAAACATAACAATGTTGTAGGCGGCTCTTCAGGAACAACATCAAAACAGTATCATGCAACTGTTTACATAAGTATCTTTTCAAAAGAGGGAGAATCGCTGTACGATGGGAATAAAGCAAATGTGTTCATAGACACTACTCCTGATAGCTGGAAAAACTCTATTCTGTATATGACAAGACATTTCCCGTTTTATAAATAATTTTTATGGTAAATTAGGATGCTTACCTGTAAAAAAAGTACTTATGTACTATTTGCTTATCTATACTGTTTGTTGAGTATGGCTTGCAGAGCTGGTAATTATCCGAATAATTTTTATTAAAAACGAAAAACAAATGAAGAAAATTACATGGACATTACTTATGGTATTTATTTTAAGCACTTTTACTGCTGTCGCTCAGAGTGATGGTTCAAAGTGGGCATCAGGCTTAGGTCTGAATTTTGCATTTCCAATAGGAGACTATGCCAGTTATTACAATTTTGGATGGGGAGCATATTCCAGTATTGATTATAATATTAATAAAGTGCTTGCTGCCCGGTTTGATTTTGGCTGGACTCAGTTTTCGGGTGATGATTATGAGGGTGATATTCCAATGCCTTACGACAGTAAGCAGGATGTTTTGGAATTTACAGGCGGGTTACGTGCAAAGCTGGCTTTTGTGTATGCTGAATTCAGAGGCGGATATTACACCGGGGTTAAATCATGGGGGTATGTTCCGGCAGTAGGCCTGCGGTTAGGTAAGTTCGATATTCAGGGAAATCTGAATGTGGTGGGCGATAACCATTGGTGGGCTGCCCGTGCAGTATATTACTGGGGGCACATGTGAAAAATGCTTTATGAAAATATTATCCCCGTTCTCACATTTGAGTTCGGGGAATTTCTTTTTATAAAACAGTGTGAAACATAATTTCCGGGCTATGCTTCAGCAGGTGGTGTTCCGAAGTTCATCGGCATAACAGGGCCTCCGTGATCGTCAACATTTTTGATCGGGCCGTGAATGGACTCGTATCGTTGAATATTGTCATTAAGAGCCTTCATCAGGCGCTTGGCATGTTCAGGAGTAAGTATCACCCTTGATTTAACGGGAGCCTTGGGAACACCCGGCATAATTCGTACAAAGTCGATAACAAACTCTGACGGAGAGTGAGTGATGATAGCCAGATTTGAGTACACACCCTGTGCGATCTCCTCGTTCAATTCTATATTCAGCTGATTCTGTTGCGGTTTCTTCTTGTTGTCTTCCATGATGTTTTAATTTGAGATTTTTATTTCATCCGTTAATTTCCCCTTCAGGGCCTGCCTGTCCGACTATCCAGGCGGGCCCGACGATCAGGCGGGGGGTAATAATTCCTTTCCCCGTAAAGTTAAAACATTTCCACTAACTTCTTGAAAATAAAAAAGGAGAATACACATTGTGCATCTCCTTTTTTATAATATATCGAGTTTTGCTATTAAGCCTCTTCTTCGGTAGTTGTTGATTCTTCGTCAACCTTTACAAATCTGTCATACTCCTCTTTCGATCCTACAATTATGTTCTGGTATTCGCGAAGTCCTGTTCCTGCAGGTATCAGGTGACCACAGATAACATTCTCTTTCAAACCGTCAAGTTTGTCGATCTTACCCTGGATAGCTGCTTCGTTAAGAACTTTTGTAGTTTCCTGGAACGAAGCGGCAGACATGAAGCTCTTGGTTTGAAGAGCTGCACGTGTGATACCCTGAAGTACCTGGCTTGATGTTGCCGGAACAGCGTCACGGGCAGTTACCAGTTTTAGGTCTTTACGTTTCAGCACTGAATTCTCATCCCTGAGTCTTCTTGCTGTTACGATCATACCCGGTTTCAGAGTTTCAGAGTCACCTGAATCTTCGATAACCTTTTTACCCCAGATGTTATCGTTCTCTTCCATGAACTCGATCTTATCCACGATCTGTTTTTCAAGGAATTTGGTGTCACCTGAATCTTCGATGGCAACCTTACGCATCATCTGACGAACGATAATCTCGAAGTGCTTGTCGTTGATCTTCACCCCCTGCAGACGGTAAACGTCCTGAACCTCGTTCACAATGTACTCCTGAACAGCTGTCGGTCCCTTGATCGCAAGGATGTCGGCAGGAGTGGTAGCTCCGTCTGACAGAGGCGTTCCGGCACGAACGTAATCGTTCTCCTGAACAAGTATCTGTTTCGACAGTGGTACAAGGTATTTTTTGATCTCGCCGTTCTTTGAAGTAACTATGATCTCACGGTTACCGCGCTTGATACGTCCGAATGTTACCTCTCCGTCGATCTCTGATACAACGGCAGGGTTACTCGGGTTACGTGCTTCGAACAGCTCGGTTACCCTTGGCAAACCACCGGTGATATCACCTGCTTTACCAACTGCACGGGGTATCTTGGCAATTATCTCACCCTGCTTGATCTCGTCACCGTCCTTAAGCAGCAGACGAGCTCCCACAGGAAGGTTGTAACTCTTGATCCTTTCACCTGCATCATTCACGATATGCAGTGACGGGTTCTTGGTCTTATCCTTGGTTTCGATGATCACTTTCTCGCGGAATCCTGTTTGTTCATCAGATTCTTCTTTGAAAGTGATACTGTCGATCATATTCTCAAATGAAACCTTACCTGCTTTTTCAGTAATAAGCACAGCATTGTACGGATCCCACTCACATATCATATCACCCTTCTTAACGGTAGCACCATTCTTGAAGTAAAGGCTGGCACCGTAAGGTATCGGGTGAGTTGTTAAAGGTATCCTTGTATTTTTGTCAAGTATCTTAAGCTCGGCAAGACGTCCTATAACAATTTCAACCTTCTTACCTTCTTCTGTCTTCTTGGTAACAGTTCTGAGTTCATCGATCTCCAGAATACCGTCATATTTTGACATTATGCTGCTTTCCGAAGTGATGTTAGAAGCTGTACCTCCAACGTGGAATGTACGAAGAGTAAGCTGAGTACCCGGTTCACCGATCGACTGTGCAGCGATAACACCGACAGCTTCACCTTTCTGAACCTTCTGACCTGTGGCAAGGTTACGTCCGTAACACTTGGCACAAACTCCACGCTTCGACTCACAGGTAAGTACTGAACGTATCTCAACGCGCTCTATCGGCGAATCTTCGATTATTCTTGCAACTTCTTCTGTGATCTCATTTCCTGCCTTGATGATAAGTTCACCGGTGCTCGGATGATAGATATCATGCACGCAGAAACGTCCCAGGATCCTTTCGTACAGTGAAACCACTGTCTCTTCATTGTTCTTAATAGCTGTTGCTGCAAGACCTCTCAGTGTACCGCAGTCGTCCTCATGGATAACAACATCCTGAGAAACGTCAACCAGACGACGGGTAAGGTAACCTGCGTCGGCAGTTTTAAGAGCAGTATCGGCAAGACCTTTACGGGCACCGTGAGTAGAAATAAAGTACTCAAGTACCGACAGACCCTCTTTAAAGTTAGAAAGGATCGGGTTTTCAATGATCTGACCACCTTCGGCACCGGATTTCTGCGGCTTGGCCATCAAACCCCTCATACCTGAGAGCTGACGGATCTGTTCTTTAGAACCCCTCGCACCTGAGTCAAGCATCATGTACACTGAGTTGAATCCCTGCTGGTCTTCGCTCAGCTGTTTCATCACGGTCTGAGTCAGACGTGCGTTAACATGTGTCCATATATCAATGATCTGATTGTATCTTTCATTGTTCGTGATAAGACCCATGTTGTAGTTGTTCAATACCTCTTCAACCTCTGCGTAACCACCTTTAACCAATTTCTCCTTGGCATCAGGAATGATCACATCTTCAAGGTTGAACGACAGTCCTCCTTCAAATGCCATACGGTATCCAAGGTTTTTGATGTCGTCGAGGAATGCAGCAGTACGTGGGATACCACATATCTTCTGAACTTTACCGATGATATCACGTAATGATTTCTTGGTAAGGATCGTATTTATGTAACCTACTTCTTCAGGTACGTATTTGTTGAAAAGAATACGTCCTACGGTAGTTTCTATGAGTTTAAGTCCTCTTTCACCTTGTTCATTGAGGTCATAAGTTCTTACCTTCACATTTGCATGAAGATCAACTATGCCCTCATTGTATGCTATCTCTGCTTCTTGCGGAGAATAGAAAGTAAGACCTTCGCCTTTAGCACTCTTACGGGGCTTGGTCATGTAGTAAAGACCAAGTACCATATCCTGTGAAGGAACAGTGATAGGTGCTCCGTTGGCAGGGTTAAGAATATTCTGTGACGCAAGCATCAACATCTGTGTTTCCAGGATAGCAGCATTACCAAGAGGTAAGTGAACGGCCATCTGGTCACCGTCGAAGTCGGCATTAAAAGCGGCACAGGCAAGTGGGTGAAGCTGAATGGCTTTTCCTTCGATAAGTTTCGGCTGGAAAGCCTGAATACCCAGACGGTGAAGTGTCGGGGCACGGTTCAGCATTACCGGGTGTCCTTTGAGTACGTTTTCCAGAATATCCCACACAACAGGGTCTTTTCTGTCAACGATCTTCTTGGCTGATTTAACGGTCTTCACAATACCCCTTTCGATCATCTTACGGATAATGAAAGGCTTGTAAAGCTCGGCAGCCATATCTTTAGGAATACCGCACTCATGCATCTTGAGCTCAGGACCAACAACGATAACGGAACGGGCCGAGTAGTCAACCCTCTTACCAAGAAGGTTCTGACGGAAACGTCCCTGCTTACCTTTCAAACTGTCGGAAAGTGATTTCAACGGACGGTTTGAGTCGGTCTTAACGGCATTCGATTTTCTTGAGTTGTCGAACAGTGAGTCAACAGCCTCCTGAAGCATCCTCTTCTCGTTACGAAGAATAACCTCCGGTGCTTTGATCTCGATAAGTCTTTTCAGACGGTTGTTACGAATGATCACCCTGCGGTAAAGATCGTTAAGGTCTGATGTGGCAAAACGACCACCATCAAGAGGAACCAAAGGCCTCAGTTCAGGCGGAATAACAGGGACAACCTTCACGATCATCCACTCAGGACGGTTGATCCCTTTGGATTTACGGAAAGATTCAACAACGCTCAGACGCTTCAAAGCCTCGTTCTTACGCTGCTGCGATGTTTCTGTGTTTGCTTTATGTCTTAAGTCGTACGACAATTCGTCAAGGTCGATGCGGGCAAGAAGCATTGCAACAGCTTCAGCTCCCATCTTAGCAATGAACTTGTTCGGATCATCATCGTCAAGATGCTGATTGTCCTTGGGAAGTGCCTCGAGTATGTCGAGATACTCCTCTTCGGTCAGGAAGTCCATCTTTTTGATACCATCTTCTTCTTTGATACCCGGCTGGATAACCACATATCTTTCGTAGTAGATGATAGTATCAAGTTTCTTGGTAGGTAATCCGAGCAGATAACCTATTTTGTTTGGTAATGATTTGAAGTACCAGATGTGTGCAACGGGCACAACCAGCTGGATGTGTCCCATACGCTCACGTCGAACTTTCTTTTCGGTAACTTCAACACCGCATCGATCACAAACGATACCGCGGTAACGGATTCGCTTGTATTTACCACAATGACACTCATAATCCTTTACGGGACCGAAAATTCTTTCGCAGAATAGTCCGTCGCGTTCGGGTTTGTAAGTACGGTAGTTGATCGTCTCCGGTTTGAGTACTTCACCACTTGACATTTCCAGAATCTCTTCCGGTGATGCAAGACCTATAGAAATTTTAGTGAAGTTCCCTTTGTTTTTCTGATCTCTTCTGAAAGCCATATAGAGTCGAATAA
>JAOZOF010000218.1:0-4152 GCA_029933425.1 Marinilabiliaceae bacterium
AAAAAGGTTAGAATTTAGAGCAGTTTGAACAAATACCTTTCACCACCATATTCACATTTTCGAGGGTAAATCCTACGGGAAGGTTGATAGTAGGTACTGGAATGTCATTGAGACAATAGGTTTTTTTACATTTAGTGCAGTAAAAATGAACATGCAGGTCTTCAGGATCGCAAACACAACTATCGCTGCATAGTGCATATCTCATCGTACCTGAACCGTCATCGATACTATGGATAAGTTTATGTTTTTCGAAAGTTTTAAGCGTACGGTATAAAGTGGTTTTTTCCGCTTTCTCGAACTTCGACTCCAGTTCGGGAAGACTGATAGCAGTTTTTTCTTCGGTCAACACTTTAAGCACCAGCTCTCTCATGGCTGTAGGCTTAATGTTCTTCGACTGCAATTTTTTGTCCGTATTCTCGTTATCCATAGTATCAGGATCGTATTGGATCTAAATTTACAAAATATTCAATTCCGATCAGAATCACAACATGAATTTATGTTGCTTGTTTTATTTTTCATTTTTTAGCGATTTTCCTTAACAAAATTGATATAATTTCGTATGTAGCTATAATGTTAATCTAAACACACTGAAACATGCCGGGTATATTTGGACGATTATTTGGAAGTAAATTTCCTGACACAGCAAAATATGAATCAAAGATAAACAACCTGAAAGCAGACTTTAAACGGTTTCAGGAATATGAGAATTCAAACTTTTACAAAAGGTACCTTGAGTTAGACAAGCTGATACATTCAGGTGAATTCGAGAAGAAGGTAAAGAAACTAAAGACCGAAAAGTTCAAGGACACTGATCAGTACAGGAAATTTCAGAACTTCAAAACCTTAAGGAAGTCGAAAGACATAAAGAACTATTTCAGGTTCAGGAACAGCGGAAAGCCCGAGAGGATCGATAAAATACTCAGCTCAGAAGAGTATCAGAGATTCATCGAACTAAAGAATTTCGTTGAGTCGCAGACATTCCGTCAGGCTAAAGCCACCAAAGGATTCAAGAAAACACCAGAGTATGATAAATACAAGGAATACAAACAGCTAAAAAGATCGGGTGACATCCGCTTTGTAAATAAAACCATCAACTCTTCGGCATTCAAGAATTACGAAATACTCAAAGGATCGGAAAGGATAAAGAATTACGATGAACTGTCGGAGTACGTTAATTCAAAGGAATTCCTCGATTTTAAAGCCGAAATGGAGGATCCTGACAGATTCAAGAAGTCGGAGGAGTATAAACTCATCAACGAATACAAAGAGATAAAGAAAACCCCTGATTTCATCTGGCACTCAAAAACAAAAAAATCAAATCATTTTGCTGATCTTGACAAATGGGAACTTACCTTCAAAGATGAGTTTGATGAAAAGGCACTCGATGCAAACAAGTGGATAACCGGATATTTCTGGGGAAAAGCACTTCTGAACGACAACTATGTGCTTTCGAATGAAAAGCAATTCTTCACCGACAAGAACATTGATCTGCGCGATTCAATGGTTCATCTGACAACAAAAAAAGAGAATGTAAAAGGTAAAGTATGGAACCAGCAATACGGATTCATGCCTGCCGATTTCGAATACACATCAGGACTTATCAGCACAGGTCACAGTTTCAGGCAGAAATACGGCAAATTTGAAGCTAAGATCAGGCTCAATCATGCATACCCCGTAACTCATTCCTTCTGGATGGTTTCGGAGAAGAACGTTCCGCAGATCGACATCCTGAGATATCACGACAAATCATCGAAAAAAATAAATATCGGCTATCATCTTTCCGAGAACGGTTCTTTCAGGAACATAAATTTTGATGTTACAGGTGCCGATTTCTCAGATAACTTTTACATATATTCTCTTGAATGGACACAAAACAAACTGACATGGAAAATAAACGGTGAAGTTGTGAAAGAAGTTACATCCAATATTCCGGATGAACCCATGTACCTCGTATTCAGCTCACATCTGCTTGATGAAAAAGAACCTGAAAACATCCCTGCTTCAATGGATATCGACTGGGTAAGATGCTATAAGGTTAAAGGAGAAAGTTAATTTAGTTGAAAGTTTGAAAGTAAAAAGAAAAAAATCCTTGTAGGAACACACGGCCGTGTGTTCCTACAAGAAAAATAATATATTAAGGAAACTTTCTCACCCTCTTCACATATTAACATATTGTACATGTCCGGAAGGGGGTGGGAAAAGCCAAATAAGGGAGCCGGTGAAATGCCGGCTTTTTTATGCCGAATTATTCAGGAATAGAAAACCTTTTCCAGAATTCCTTGTTCTCAGTTTTAAGAGAATAGTAATCCCTTACCGACTCCAGAGGTTCCTGTACCTGACCTGACTTAAGCACTTTCAGATTTTCATTTTCAACCGATGTTGTTCCTCCTGTTTTTTCAAGGGCCTTTTCAATATTGATACTGCTGAGGATATATTTATTACCATCGTTTTTGCGATACGATGTAATAACTTTATACTTTGCTGATACAACATCTTTTGCCTTTATCTCATCATCATAAAACGCTGTGTATCCGTAAGGAAAATAGCCGTCAGTTTCAATGGTCAACTCATTTCGAAGTACTGCACTTGTGGTTTTCGAAATATAGATAACACCTGAATAGGAAGTCACATTCCTGTTTCCTGTAGCCACAAATGAAGGCTTCTCATTGCTGTAACTTATAACCCACACCGAGTCTCCGTCATAAGATGTGATATCTTCAAGATCAAGGTTGAAATCATACAATACGGCAGAATCCAGGATATTACCCCGCACTCTTGCAATATCAAAAAGAAGAAGATCATCGATATCGGAACTACCGTTCACTACAGGTTTATAATCGAAATTACGTCTTATCTCATCTACTTTATACGACCTGTTTATGAATGCATCGGTGTAGCTTCTGTCACCGTACCCCTTGTTGTCGATCAGTGATATTACCGCCTCCGTCTTCTTATGATCATTATCTTTCACATAGAAAACACTGTAATAAAGCGGAGATGACACATAATTGTGCGGGATCAGATTGCCTGCCGAACGAATAATTCCGTAAAGCACTTTTGAGCGGGCCTTGATATCAACCTGCGACAGTCCGTAAACGGCAGGTGTCATTTTTATCACCACCTTCCCTCCCGTAAGTTCAGAAACCTTCACCTTCTTACTCTGATATCCTACTGCCGATATCACAACATCGAAATCAGAATACTCTTTGTCAATGCTTAGATTGAACACACCGTCAATATCAGACGCCGTTCCGAGAAATGTTCCCACCACACCGATATTGGCAAACTCAACAGGCTTATTATTGGATGCATCAAGTATTTCTCCTTTAAGTACCAGCTTTCCTGTTTGAGCAGAAGTAGTAAATACTGATCCGGTCAAAACAATAATTATATTTAAAAGAACGATATTAATAGTCCGCATAATAAAAGATTTTTTAAATTTGATATAAATTTAGGAACCTTTTTAAATATCAACCATATGTTACGTAAATTATTTTTATTCATAATCACCGTTTTTATTCTTTCAGGATGTGTTTCAAAGAAGAAATATGTAGCGCTTGAGACAAAAAAGAACAGCCTTGCAAAGCAGTTAAATGACAAAAAAGCCGAAAACAAAAAGCTTGAAGCCGACCTGAAATCAGCCGTTGCCGACTATGAGGACGTAAAATACAAACTTAGCAGAAGCAATGCTATCAAATCAGATGACATAAGCGATCTGATGATACAGACAACTGCCATGCAAACAAAAGTGGAGGATCTTACATCTCAGCTTAGCAAGATAAGGAATGACCTCAAATACAATAAAAACTCGTATCAGAAGACAGCAGACAACCTTAAAGAGACAAAACGGCAACTTCTTTCACTTCAGAAAGACACGGCAGGACTGCATTATTCAATAAAACTCGCACGCGAACGAAACGATATGCTTTCCAAAGAACTTTCAACGGTTAAACAAAAATACAACAACCTGTACGCCGATTACTCGCTTCTTAAAGATGATTCATCGAAAAAGGATATCCAGCTTAAATCGCTCGAAAAACAACTGATAACGCAAAAAGAGACAATTGAATCCATCTCAACTAATTTCATCAAACTCAGAAAACAACTTCTCGAAGCCGAAACCAACAAGAAACCTATTAATCCGAACAAGAA
>JAOZOF010000218.1:4252-6141 GCA_029933425.1 Marinilabiliaceae bacterium
CATCACATAAAATACATATAACTAAGTATTCCCACAGAAACTATCATGTAAAGAACAGTGAGAGGAAAGCCTATCTTGAAGAAATCTTTAAATGTGTAACCTCCCGGGCCATATACCATAAGGTTTGTCTGATAACCTATCGGGGTAATAAAATTGGCAGCAGCAGCAAATGATACTATCAGCACAAAAGGCATAGGATTGACACCTATGTTATTTGCAGCAGTTATGGCAATGGGAAAAACTATGGCAACCGCAGCTTTATTGGTGATGTATGCCGCAAGGATGGAAGTAATGATAAAAATACCTGCAAGAAGGGAAACACGTCCTAAAGGCAGGAATATGGAAATCACAAAATTGGCTATCATATCGGCAACACCGGATTTTATCATTGCTGTTCCTAAAGCCAGCGAAAGTGCTATTATCACGGCAAGGTTGTAATCAATGCTTTTCGGCAGGTCCTTCGCCGATACAACTTTCAGAATATTTATCATTGCAAGCACTACCAAAAGTCCCATAAATAATGGCACGACCTTTATGGCAGCAAGAAATATCGCTAACAGGGTTCCGCCAAGCAAAGTCCATATCTTGTACCGTTCCGGCTTCCTCAGCTCTTTCACTTTCGACAGAAGATAAAAATCCTGAGTTCCCTGAATACGGCTTGTAAAGTTCTCGCCTGCTATCAGCAGCAGCACGTCACCCGCCTTTAACCTGACATCTTCGATGTGGTCGGTTATCTTCTCTCCGTTGCGGTGAATGGCAATAAGAGCAGCATCATATCTGCCGCGGAAATTCACCTCCTTAACAGTTTTTGTGATGAGCGTTGAATTATATGAAATTACTATCTCAACAACCTGAAGAAGTTTCAGCTTCGACATCACACCAAGCGTGGGAAGAGTTAGTCCGCTATTCTCTGACAGTATCTCCGTAATATTGTTGTTATCTCCCGCAAAACGGAGGGTATCTCCTTCCTCGAGCATAAACCCGTCATCAAGCATCTGGTACAAAATCTTATTTCTTATAACCTCAACAAGGAACAGTTCCTTTTCATTTCTGCGAAAATCAGTATCACCAACTGTTTTGTTTATCAAATGCGAACCCGCCCGTATCTCTGCTTCAACAAGGTATTTACGCTCTCCTTCGGCAAACTCCTCCATTGCTGATTTTCTTTCAGGCAAATATTTATAACTGAAAAAATAGAGGTAAACAATCCCGATAATAAGCATCGGGAATCCGACCCAGAAGAAATCGAACATCTCTAACGGTTTGAGGTCAGGAACTATCTTCTGATCAATGACCATACCGCTAACGATAAGGTTTGTTGATGTTCCGATCAGAGTTACACAACCTCCGAGAATAGCGGCATAAGACAAAGGGATAAGCAATTTTGACGATGCAATATTGTGGCGTCTGCTCCATTGATGAACGTAAGGCATCATTACGGCTACCAACGGAGTATTGTTAAGAAATGCCGACAGACCTCCCACCCATATCATCATCCTTAAAAGAAATCCGTTGTAGGAAGATGAACGCGGAAATATCTTTTCAAAAAATATCTCGATTATGGATGTCTGCCGTATTGCATCACCAAGCAGCAACAGCATTATTACTACAGCTATCTGTTCGTTTGCAAATCCGGCAAGTATTTCAGAAGGAGTTAATATACCGAATAATCCCAGGGTGAGTACAGCAATAAAGAAAGTAAACGCAGCACCTATCCATTCTTTGTATAATGAAATAAGTATAAATATTATTACCAGAAAGACAATAACCGCGTCGAAATGCTGCATAAAGTTTTTCTATCCTGTTTAGCAAAAAATATTCTGAAAGATATACAAATTTATAAATTTATCATCACAAACTTACATGAATAAACCTAAAGAATATCGGCT
>JAOZOF010000487.1 GCA_029933425.1 Marinilabiliaceae bacterium
GTTCCGCCTTTCAGGATGAGTTTAACAGTTCTTTTTTTGACAGGGATATTCTTCACAAAAACCAGACCTTCACCGGTCACTTTGTATAATTTTAGCCTTTTCTCACATCGCCACGATTCCGGCAGGGTAACAATCCTTGTCAGGTCGGTTTTGCTGTAAGTGGCGATCTCCTTCTCCTCTTTCCAAAGAACAGGGAAGAAGACAAAATCTTTTTCGCGTAACAGAAGTCCGTGGTCGGTAACTGTACTGTCGACAAGGGAAACTTTAACACCGTAAGAGAAGTATGCAACACGGTTGTTGCCTTCACCCTCTACCCGAAGACGTTTGTGACGGTTCAGATAATTGTATTGCAAAACATTCTCGAAGAAATCCCTCACGAACAGGTCCTGCCACTCATCAACACGCTTACCGAGAGATATTGCGGGAAAGACAGTTTCGCCGTACATACTTTTCCCGAAAAGAAAGCCGAGGGCGAAATCGGTGTTGGGCACATCGGGATTCAGGCCGCTACCGGTGTAAACATTGGCAGGTATCTTCAGGTATCCCTCCTGCGACATCGCGTTGAAATGCCATGCAAAAGGAACTAGTCCAACCATGTAGTCCATCACCCACTCACTTGTTACATCAAGTCCCTTCTTACGCCAATAGGCCAGTGCTTTCTTCTGATACTCGGCTTCTGTCACCATACTCTTGTACTGTCCTTCACTGTTACGGGCTATCCAGGCATCGATATGGATGGTACCGGCCTCACGCAGCGGCGGCAGCAAATCAAGCAGCTTGTCGATACGCATCTTGGTGTAACCTTTCTCCCACTCATTTTTGTAATTGATCTGATAGGCATCTTTATCGTTGTAATGTCCGATACGCATCAGGTGGCCTGTTCGGGTCTTCGATATCATATCGTTCTTCACGTACTCATCCCACAGCGTACTGTCATCGTAAGCATCGGTCATGTTAATGTGAAGACTAACGATGGTGTTGTACTTCTTTGCCTCTTCCATCAGCCAGAGAAGGCTCTCACGGGCATCCTTATCTCCCTGACGCCTCAACGCTTTGTTCACCTCGAACATCTCAGGATACTTATCGTCGTGGCCATTGTACTGCCATCCCACAAGGTAGATGATCTTGGGAATACCAAGCGAAAGAGCATCCGCCTGTTTGACGATCTCAAGTGCCTGATCAAAATTATTGAAGATCTTCGTCCCGCCCTTCAGGTCAGGTACCGAGATAACAACTTTCATCACAAGGGTACGAGAGTAATCGTAGTTGTAATCTGTAACGTAGGTTTGAGCGTTGAGGGTGAAAGAGAGGAGCATGATAAGCAAAAAAGCCCCCCTCCTATCCCCGCCTGAACGTCGGGCAGGTCCTCTAAGGGGGGATGATTTTGTGTCGTTTTTCATTTTTTCTGTTTTTATTGTTAATTTTTTTCTGTTCAGTGTCGGGGTGACTCCATTCATCATCAGGGCAGTCACCCTGACACTGCTACTTTTAATTTTGTACTATTGACGATTGAATGTCCTGCGGACGATTCAATGTCTGAAAGCCTTTGATCGTTCGA
>JAOZOF010000219.1 GCA_029933425.1 Marinilabiliaceae bacterium
GGCGTATGCCGGGTGGTGTGGGGGAACGGCGGCGTGAGCTGCCTTCTACCCGATTAGAAATTATAATTGAAAATACGTTAAAGGTACGTAGTACCGTAATATTAAATCGAACTTATGATTCTTCTTCCTGTTTTACAGAAATTTCGTTACAAAAAAATCGGAATAGTTTTCATGGATTTTGGGCGGTTAACGATAATTGAATAAGAATTATATTTGTTTTTTAGTCTTAACTATACAAAATCACTATTTTTGCAGGCGTTTAAAAATCTAAAAGTCTATTGAATTGTCAGAGTCCCGTCTTTTCAGGGGACAGAGGCATTAAAAAATATTGTTATGAAGATCTCCTATAATTGGTTAAAGAGTTACATTGATATTGATCTTCCGGTTGACAAACTTTCTGAAATACTTACCGATATAGGTCTTGAGGTTGGCGGAGTTGAAGAGGTGCAGTCGGTAAAAGGCGGCATGGAGGGCCTTGTGATAGGAAAGGTGCTTACCTGTGAAAAGCATCCGAATGCTGATAAACTCAGTGTCACCACTGTTGATGTTGGAACAGGTGAGCCGCTGCCGATAGTTTGTGGGGCTCCTAACGTGGCTGCCGGACAAAAAGTGGTAGTTGCTACTGTGGGAACAACTCTTTACAGCGGAGATGAGAGTTTTAAGATAAAAAAATCGAAGATACGCGGCGAAGTGTCGCAGGGAATGATATGTGCCGAGGATGAGATCGGGATAGGAACCAACCACGATGGCATAATGGTTTTGCCTGATGATGTGGCAACCGGCACAAAAGCAAAAGAGTTTTTCAACATTGAGAGTGACTATGTTTACGAGATCGATCTGACCCCTAACCGTATCGACGGTGCTTCACACATAGGAGTTGCCCGTGATGTTGCTGCATTCCTGAAACAGACACAGCCTGATGTTGAGGTCAAGAAACCATCGGTTGATGATTTCAGGGTTGACAATCATGATTTTCCTGTTGAGGTGGAAGTTGAAGCCAAAGAGGCTTGTACAAGATATTCGGGAGTGACCATATCGGGAGTTAAGGTTGGCGAATCGCCCGATTGGCTGAAAAAACGTCTGATCGCAATAGGGATGGCACCAATTAACAACATCGTTGATGTTACCAACTTTGTGCTTCATGAGATGGGACAACCGCTGCACAGCTTCGACGGAGATAAGATAGCCGGGAACAAAATAGTAGTAAAAACACTCGATGAGGGTACGCCATTCGTTACTCTTGATGAGAAAGAACACAAGCTTTCGGGCAGCGATTTGATGATCTGCAATGCCGAGGAGGGAATGTGTATTGCAGGTGTTTTCGGCGGAATAGAGAGCGGTGTGTCAGATACTACAACAAAGATCTTCCTTGAGAGTGCCTGTTTCAATCCTGTTTACATCCGTAAGACAGCCAAGCGTCACATTCTGAATACCGATGCCAGTTTCCGTTTTGAGCGCGGCACTGACCCTAACATTACCATTTATGCGTTGAAACGTGCGGCAATGCTGATAAAAGAGGTTGCCGGCGGGACTATTTCAAGCGACATCGTGGATGTGTATCCTGAGCCGGTTGCTGACTTTGAGGTGCCGGTTACGTACAAAAATATTCACCGTCTTATCGGGAAAGAGATCCCTAAAGATCGTATCAAGCTGATCCTTGAAGGTCTTGAGATAAAGGTTAAAGATGAGACTAAAGAGGGATTTACTGCCGTTGTCCCTCCTTACAGGGTTGATGTTAAACGTGAGGCGGATATCGTAGAGGAGATACTTCGCATTTACGGATATAACAATGTTGAAATACCGAGTGCTGTAAAATCTACTGTTACATATTCGCCGAAACCGGATAACAACAAGCTCAAGAATAAAATTGCAGGACAGCTTGTTTCAAGAGGTTTCCATGAGATCATGTGCAACTCGCTTACCAAAGCTGCATATTACGATGACCTGGAAGTGTATTCAAAAGATCGTCTTGTGATGCTTTCGAATCCTTTGAGTGCCGATCTGAACGGTATGCGTCAGACTTTGCTTTTTGGTGGATTGGAGTCGATAGAGCATAACAGGAATCGTAAGAATGCAAACCTTAAGATGTTTGAGTTCGGCAACTGTTACTACTTCAAGCCGGGTAAGGATAAGCATGAGTTGAATAACTACAAAGAGGAGAATCAGCTTGCCTTGTTCATGACAGGTGATAAGAACGATGTCAACTGGAACACTCCTGCTGAGAACGTTACTTTCTTCGATCTGAAAAATCAAGTTGAGAAAGTGTTTGAGCGTCTCGGAATTGATGTTGATACAGTGCAGAAAACAAACTCTGACCTTGACCTTCTTACCGGCGGGCTTAAGTATATCTCATCGAACAAGACATTGGTGAATTTCGGCATGGTGAATAAAAAACTGTTGAAGCAGTTTGACATAAATGCCGATGTTTTTTATGCCGAGATCTACTGGGATGCAGTAATAAAAGAGGCTTCGAACAATATTGTTATCTATAACGAGATCTCTAAGTTTCCTGAGGTTAAACGCGATCTGGCACTTGTGATCGACAAGAATGTAACCTTTGAGCAGATACGTGAAGTGGCACTGAAAACAGAAAAGAAACTTTTAAAAGCCGTTTCTCTGTTTGATGTTTATGAGGGAGACAAGATTGAGGAAGGCAAAAAGTCGTATGCAGTAAGCTTCATTCTTCAGGACGAGACAAAAACACTTAAGGATAAGCAGATCGATAAGATAATGCAGAAGTTCATGATGAACTTTGAGCGTGAGCTGGGGGCGAAGATCAGGAAGTAAAAGAGAGCCCCACCCCATCCCTCCCCAAAAAGGGAGGGAGAAATGAAATTTCAATGAGCAAAGAGAAAAACAATCTCTCCCCCTTTTTAGGGGGAGCCGGAGGGGGCAACAATTCCCTCCCCTCAGGGGAGGGGCAGGGAGGGGCTGTTCTTAATTGGCTCACCGCATTCCGCCTCCGCACTTTACCATTATCGCTGTCCACGATATTTATGGGCAGCTTTCTTGCTTATTTTTACGAACATTTCAGAATGGATGTTTTGTTATGGGCCTCCCTGACTACTCTTTTTCTTCAGATACTTTCGAACCTTGCCAATGATTACGGTGATTATGTTAGTGGGGCAGATGGTGAACATCGCAAAGGCCCTGACCGTATGATGCAGAGCGGACGTATCATAGCCGGAGTAATGAAAAAGGCTATAGTGATCTTTGCTGTTCTATCCTTTTTGTCTGGTATCACACTTTTGTATGTTACATTTCACGGCAGGGTTAATTTGTTGTTCGTTCTGTTTGTGCTTCTCGGTATCGGTGCCATAGCTGCGGCAATGAAATATACCATGGGAAAGAATCCGTACGGTTACCGCGGGCTTGGCGATATTTTTGTTTTTGTCTTTTTCGGGCTTGTGGGTGTGGCTGGTACATATTTCCTTCATGCTTTGGAGCTGAATACTTATGTTTGGCTGCCTGCTGTTTCTGTGGGATTGCTAAGCTCAGGTGTGCTGAATGTGAACAACATCAGGGATGAAGAGAGTGATAAACTATCAGGTAAGCGAACACTTGTTGTGATGATGGGAGGGAAAAAGGCAAGAACTTATCATGTTATTCTTGTTAGCGTTGCCGTTTTGCTTCTCATAGCATTCACCGTCCTTCAATTCCGTTCTCCCTGGCAATTCCTTTTTCTTCTGACTTCACCTCTGTTTGTTAGACATGTTTTGGTTGTAGTTAAGAATTACGATCATGCAAAGCTTGATCCTGAGCTGAAAAGGCTGGCCTTGCTGACGTTTTTTACGGTTGTTTTGTTTGGAGTGGGCGTGCTGCTTTCTTGAAACAAATCCCGTCTAATTTGTATTGTAGGTATAAATTGGACGGGAAAAATAGTATCTTTGTGTTGTTATGAAGATAATCAAAAGAAAATATCAGGAAGATATATTAAAGTTGTGTTCATACTTCCCGATAGTAGCTGTAATTGGGGCAAGACAAGTTGGTAAGACAACTTTGGTAAAGATAATAAGCCGGTTAGTTAATAAAGAAACCATCTATTTAGACTTAGAATTAGTTTCGGATATTAATAAATTGGATAATGCAGAACTGTTTTTTAAAATAAATAGGGACAAATGTATTATTATTGATGAAATCCAACTCCGTCCGGATTTGTTCCCTCTTTTAAGGGCTGTTGTAGATATTGGTGAAATTAATTGTCAATTTATAATAACAGGTTCAGCTTCTCCTAAATTGTTAAAGCAAAGCACTGAAAGTTTAGCCGGAAGAATTGCCTTTGTAGAATTGCAACCATTTTCAATTGATGAATTACCGGAAGGAATCTCAGTACAAAGGCATTGGTTCAGGGGAGGTTTTCCAAAAGCTTTATTCGCAATTAATGATGATGTTGCATATAGCTGGCTTGAAAATTTTGTGAAAGCTTATGTGGAACGGGATTTGCAAATGTTAGGTATTTCGGCAGAACCTTTGTTTTTAAGGAGGTTTTGGACAATGTTAGCATATATGCACGGTAATGTTATTAATTATTCAACTATTGCAAATTCACTTGGTGTTACAGTTAAAACAATAAAACGCTATGTAGATTTTTTTGAGCAGGCATATTTGATTAAAAGGGTATCGCCTTTTTTTTCTAATGCAAAAAAAAGATTGATAAAAACACCAAAGATATTTCTTAATGATACAGGAATTTTACACTATTTGTTAGGGATAAAAGATATTGAAATGTTGTATGGTAATCCTCATCTTGGTAATTCATGGGAAGGATATTGTGTAAATCAAATAGTAAATGTAGTTAAAAATAAATATGATATTTTTTATTATAGGACAAAGGATGGTGCCGAATGTGATTTAGTATTGACCAAAGGACATTCTGTTAAGATAGCAATTGAGATAAAGTTTTCATCAGCTCCTAAATTAACGAAAGGCAATACTGAGGCATTTAAAGCAATAGGAGCAGGGAAAAATTATGTTGTTATTCCGCAGGAAGATAATTACCCATTAAGGGATGATGTTGAGGTAATAGGTATTCAAGGATTTATTTCTACTTTAAAAGTGGATTAAAAGGAAATTAAATTATGCTAAAAGCCGATTTCAAAAAACATACATTCATTTTTAAAACTCCGGGAGGAACTTCACGCGGGGTATTACATAAAAAGGACAGTTGGTTCATCTCTGTTTGGGATGACAGTGATCCTGATAAAAAAGGAACAGGTGAATGCTCGATTATTAAAGGATTAAGCTATGATGACCGTCCCGGATATGAACAGAAACTTAAGGAGGTCATAGAAGAAATAAACAGTACTGGTAAAGTGTTTTTTGCCGGGCTTGAGGAGTACCCTTCGATCTTTTTCGGACTTGAAACTGCAATGACGGATCTGCATGCAGGCGGAGATAAAATACTGTTCCCGTCTGAATTTACGGAAGGTGAAGATTCTATTCCTATTAACGGATTGATATGGATGGGTACTCCCGAATACATGTGGCAGCAGATAGAGGAAAAGGTGTTGTCAGGCTTTAATTGTATAAAACTTAAGATCGGGGCAATAGACTTTGAAACAGAGTTGAGTATTCTGAAAAAAATGAGAAAAGTTTACGGCAGTGATATCGAGTTAAGGGTGGATGCTAACGGGGCTTTTAGTTCTGACGATGTGTGGTATAAGCTTGATGAGCTTGCTAAATTGAATATCCATTCCATTGAACAGCCGGTAAAAGCCGGACAGCAGGAGCTCATGCAGGAGATATGTGAAAATTCGCCCTTGCCGGTTGCGCTTGATGAGGAGTTGATCGGTGTTATAGATGAGGAGGAGAAAGCGGAACTGATAGAGTTCATTAAACCGCAGTTTCTGATCCTGAAACCAAGTCTGCTTGGCGGATTTGAAATGTGTGAAGAGTGGATAGAGATTGCTGAGGAGAACGAAGCCGGGTGGTGGGTTACTTCGGCACTTGAAGGAAATATAGGACTGAATGCCATCGCTCAGTGGACTTACGAATTAGAAAATGATATGCCACAGGGATTGGGAACAGGACAGGTGTTCACGAATAACATAAAATCCCCATTGAAGATCAAAGACGGTGTCTTGTGGTATGATGTGAATGAGGAGTGGGGGAAA
>JAOZOF010000220.1:0-4806 GCA_029933425.1 Marinilabiliaceae bacterium
GCAGGCCCTTTTTTGATCCTGAGAACACTATCCCTTTCGGCTTTAACAACCATAAGATCGACATTCAGATTTGGCAATAGCTTACTATCGTCATTCTTTTGCAGGAAAACATCAAATTCAACACGGTTATCCACAACCTCAGGACTGATATTTCCTATCTGACCCGCTAATTTTTCATTGTCGATTATGGCATACACTTTCGTTCCTGTCTTTATCTCTCCTGCCAGTTTATCTTCGATTGAACCTTCAATTTTGAAAGCTGAGAGATCTGACATTTTTACCAATAATGCATGCTTACTCACTCTTTCTCCCTTCTTCCCGTAAATCTGTAAAATGATACCTGCCGACGGTGCCCGTACTATCATCTTGTTCAGCAGGTCTTGTTTCTCTGCCAGTTCTTTTTCCTGAATACTTATCTGAAGCTTCAATCCTTCCAGGTCGGCCTTTAATTGCTCTAACCTGATCGAGTTCTTTTCCTGAACTTTTTGAAGGTCTTTTTCTGCCAGAACCAGTTCCTGTTTCGTCTGATCTATTTTAGAAGGTGATATACCACCTACATCAAGTAATTGTTGCTGATCTGCCAGCTTGGCTTTCAACGAAGCTATTTTAAGCTTTTTCACCTCTACGTTATATTCAAGGTCGATCCTCACACTCCGGGCATTCAGCATATTTTTCTGAAGATTGTTATGCTTCACCTCCAACTGATCTCTCAGATTGTCTATTTGTGTCTGTATGGGTTTTGGATCAAGCTTTATGATAGTAGCACCTACCTCGACATGACTACCAGGTTCTTTTACGATTTCTTTAATCACTGACGCCTCAGGGCATAGAAGCAGCACCTCGCTACCGGGCTGAACAACACCCTTGGCCGGTATGTAATCGATCACCGTACCCCTCTCGACAACTGCGGTTTCAAAATTACCCGATTTCAGAGTAGTAATCGACATCAATTTGTAAATGAAAAATATCAGAATTCCCAGTACAATTGCAGTTATGACTATATAGCCAGCCTTTTTATTTGACATAATATCCTCCCCGTTAATACAGATTTAATTAGTCTTCAAATTTACTACAAAAAGCTTCGTCTTTTTTAACAGATATTAACCATTAATTAACATAGGATATTTTACGACCAATCGTCAGGTTTAAAGCTTAAGAAATTGAAACTTTCCATCCTAAATGAGATCTTTATTTCGTTCGGGTACTTGATACTAAAAGATATTCTGCTTTATAAAAATTGCAGCATTTTAATAATTCCTATACATTTGAGGTAAATATTACCAATTTTTATTAACCCCGAGTCATGAGATCTATTTTAATAATTTTTCTTTTTCTGATCTCACTTACATCGTGTAATAATTCTCCTTCCCCTTTATTGCTGGAAGCAGAAAATTTCGATGATAAAGGAGGATGGCTTGTGGACCCTCAGTTTGTGGAACAAATGGGTTCTCCCTACCTGTTGGCTCACGGTCTCGGAAATCCCGTGGAAGATGCAGTAACGGAAATGACATTTAATGAAACAGGAAAGTATTATGTCTATGTAAGGACCATGAACTGGGTGCAAGGCAATTGGGATGCCCCGGGAAGATTCATCATTGCTATCAACGGACATGAATTGAAAACAGAACTGGGTACACAACCCGGCTGGAAATGGCAGTATGCAGGGCAAGCGAAGGTAAATGAAGGTAATAACAGAATATCACTGAAAGACCTTGCCGGTTTCGATGGAAGGTGCGATGCTATTTATTTTTCAAAAGAAAAAGTTTCCCCTCCTAATGATAAAAACGAACTGAAAAAATGGAGACATAAAATACTCCGTGAAAATATTAGCGCTATAAAAGAAAAGACTTACGACCTTGTTGTCACAGGTGGAGGAATAGCCGGATGTGCAGCTGCCATAGCTGCTGCCGAGCAAGGACTTGAAGTTGCCCTCATTCACGACAGACCCGTCCTTGGAGGAAATGCAAGCAATGAGATCCGGGTTCACACACTGGGAATAACATGGAAATACGACAGAATCCTTAAAAAGCTAAACACCCAACACTACCCTAACGGTTCGCCGGAGGCAAAAAAAGAGGATGAGAAGCGCCTTAGAAATATCAAAAGCTATCACAACATCGATTTATTCCTGGATTTCAGAGCTTACAATGCAAATACAAATAACAACACTATAACTTCGGTCGATGCCAGGCATACATCCTCAGGTAAAAAAATACGGTTTAAAGCTCCTCTTTTTGTTGATTGCACAGGTGACGGCTGGATTGGTTTCTGGGCCGGTGCAGAGTACATGTATGGGCGCGAAGACTCCTCAAAATATGATGAAGGATGGGATAAATACGGTGAATTATGGAGTCCTTCAAAACCAGATAACCGTGTCATGGGCTCTTCGGTTTTGTGGCGCTCTGTTGATGCCGGGAAACCCGTAAAATTCCCTGAAGTTCCCTGGGCAATGAACGTGGCAAAAGGTCACTCTGCAGTAAACGGTGAATGGTACTGGGAATTCAGTACAGATTCCCTTAGTCAGATCGATGATGCCGAAAAGATACGTGACCACATGTTTAAAGCGATTTACGGTTCATTCAGTAATGCTAAAAAACAACCTGAGAACAGGAACATAAAGCTTGAATGGGTTTCATATCTTCTTGGAAAAAGAGAATCGAGACGGCTTGTCGGCGACCATATTTACACATTCAACGACGCAAAGAGTATGGAAAAGTTCAGGGATGCAGTTGCAAAAGAGGTTCGTGAGATCGATGTTCATTACCAAAGAATTCTCAAAGTCCCTTCCATACCGGATTTTCTTTCCGAAGCTCTTTACTATAAAATCAAAGAGTATTACATTCCTTATCGCAGCCTGTACTCAAAGAACATATCCAACCTGTTAATGGCAGGCAGATGCTTCAGCTGTTCACATATCGGACTGGGAGGCCCGAGGGTAATGAACACCACCGGACAGATGGGGGCTGCAATAGGTTATGCAGCTTCTCTTTGCATAAAACACAACACATCTCCCCGAGGTGTTTATAAAGATCACCTCGAAGAATTACTTGAATTAATTAATCACAGTAACGGATATTAAATGAAAACAATATCATTTATATTACTTTTGAATGTATTTCTTTTGTCACCCGAAAGCGTTGGCTTAGCACAACAAGAGGACAAAATATTGTGGAATATCGGCACTATAAATAGTTCATACAGCGAATTTGCGTTGGCTCCCGATGATTTTAAAGATTTTGTACCCGAAGGATTTGGTAGCTCTTCACAGTATTATGCGATAGGAGAATCAAATCCGAAAAAGGATTTTCCTTACATATTACCGGGGCCATTCGATGGCTTTGCCGGATATGGATACTGGTCGGGAAGGGCTATGAGTGTTTTGCCTGTTTATTTCGAAATTGCCGAATTGCCTTCAGAGGGAACTGCGATCCTCACTATCGATTTTTTTGAGGTAAGTGAAAAACGTCCTCCTCTATTCCGTTGCTATGTTAACGGGCACAGGTTTGAGAAACAGCTTGAACCGGGACATTCCGGAACTATTCCCGCTGATCTTACATATCATCCTCAAAAGATAACTTTTAATATTCCCGTAACATACCTGAAAAAAGGGATCAATGAATTAAAATTTCAAAACATGACAGGGAAGTGGTGTGTATTCGATGCTGTAAGTTTTTCAGCACCTGCGAGAACAAAACTCACGAATCCGGGAAACACCCTGGTTCTGTCGGTTTCTTTTGCACAGGGTGAGATAAAGAACGGCAAAAATAACTTCCTGCCGCTTCATGTCGATATCCGCCACAAAGGCGATGATGTTACAGTAAAAGCTGTGGTTGACGGTAAGAGCATTGAACTTTCAATGGAAGAGGGACACTCAGTCCTTGAATTTCTATTTCCTGCAGTTAATAAAGAAAAGATCTCAGACATAAAAGTATTTGTGAATAATGAATTGGAATTCCATAACCGGCTGAAAAGAACCCCTGAAAAAGAAACAACTTTGGCCGATTATGTCGATCAGTTCATGGGCACAAGTGGGTCACGGTGGATGATAACTCCCGGACCACGTATGCCTATGCCAATGGTTCAGCTCAGTCCCAACAACCAAAAATGGGTGTGGAAAGCAGGATACGAATATCAGGTGGAGAATATTGCAGGATTCAACCACACACAGGAATGGACAATGGCAGGATTCCTGATGATGCCTGTAACAGGACAGCTTCAAACTGATCCCGGCACAGAGGATAATCCCGATCTTGGTTACCGCTCACGAATTAACAAAGAAACCGAAAGCGCAAAGATCGGAAAGTACAGTGTTGACCTCACTGACTACAAAATTCATGTTGACCTGACAGCTACCACACGGGCAGGATTGCAGCGCTACATCTTCCCTGAAAGCAATTCGGCTAAAGTACTGATCGATGCCTATCCCCCTGCCGAATACTCGTATCAGAATGTAGAAACAGTGATCAGAAAAGTAAGCGATACTGAGATAGAAGGATACGTACATCACATCTGCGACAAAACAGGATATCTGCTTACCCAGGATTATAAACTTTACTTTGTGCTTCAGTTCAGTCAACCTTTCGAAAGTATGGGTGGCTGGAACGATAAGGCAAAAGAACTTGACAAACTAGATCACGGCCTGACATACGAACCGGTAAAGGAGGATATTAATGTGATCAAAGGAGCCGGCAGCGTAGGTGCTTTCGTTACTTTCAAAACTTCAAAAAATGATACTATCCTCGTGAGAAGTTCCGTTTCGATGGTAAGCACGGAAAATGCCCGTCTGAATCTCAACAAAGAGATAAC
>JAOZOF010000220.1:4906-6098 GCA_029933425.1 Marinilabiliaceae bacterium
TTCTGGAACGTTCAGCAACTCGACCAGCTCATTGCACCTGAATTCTCTTCTATGCAGTCAAGATCACTTATCGAGTTTTACAAAGTCGGCGGATGGATGGCAAAAGGGATCTTCGGCGATGAGTACACAAGCGTAATGGTAGCTGAACACGGCATTCCATGGATAGTTGGTGCGTGGAATGCTGGAATCAGGGATTTTGATTTTAACAAGGCGTACGAAATGATGCGTCATGTCCAGACAACTCCGCCTGTTTATCCTCATCCAGGTGGCGGAAGGGTAGGCAACGAGAGTCTTGTACCATACATGAAATACGGATTCGCACCACTTAAAACAGACATATACCAAAGCTATGTATCCAACACACTCGAATACGCATTCGATGATTGGTGCCTCGCTCAGGCAGCCAAAGAACTTGGCAGGAAAGATGATTACAAATTATTCATGAAACGATCTGCCAACTGGCAGAATATTTTTGATAAAAAGAGCGGATTCATGCGGCCTAAGAATGCTGACGGAACATGGGTTGAACCGTTCGATCCTTACCACACACCCGGCTTTGTTGAAGGCAACTCATGGCAGTACAGTTGGTTCGTACCCCACGATATGAAAGGTCTGGTAAAAGCCATTGGGCGCGAACGATTCATCTCCCGCCTCGACAGTGCTATGGAGAAATCGGAGAAGGTGAACTTCAACGCACTCAGCGATAACTTTGCAAAATATCCGATAAATCACGGAAATCAACCTAACATGCAGTCATGTTACCTTTTCAACTATGCAGAAGAACCTCGCCTGACACAAAAATGGGCACGTGCAATTCAGGAGAAATATTATGGCATGAGTCCCCGTGATGCCTACCCCGGCGATGAGGACGGCGGGCAGATGAGTGCATGGTATGTGATGAGCGCAATAGGCCTTTTCCAAATGGACGGGGGAGCATCACTTAATCCTCAATACGAACTTGGAAGTCCTCGCTTTAAAAAGATAACCATACACTTAAGCAACAAATATTACAGTGGGAAAACATTTGTGATCGAGGCAAAAAACGTGTCAAAGAAGAACATGTACATCCGTTCTGCAACACTGAATGGCAAAAAACTTAACACCTGGCATTTCCCGCAAAAAGAACTGATCAAAGGCGGAAAACTCATCCTCGAAATGGAACGATAAGACCACCCGGTGATCAACACAGCAG
>JAOZOF010000221.1 GCA_029933425.1 Marinilabiliaceae bacterium
CGCCAGACTATTACCATGCCCGACATACTAAAAAAAGCCGGCAAATGCCGGCTTTCAATTTATATATTCGTTTGTCTTTCCTTTATTAGAATTGCCACATATCCTGTTCCATGTTGAAGATAGAATTCTTTATCTTTTCCGATTCCATCATAGCATCCATTCCTGCAGTGTAATCCTCGATACGGCGGTTGCTGTACACATTTGATTCCTTGATAATGTAACTGCCGAAATAACGCTTCAGGAAGACATCATCAAAAGTCAGACGCTGTGCATCGTTCTTGGGATTGAACACCTCGTGGCTTGCAAACAGGTCACGTGCTTCGGGATAGTAGATCCAGAACACCTGCTTTTTAACTATTTGCCCTTCTCCGTTACTATCCGATCTTTCGAATTCACGTATCGGGCACAAACCTACAATGCGAACATCCATTCTTGAATAGTTCCTGTCGAAGAACCATATCTCTTTCAAAAGTATCTGTTTTACCTCATCCGAACGGATCGTACCTCCGATGACCTTTTGTTCCCACTGTCCGGTATCCGGGTTCTTTACCATGTTGGTATCGTTCACAGCTCCCATCTCCTGCTTTACCTGTTCCCAGGTAATAGGGATCTTGAATTCATCATCTTTGTTTGAATAGGCAGTCAGTCCTTCATACTGAATACCGTACAATAAAAGATCGATAAGGCTATACCTGTCGTCCATGGGAGTCACAGGGTAATACAACGGAAGGTTCATCTTTTCGCGAAGATCGATAATTCTCCATATTTTTTTCGCCCACATAACATCTGCTTCCCGGATGTAAGCAAACGGTATCGGCTTACGGTTGGGAACATGCTCCTTAGGATAGATTCCGTCCATTACATTTTGCGCCTTTACAACACCGGCACTACCAAATGCAATAAACATTGCAAGGATTAAGACAATCTTTTTCATCTGTACTGTTTTTAAATTTATTTCTTTCCGGACAACATCTGAATACTGTCCGTTTGTATTGTATTTACGTTAATCAACAATAAAGGTTATAGTGTTAAGCTTTCTTGGCGTTTTATCCGGACCTACTGCCCTGATGTTCTCTATAAACACTCTACCTCCACGTCCCACACTTTTGATAAGGTCCATCTGCGCTTTCGTGAACTTGTTATTCGAAGATCTTTCATCCTGAAGATAACCACCTTTGATGATAGAAACCGTGAAGCCGGTAACCCTGAACGAAAGGTCGAAATCGAAATCCTCACCCATCTCAGCAAAAACTGCACGCTGAGCCAACAAAAGATTCTTACGGATCTTACCATCTTTTTTCCCTGCAACCATGGCAACAGGGTCAGGTACTCTCTTGATACGGAATTCATTACTTCCGATACGTCTTACTTTACCGTTTATTTTAGCTGAAACCGTCACGATAGATTTCAAACCGGCTTTCCCCGGATTAGGACGTACGATGTAAAGATCTCCTGTTTTTCTCTTTGTACAATTAGATATACTAACTATCAAATCACTTGAAGGTACTCCCGGTACCGAGATCTTAACAGGATTATCCACACTTTCGTAGAAAACGTTCATCTTCACAGGTGAAATTACCACGTTAGGCTTTATCACTCTGTAAGTATCCTTTATCTTATACACCTTAGGTAATCCGTTAGGTGCTGTTATCTTAAGTTCGGCTTCGTATTCATACTCACCGGGTCTGGATGCATCAACAATGTATTTTCCGCGACCGTCAACCACCTCTACCGGCTTACCGTTCACAAGTATCTCCGGATCCTGGTATTCATCCCTTGCAGCCAGAAATATATCGGCTTCGTATTTATCACCCTGTATCACAATGTTAGATATAGGCTTGGTTATAGGTTCGATCTTGGTAAACTTGAATGAACCCTCATCGATACCTGTAAGCAGATAGTTTACCACATCGGCCTGTGCAGTTCTTATATCACTCTGAATGCTACTCATCAAAGCAAAAGAAGCAGATAACGGAAGATGTTCAAACATCATACTTTCCCATGACTTATGCACCACATTGCCTTTTCCTTTTTCATTATGAGGAGGTTCTGTGTTCAAAGTTTCTTCTATAGGTTTCCACACAAACGTGTCTTTTTTATTAACATTACTTATCAAAAGATCCCGGTAGCTATTTATTATTTTCTTCAACAACTTACTTCGCTCACCGCCATTTTCAGTTATCATCAACTGCGCTGCAATATCCTGGTTATCGATACCTTTATAATTATCGATAGTAGCTTCAGGTCCGTCAACTGTATGAACCATAAGCATCTTGAGGTTCTGAATATGATTGTAAACAGAATCTGCCATTATCTTAATGGAGTCAGCCTTTATCTTGGCTCCGCGTGCTTTCTTCTCATTAACCTGTAAAGCATTGTTAAGTTTTGCCTCAAGCTGATAGTTACGGCTGTCAACAGTACTTATCGTTTGCTGAATACTTTTATCAACTAACTGGAATGCCTTTAAAAGTTCTCCCGATACATTAAGTGCCAACATTGCAGTAAGGAACAGGTACATCATACCTATCATCTTCTGTCTGGGCGTTTCGGGACAATTACCACCACTCATAATCGTTCAGAGTTAATTAATATTCCAATTTAGTTCAATTATTATCTTCCGGTGTTCATTGCGCTCAACATATTTCCATATATCGAGTTCAGATCACCAACGGTTTTGCTCAATGCTGCAACCTGTTCTGTAAACTCCTTGGAGTCTTCAACAGATTTGCTTAGATGCTCTTTGATCGTATTCAGACCGCCGGTAAGTTCCTGTGTTGCCTGAGCCTGTTCATTAAGCCCTTTGAGTTGAAGTTCGTAAGCAGAATTTATTGCAGAAAGATTCTTATTAACATCACCGAGCTGAGAGGTGAAATCTTTACTTCCGTCATTAATGGAATCAAAATACTGAGTCATTACCTTACTCATTTCAGTATAGGTCTCAAGCAGTTGATTTCCCGATGCTGTAACAGACTCGGCAAATGATTTTCCGGATGCTGAAAGATCATCAGCGATCTTTTGTCCGGCATTTGCTACTTTACTGCCTGTATCAGCTAATTTCTCAGATGTTTCTTCCAGAGTTTTAGCTGTTTTTAATTGTACGTTTGAAAATTTGCCGACAGCATCACCGGCTTGTTTAATATTTTGTAAATATGATTCAGTGGCCAAAGAAGCATCACTGACATCTGAAAGTTGAGATGTTGTTGTAGCAAGTTTCTTGATCCCTTCCGACAGTTTTTCAACCACCTCCGGCTCAAGATTCCCGCTCTCTATCAAAGCAGCAAGATCGCTTCCTCCGCCGCCCCCTTTATTCCTTGATCCCTGAGGTTCCAGTCCTCTTAGTTCAGGATAAACAAGGCTCCAGTCGGGCTGCTCATGAGGTGGTTCAAATGCTGATAAAAAGAATATAACGATCTCTGTTCCCATACCTAAAAGAAGCATGATCTCGGCACCGGGATAGTGCATGATCTTGAACAATGCTCCGGCAAGAACAACAGAAGCGCCCCATCCGTATACTTTACCCATCGTTTTTTTATACGCGGGACTCTCAACAAATTCAGTAATAAAACTCATAGTAATTTTCCTCCTTTTCTGATTAACAAGGTCTTTTTTCCCGGTTCAATTATTCACCGATATAATCTCTCACACATCTGAAACCGATATACGACTTGGCAGAATCCTGGTACTCATAAGTACGTGTTCCGCACTGCAAATAATAACCTACGTCTTTCCACGATCCTCCGCGGATAACTTTCCTTTTAAGTACGCCCGGATCGTCCGGCAGGGCATTGTACTTGTATGTAGGATTAAAGTCGTGTGTAAAACTATATGATGATTCGTCATAGGCACTTGAAGTCCATTCGGCAACATTTCCTGCCATGTCATACAGTCCAAAATCATTAGGTGCATAAGATGCTACCGACATTGTCTTGGCTCCGCCATCGTCGCTGTAACGACCTCTCAAAGGCTTGAAGTTGGCAAGGAAACATCCTTTATCATTACGTGTATATAAACCTCCCCAAGGATAGATCGAATTCTCAAGATTTCCTCTTGATGCATATTCCCATTCTGCCTCACTCGGCAAACGGTATGCCATTACTTCAGGTTCTCCTTTTGACCGGAGGAAGTTATTAAGAAGCTGTGTTCTCCAGATACAGAACGCAGTAGCCTGTTTCCAGTCAACACCAACCACAGGATATTCGGCAAAACCAGGATGCCAGAAATACTTCTCTGTCCATGGCTCGTTGAACGAATATGTGAAGTCGGCTATCCAACAAAGAGTATCAGGATAAACATTTACCTTATCTTTCATGATGAAAGCTGAACGATCATTGATCTTGCGCTCTTTTCCGGTCACCTGATCATAAACGGTACCTTCATACGATTTAGTTTCGTAATTATACCTGTTACTTTTCTTGGCAGCCTGTAAGAGGTCAACCCACTCGTATTCGTAAATAAGTTTACGGGTGTCGATCTCTTTTCTTCTGAAGAATCTCTCATTCTCCGGAAGATACATCTCATCAAGGATATCAATATACTCTTCATTATCCCATTCCAGGTCCATATCCCAGTTCAGGTACGGAGGATCAATCTGATTTCCGTATTCATCTTCCGCGATAAGGAATTCCTCAAACTGATCACCAAGTAATTGGCGGGCAATTGAATCCCTCACCCAGTAAACGAACTGGCGATACTCACTATTTGTAATTTCTGTTTCATCCATCCAAAATGAACCGAGAGTAATAGTTTTAGTCTGGGAATTCAATGCCCAGGCAACATCCTGATCATTCGGTCCCATGTTGAAACTACCCTGCGGAATGAATAACATTCCGAAAGGATCGGGTTCATAAAATGCTCCTCTGGTTGAAACTCCAACCAACTCTCCATCACCGGATGATCCGCATCCGGTCATGATTGTAATAATGATAACACTTAGGGCAAGTACTTTCTTCATGATACTATAAATATCTGAATTATTTAATTTATTCTACTCTTATTATAAATACCTTACGCTCTTATAGCGCTTGGTTCTTTTTTCCATATTCAAATCAAAACTGTAACCGATCATCACTTCATGTGTCCCTGAACTATACGAGGCTAACCTCGAAATGGTTATATCATAACTGTATCCGATCCTCAATCCTGTCAAAAGTTCCATTCCGGCAAGGATCACAATTGCATCCTGATGCCTGTATGTCAAGCCTCCCCAGAACTTATCCCTGATGACCGCGTTAAGGTTCACATCGACCTGTAAAGCAGCAAGATCTGTTTTCAGGTACAGCGAAGGAACAAGTACAACAGGATGATCTTTCAACTTGTAACGGATACCACCATTTAAAAAGAACGTTGGTTTCAGATAACTGTCAAATTCACCGTCAAAATTCGGAGACGGTTTATTTAAGTGATTAACGGAAAAACCTGCATAATATTTTGCTGATTCGTAAAAAGCTCCGAATCCCATATCGAAAGCTATACCTTTTACCTCCGATTGAGGAATGGACGGATCATCTTTCGAATGATATGTGTCACCGTCTCCTCCTCCCAATGGATCAAGAGTAGAACCATCAAGTGTCTGATTCAACATCCCGATGCTTAGTCCCAGTCCCAGTGACCCCTGGTCAAAATCGAAACGGTAAGCATAACTGAAGCTTACGAAAAGATTTTTGAAAGGCCCTATCTCATCATTCAGAAACACAAGGCCTAACCCGCTTTCACGCTTAAATATGTTCAGGTTTACATCTGCTCCGAAAACCGTTGTTTTGGGAGCCCCCTCAAATCCTACCCACTGTTGTCTGTTGATAGCCGAAAGGTTAAACATACCTGACGAACCTGCAAAACCCGGATTGTTAGTCAGCTGATTGAACATGTTCTGACTAAACTGGGCATCAAACTGACCCTTAACCAGGGTAGTCATGCAAAACAACAGAATAACAAAGAAACTTCTCGCCATTTGCCTCAGATACCGGTTAACTGCTTAACCTTTGATTTAACTTATTGTAATAAGTTTCTAAAACTATAAAACTAATGTTTCAAATAAAAATCTCTCAGACAAAAAGCTGAGATTGTATACTATATTTAAACGTAAAAGTTTCAATTTTA
>JAOZOF010000036.1:0-3799 GCA_029933425.1 Marinilabiliaceae bacterium
TAAGAATTAGGATTTTTTAAGGATACTTTTTTCAAAAAATTACAAAAACTATTGGTTGAAAATAAAATTAACCGTACTTTTGCGGCCGATTATTATCCGTGCCGAAAGCTGTAATTCAATTGCGTCTCAACGCATTACAAACGTTATCAACAGGTTAATTGTTGATAACTAAAGTGTTGGGCGTGGTTATTTTACGCTTAAATGAAATGTTTTTAATAATAAATTTAAACGAAGGAAGACTGTGAATACGTTAAGTTACAAGACAATTTCGGCTAACAAGGCTACCGTAACAAAAGAGTGGGTGGTTGTTGATGCTACCGATCAGGTAGTTGGTCGTTTGGCTTCTAAAGTAGCTAAGATGCTACGAGGGAAGTACAAGCCCAATTTCACTCCTCATGTTGATTGCGGAGACAATGTTATCATTATCAATGCCGACAAAGTGCGTTTGACCGGAAACAAGTGGGACGACCGTGTGTTTTTCTACTATAGTGGATATCCCGGAGGTCGTCATGACCTGACACCTGCACAACTGTTTGCAAAAAGTCCTGAGAGACTTTTACAAAGAGCCGTAAAAGGTATGTTGCCTAAGAATCGCTTGGGCCGCAAGCTTTTGAAGAACCTGTTCATTTACGCAGGACCTGAGCACAAGCAAGAAGCTCAGAAACCAAAAACTATTGATTTAAACAAGATTAAATAATTATTATGGAAGTAATTAACACCATAGGTAGACGTAAAGAGGCAATTGCACGTGTTTACCTTACTGATGGTAAAGGTCAGATTACTATTAACAAACGTGACATCAAGGATTATTTCCCTGCTGCTACTTTGCAGTATGTTGTGAAGCAACCTTTGAACACTATAGGTGTAGCTGATAACTATGACATTAAAGTGAACCTTACAGGAGGTGGATTCAAAGGACAGGCTGAAGCTTTACGTCTTGCCATTGCACGTGCATTGGTTAAGATCGACGAAGAGAACAAGCCTGCTTTGAAAGCACAAGGATTCCTTACCCGTGACTCACGAGTTGTTGAGCGTAAGAAGCCAGGACAACCTAAAGCACGTAAGAAATTCCAGTTCTCAAAACGTTAATAATTATCTGGTACGTTTAGTATCTAAACCGGTACGATTTTTCCCCGCGGGGAGAACTACCTATCGGTTGGTTGCTTAGACGCAGAATGTAAACGACTAAAAAAAAGAAAAATGCCACAAGTAAAATTTGAAGATTTATTGAATGCCGGAGTACACTTCGGTCACTTGAAAAGAAAGTGGAATCCTGCAATGGCTCCTTATATTTTTATGGAGCGTAACGGTATTCACATTTTCGACCTGCATAAAACAGCCGCTAAGATCGAGGAGGCTGCAAATGCACTGAAACAGATTGCAAAATCGGGACGGAAAATACTGTTTGTTGCAACAAAAAAACAAGCTAAAGACATCATTGCCGAAAAGGTAGGTGCCGTTAAAATGCCTTACGTTGTTGAACGTTGGCCGGGCGGTATGTTAACTAACTTCCCTACTATCCGTAAGGCAGTTAAGAAGATGACATCTATCGACAAACTGATGGTTGATCCTTCCTGGAACAGCTTGTCAAAACGTGAAAAGCTTCAGATCACACGTCAGCGTGCCAAGCTTGAAAAAACACTTGGTAGTATCCAGGATCTGACACGTCTTCCTGCAGCTATGTTTGTTGTTGATGTAATGAAAGAGAATATTGCTGTTAAAGAAGCTATCCGTTTGAATATTCCAATATTTGGTATCGTTGATACAAACTCAGATCCTACGAACATCGATTTCGTAATACCGGCAAACGATGATGCCACAAAATCGATCGAGCTCATCGTTGATGTGATGGTAAAGGCTATCGAAGAAGGAATTCAGGAGCGTAAAGCTGAGCAGAAGAATGAGGCCGGTACCAAAGCTAAAAAAGATGAGCCTAAGCGTAAGCGTGCAAGAAAAGAGGCTCCTAAAGCCGAAAAAGCTGCTTCTGAAAAACCGGTTGAAGAAAAGGCTGAGGTTACAGCTGAAGCTAAACCTGAAGCCAAATCTGAAGGTAAAGCAGAAGAAAAAGCTGAAACTAAAACTGAAGCTAAACCTGAAGAGAAGAAAGAAGAGACAAAGTAATTATTTGATAATCTTAAAAGACAAAATATAATGGCTATAACTGCTGCTGATGTAAGCAAATTAAGAAAAATGACCGGTGCCGGTATGATGGACTGTAAAAAGGCCCTTACCGAGGCCGATGGCGATTTTGATAAAGCTGTTGAGATAATCCGTAAGAAAGGACAGGCTGTTGCCAGTAAGCGTGCCGATCGTGATGCTACTGAAGGTGTTGTTCTTGCAAAAGTTGCTGAGGATGGTAAAAGCGGAGCTTTGGTCGTTCTGAACTGTGAAACTGATTTCGTGGCCAAGAACGAAAGCTTTGTTGATCTTACAAGCTCTATTCTTGACGTAGCGCTTAACAATCTTCCTGCCGATCTTGAAGCTCTTAAAGCTCTTGAGCTTAACGGAACAAAGATCAGTGATCTTGTTGTTGAGCAGGTTGGTGTTATCGGTGAGAAGATCGAGCTTTCTTTCTATGGAAAGATCAACGCTGAGTATGTTGTAGCATACATTCATCCGGGTAACAAACTTGCCACTTTGGTAGGTTTCAACAAGAGCGGTTTTGATGCTCAGGTTGCTAAGGATGTTGCAATGCAGGTTGCTGCAATGAATCCTGTTGCTGTTTCACGTGATGCAGTTCCTGCTGATGTGAAGGAAAAAGAGCTTGAGATAGGTAAAGATATGGCTCGCAACGAAGGTAAGCCGGAGCAAATGCTTGACAAGATCGCACAAGGTCGTTTGAACAAATTCTTTAAGGAGAATGTACTTCTTGAGCAGGCTTTTGTTAAAGATAACAAGCTTACTATCGACAAATATCTTAAAGGAGTTGATAAAGACCTTACTGTTACCGAATTCATTCGTTTTTCGTTGAGTAACTAAGGTTATTTTCAGATACAAATTAAAAAAGGGGACACTTCGTCCCCTTTTTTTGATTTAAAAATTTAATTTTACAGACCTGGCAGGTTTTAAAAACCTGTCAGGTCTAAAATTTTATTACGATGAAATACAAACGAATTTTATTGAAGTTAAGTGGCGAATCGCTTATGGGGGAGCAGGGTTACGGGATCGATCCTGAACGATTGAACGATTATGCGGAACAGATAAAAGATATCACCGGAATGGGTGTACAGACAGGAATAGTGATAGGCGGGGGGAATATTTTCCGCGGATTAAGCGGTGCGTCAAAAGGTTTCGACCGTTACAAAGGTGATCAGATGGGAATGCTGGCTACCGTGATAAACGGCCTTGCGCTGAGTTCGGCACTCGAAAGTTTAGGCGTAAAAGCACGTGTGTTGACGGCAATAAAAATGGAGCCTGTTGGTGAGTTCTATTCAAAGCCTAAAGCCATTGAGGCATTGGAGAAGGGAGAGGTCGTGATCTTTTCGGCCGGAACAGGAAATCCCTATTTCACTACAGACACAGGTTCTTCATTACGTGCGATTGAGATAGAGGCTGATGCGATGCTCAAAGGCACCCGCGTTGACGGCGTTTACACTGCCGATCCGGAAAAAGACCCTGATGCCGTTAAATTTGACGAGATAACTTATGATGAAATTTATAATCGCGGACTCAAAGTGATGGATCTTACTGCAACAACAATGTGCAAGGAGAACAACATGCCGATAGTGGTATTTGACATGGATACATACGGCAATCTGAAAAAGGTTGTGTCAGGTGAAAACATAGGGACTGTGGTGAA
>JAOZOF010000036.1:3899-20738 GCA_029933425.1 Marinilabiliaceae bacterium
CGGAACAAAAAAACGCAATGGTTGGAATGATGGCTGCCAGTCCGGATGGAGATGGTTTTAAAGCTGTATTCGAAAACTTTGAAGTAAAGCATTTGCCGGACGAACGCAGGTTAAAATGGCTTGAAGAGAATAAACAATATGACATTGAGCTTTAATTTTCATTCAGGTTATGAAAGAGTTAAAATATACAGTGATCAAAAGCAGGGAGCAGTATGATGAGTATTGCAGGATACTTGAAGATCTGCTTGATAAGGATGATGAAGGTTTGGAAGAAGAGGCAGAATTGCTTACTCTGCTCATTGAGAATTGGGACGGGGAAAATAATTTTCATTCTGAAATTGAGGATCCTGTTAAAATATTAAAAGTGTTGATGGAGGAGAATGGGTTAAAAGCAAAAGACCTGACAGAGATACTCGGTATATCAAAAGGAACGATCTCGAAGATCCTCAATTATCACAAAGGGATGTCGAAAGAAACTATCAGGAAGCTTTCGCAGTATTTCCGGTTGTCGCAGGATATATTTAACCGTCCTTATACCCTGGTTGCAGAACCGGAAGCAAAATATCACAGAACAAAGAATAATTAAGTATTTAGCAATATTGTAATTTTAAGAAAAAACTTATGACTGAAAAGAAGAACATCTTTACAAAATTTCCGAAAGCATTTTGGGTTGCCAATACCATGGAGCTGTTCGAGCGCTGGGCCTGGTACGGTATGTTTGCGGTATTGGCGCTTTATATCACAGGTTCAACCGATGAGGGTGCTCTCGGATTCACTCAAAGTCAGAAAGGTAACATCATGGGGCCCATCACTGCAATACTCTATTTATTGCCGTTGATAACCGGAGCTTTGGCCGATCGTCTCGGGTATAAAAAAGTGCTGATCGTTGCCTACCTGATATTGTCATCGGGATACTATCTGATGGGTTCGGTACACTCATACGGCTTTTTCTATTTTGCATTTTTGTGGGTCGCTCTCGGGGCAGCTTTGTTTAAGCCTATTATTTCGGCAACAGTAGCTAAAACAACGAATGAAGAGACGTCATCTATCGGCTTCGGTATCTTCTACATGATCGTAAATGTAGGCGGATTTGTGGGGCCGTTATTCTCTTCCAAGCTGAGAGATGCTTACGGATGGAAGATAGTGTTCATTATGGCGGCTTCAGCGATCATCGTAAACCTGTTCCTTGTGATGTTCTTTTATAAAGAACCTGACCGCGAAAAGTCGGAGGACACACTGGGACAGGCTATTGCCAAGTCATTACGCAACATCTGGGAAGCCTTAAAGGATCTGCGCCTTGTCCTATTCCTTCTCATCATGGTTGGTTTCTGGACAATGTTCAATCAGTTGTTTTATACTCTTCCTAACTTTATCGATCAGTGGGTTAACACAAGCATAATTTATAAATGGCTTGAAGGTATTTCTCCATCTCTTGCAGCTGCCATAGGTACAAGCAAAGGAACAATTGCACCGGAAATGATGGTTAATCTCGATGCCGGAGCAATTATCCTGTTTCAGGTATTGATATCGACACTGGTCATGAAGTTCAAACCTTTGAATGCGATAATGTCGGGTATCATCGTAAATGCAATAGGTATTGGTCTTGCTTTCAGTA
This sequence comes from Marinilabiliaceae bacterium, assembly GCA_029933425.1. GTDB lineage: Bacteria > Bacteroidota > Bacteroidia > Bacteroidales > Marinilabiliaceae > JAADEM01. The sequence goes on from JAOZOF010000036.1 coordinate 5,515, forward strand.
CAGGTAACGGTTTTTATGTTATTGTTGGTATTTTTGTCTTTGCCATTGGTGAGATGTCAAGTTCTCCTAAGTTTACCGAATACATTGGACGTATAGCCCCGAAGAACAAGGAGGCGCTGTATATGGGAACATCATTCCTTCCTGTGGCTGCAGGAAACCTGATCGCAGGTTATCTGTCGGGTGAGTTTTATGAGAAATGGTCGGATAAAATTTCACTGTTGAAAACAGAAGTAGCCAAAAGAGGTTTGGAAATACAGAACATTGGTGATGGTTTCACACAAAATGACTATGTGAAAAAAGCCGGAGAGTTAATGGGAATGAATGAGCATGATCTGACTCAGTATCTTTGGCATACTTATCATCCGTCAAAAATATGGATGGTTTTCAGTGCTATTGGTGTTGTTACAGTAATTGCGCTTTTCCTGTATGACAAGTTCCTGCTTAAGGCAGATAAAGAGTAGGAAAGAGAAAGATACAAGGTACAGGGAGAAAGTAGGAAGTTAAGCTACCTATACCTTGTACCTTTTTGTATCATCCCCTCTGATTTGCTCCTTGTAACTTTAAACTTTTACCCATGACTCATTTTAGTCCCGGATTGAAATTAGTACTGCTGTTCCTCATGATGCTGGCTGCGGTTATAGTTTTTTCTATGATAATGGGGATTACGGGACGGTATCTTTTCGACACTTTTGAGTTTGATCCTGCTCTTTTCAGGGAATATCCGGGAGTGATCAAGTTTCTTCAGTCAACACAAACAGTTCTTGTTTTCATTGTTCCTGCAATGATAGCAGCAAAGCTTTTCTGGCCGGAGTCGTTGGAAGGCCTGGCGGGAGATAGTAAGATAAGCCTGAACCTGTTGCTTGCATCAGGTGTTACAATGGCATTGAGTCAGTATTTTATTGTCTGGACGGGGATTGTTAACAGCCACATTGTTTTGCCTGAAAGCTGGTCAGTGGTAACTGTATGGATTGAGAGAACGGAAAAGGAAGCAATGGAACTGACCTCTGCTTTAACACAATACAACTCCGGAGCAGGATTTTTTCTTAACATTATCATTATCGCATTGTTGCCTGCAATGGGAGAGGAATGGATATTCAGAGGACATGTGCAAAGATATTTCTCCGACTGGTTCAAGAATATCCATGTTGCCATCTTCGTTACAGCCTTCATCTTCTCGGCTATGCATCTGCAGTTCATGACATTTCTGCCCCGGTTTTTTATGGGTATTATTCTTGGTTATCTTTTTTATCTCGGAGGTAATTTATGGTATGCGGTTGCAGGTCATTTTACCAATAATTTTCTGGCTTTGGTGGTTATGAGGCATCATAATCCTGATGATATGCAGGATATGTCGTTACCGGATATACATTTTTCGGCAGGTGTGGTGATCAGCGCATTGGCAGTCATTGCCATGCTTTTTCTTATCAGTAGAGTAAAGCACAGGGAAAGAACCCTGCGGGAATGACTATTTCTTATTCATCTTTTCCTGACAATCCTTACAAATGCCGTAGATGTACAAAGAGTGATGGGATACCTGGAAAGAATGGAATTTTCCTGCATTGTTGAGAACCGATTGTATGCCGGGGTCGCAAAATTCGGTTACCTGTCCGCAGACAGTACAGATCAGATGGTCGTGTTGTTTCGATTCAAAAGCTTTTTCAAACTGGGCTATGTTTTTACCGAACTGATGTTTTATCACCAGCTTGCAATCCAGAAGAAGGTCTATCGTGTTGTAGAGGGTAGCTCTGCTCACACGGTAGTTCTTGTTCTTCATGAAAATATAAAGTGATTCAATATCGAAATGGCCGTCACGGGTGTATATCTCATCTAGTATTGCATATCTTTCAGGGGTCTTTCTATGCCCTTTTCTTTGAAGATATTCAGTGAAGATCTGCTTTACTGTTTCTTTTGTCTTGGCCTTATCCATATCTAATCTTATTAAAAATAAATCAAATGTAACTAATTTTTATTTAATCTAAAATAGGTATGTAGAAATTAATGCTATTTACTGTTCTGACGCTCCTGACGGATAACCGTGTGGATACCTTTTATCTTCATTAATTTCAGGATAAGGTTGTTAAGGTCTTTGGTGTGGTGAATGTAAATATGAATAAGTCCCTCAAAAATACCATCGTGGCTTTCAACATGAATAGAGCGCATGTTCACGTTCTGATCATCCGATATTACTTTGGTAAGTTTGCTGACAATGCCGAGGCTATCGATGCCGGTTATCTTAATAACCGCAATGTATGAAAGGATCTTTTGTGATTCCCACTGTGCTGGAATAATACGGTCTCCGTGGCTTGACATCAGTTTTATGGCCACTTTGCAGTTCCTGCTGTGAAGTATCAGATTGTCGTCATCATCCTGATAGGCTATCACATCATCACCGGGGATAGGATGGCAGCAGTTAGCAATGGTAAAGTTATGCTGTTCTTTATCGTCGGTCAGAAGAAGAGGTTTCTTCTTATCAACTTTGGGTTTATTACCTTCTTTGCCGAACCCGAATGATAGTTTCCAGTACCTGACCCATTTGTTGTAAGGTTTATCGCTTAAAACCTTTGAGGCATCTTTCAGGTCGATTATTCCTTTACCGATCTTAAAATAGAGCTCGTCCTTGTTCTTGGCGTTATAGTGGGTCTGAAGCTTCCTGAGTATTTTTGAGTTGATGGCAAGTTTTTTCTCGGTAAGGTATTTTTCCAGTATTTTCTCTCCTTTACCGATAAATTTTTTACGTTCTTTTCTGAATGCCTGTTTTATCCGTGCTTTTGCTTTTGCCGTTGTCACAAAATCGAACCATTCCCATTTAGGAGTCTGTTTTTTCGATGTAAGGATCTCTACCTGATCGCCGCTTTTAAGTTTGTAGCTCAATGGTACAAGTTTGTAATTCACCTTGGCTCCTATACACCGGTAGCCAAGGTCGGAGTGTATCTCGAAAGCCATATCGAGGGCGGTGGCTCCGTTTGGCATTGTGATCTTATCCCCTTTGGGGGTAAAAACAACGATCTCGGAAGCAAACAGATTCAGTTTAAAGTCATCGAGGAATTCAAGAGAATCATCATCAGGATTTTCGAGAAGCTCACGGATACGCTTCAGCCAGTTGTCAAGTTCCGATTCTTTATCACTGTTCTCTTTGTATTTCCAGTGTGCTGCAAAGCCTTTTTCCGCTATTTCATCCATCCGTTCACTTCGTATCTGCACCTCTACCCAATTACCGTGAGAGCTCATGAATGTGGCGTGTAATGCTTCGTATCCGTTTGCTTTGGGTACCGATATCCAGTCGCGCAGACGGTCGGGTTTAGGTTTGTAGATATCTGTGATCATCGAGTATATCGTCCAGCACTGCGTTTTTTCCGACATGCCCGGAAGAGGGGTGAATACTATCCTGATAGCGAGAACGTCGTATATCTCTTCGAAAGGAAGATCCTTTTTCTGCATTTTACTCCAGATTGAGTAAATGGATTTAGGACGTCCCTTGATTTCAAATTTATACCCTGCTTCTGTCAGTTTTTCTTTGATCGGGGCTGAAAATTCATTGATGCTGTTCAGTTGCCTGAGCGAACTCTCAACTATCTTTTTGCTTATGTCATCGTAAACGTTCGGGTGTTCATACTTAAGGCTCAGGTCCTCAAGTTCAGTTTTTATAGCATAAAGTCCAAGCCTGTGAGCTAACGGTGCATAAATGTAAAGAGTTTCGCCTGCTATCTTTAGACGTTTGTTCTCGGGCATCGAGTCGAGGGTACGCATGTTATGCAGACGGTCGGCAAGTTTGATGAGTATCACCCGCACATCTTCAACCATTGAAAGCAATAATTTCCTGAAGTTCTCTGCCTGTTTCGATTCTGTATTGTCGAAAAACACTTCAAGCTTTGTCAGTCCGTCGACTATGGAAGCGATCTTAGGGCTGAACATGGTGCTGATGTCTTCAACGGTGTAGTCCGTATCTTCAACAACATCATGCAAAAGAGCGGCCACAACACCTTTGGTGCCGAGGCCGATCTCCTCAGCAACAATCCGTGCTACAGCAAGCGGATGGAAGATGTACGGCTCTCCTGATTTGCGGCGGATACCTTTGTGTGCCCTGTCGGCAAGCTTAAAAGCTTTGACAATTAGCTTTTGGTTTGCATCGGTCAGGCATTTCGGACAAGCACCGATCAGTTCGTTAAGCTGTAACTGGATCTCTTCCTGCTCTTCCTTTGTATAAAATTCCTCCATTTAAACTCTTCTTGAGTGTCGAAAATAGTGATTTCTTTGGGATTTAACAATTAAGAGCCTGAATGGTTAAAGCGAACAGATGATTTAAAATTTAAAACCGGGATCTGAAGATATCTTCTTAAGTGCAGTTCTGTAGCCGGATATCAGGCTTTTCATTATTTCTGATACCGGCATGATCTCATTTATCATTGATGCTGCCTGACCGATTTCCAGTTCCCCTTCTGTAAGGTCCCCTTCGAAAATACCTTTTTTTGCCCGCCCTTTTCCTAATATCTTCATCAGTTCGAGAGTTGATGCTCCGGATGTTTCTGCATTGTAAACCCTTTCGAAGAATTCATTTTTTATCAAACGTACCGGAGCCAGTTTTTTTAGTGACAACAGAGTGCCTCCGTCGCTTGTCTCAACAACCTTCTTTTTAAAGTTGTCATGTGCGGATGACTCTTTTGACGCTGCGAACAGAGAGCCAATCTGAACTCCCTCGGCGCCAAGCACCATAGCGGCAAGCATTGCCTTCCCGGATGCTATCCCTCCGGCAGCAATAAGCGGCAGATCAGTTATCTCTCTGATGTACGGGATTAGCGTAAGAGTGGTCGTCTCTTCCCGTCCATTGTGTCCTCCGGCTTCAAAACCTTCAGCCACAATGGCATCAACACCGGCATCTTCAGCTTTCTTTGCAAATTTTCCGTTCGCTATTACATGAACAACCGTTATCCCGTTCTCTTTGAGCTTTCCTGTCCACTTAGCGGGATTCCCTGCCGATGTGAAAACTATCTTTACCTTTTCTTCAATTACTATGTCTATCAGCTTGTCTATCTCAGGATAAAGCAGCGGTACATTCACACCCCATGGTTGCTTCGTTGCTTTTTTCATTTTATTGATGTGCTCAACAAGCACTTCAGGGTGCATCGAACCTGCTCCAAGCAGCCCGAGTCCGCCGTTATTGCTGACAGCAGAGGCCAGCTCCCACCCGCTGCACCATACCATACCACCCTGTATCACCGGATATTTAATGTCGAAAAGTTCTGTTATGCGGTTCATCTCCTAAGATTCTTATTCATTAAAAAATCATATGGTAAAACAAATTTATTTATTTGTGATCCTCTGTTTTTTCAGTTTCATTGTGCCTTCGTACAGCTTGAATTTCCAGAACTTTGTCTCAAGCGGACCGTTGAACAAAGTGTGTTTTTCAGAGGGCTTCAGACCAATGTTCTTCATCGCCGTAAAATTGGAGCTGATGATCCAGGCATCATACCCTGAAAAACGGCGCTTCAGCACTGTGCCTATCATTTTGTAAAACTCAATAATGTCTTCTTTTTTCAATCTTTCACCATAAGGCGGGTTCATGATTATCATTCCTGCCTTGAACGGCGGAGTCTGATTTTCAAATGCAGCTTTGGATACTTTTATCTCTCTGTTCAGTCTGAACTCAAGGCTTGCCTGCTTGGCAATGTCAACAGCCTGCATAGAAACATCGGCACCAATTATGGTAACTCTTGGTGATTCAAATCTGTTTTCTGCCTCTTCCCTGATCTTTTTCCACATATCCTTGTCGAAATCAGGCCAATTCATGAAGGAAAGCTTCTTTCTGTGCCAGGCGGGAGGGATATTTTTTGCCAACATTGCTGCTTCCATAAGAATTGTTCCCGAACCGCACATCGGATCGAACAGAGGGATCTCAGGTGTCCATTTTGCAATTTTCAGCATACCCGCAGCCAGAACCTCGTTCAAAGGCGCCTTGTGCCTGTTGTCTCGGTAGCCTCTGCGGTGTAACGACTCGCCTGAGCTGTCAAGCGATATTGTAAAACGATCTCCGCTGACATGCAGGTTGATGCTTACATCCGGATTCTCAGCATTTACCGAGGGGCGCTTCCCTGTTTTCTTTCTGAACCTGTCAACAATAGCATCTTTGGCTTTTAGTCCGATGTAATGGGAATGTTTAAAAACGTCACTGAAAGCAACACTGTCAATCGCAAATGTTTTTGTGCTGTCAAGATGTTTTGCCCAATCATATTCGTAAACTTTTTTATACATCTCCCTGTCGTTACGGGCACGGAAAGACAGTATCGGAAGTAATATCCTTAATGCAGTCCTTAAATGAAGGTTAGCACGGTACAGAAGCTCTTTATCACCTTCGAACGAGACAGCTCTTTTCTGAGGGATGACATTTGTTGCTCCGAGCTGTTCCAACTCTTCTGCCAGTACATCTTCAAGACCGTGAAATGTTTTTGCCAATAGTTTCATCTGGTTGTTCTTTATCGCATAGATATACCCTGTAGCCGGGCAGATATCTATTTGTGTCTTTGCTCTTTGAAATTTATTTTATTGATAATGATAACACAAAAGTAATCATTAATTGAATCATTAATTGGTTTTAGATTGAATGAATGTAAATTAACCCGGTATAAATTTATTTACTGTAATCGTTGATATTGAAAGGATGTTTGTGTTACCTTTGTATGAAAGCAAAAGGACGTATAAAATATATGATCTATTAAGCAGATGAACCGTCAGAAGATATTCAGGAAGTTTCTTGTTTGGAGGTTAAAGCACATGAGCAATCGTCAGTTTATGATGATACTTAGTGTTATTATAGGGATTGCTTCCGGGATAGGTGCTGTGGTCATAAAGAATCTGGTACACATGATAAGTGCTTTTGTAAAGGATACCCTGAGCTCCGGGTTCGACCTTTTCTATCTCATTGCACCTACAATAGGGATCACATTAGCAGTTCTCTTCATTAAATACATAGTAAAGCGTCCGGTACGGCATGGGGTTCCGAATGTTCTTTATGCCATTTCGAAAGCACAAGGGCACATGAATTCCCACAACATGTTCTCATCGATAGTCACAAGTGCATTAACGGTAGGTTTCGGAGGAAGTGTAGGACTGGAAGGACCTACGGTTTCTACGGGAGCTGCTATTGGCAGCAACGTTGGCAGACTGTTCCATCTGAACTATCGCCAGGTTACGCTGCTTTTAGGAAGTGCTTCGGCTGCTGCCATGGCTGCGATCTTTAAAACACCTATTGCGGGAATCGTTTTTGCCCTGGAGGTGATAATGCTTGACCTGTCGTTGTTCTCTATCGTTCCGTTGCTGCTTGCATCGGCTTCGGCTGTTGTTACTTCTTATCTTTTCCTGGGGCAGGACTATCTTTACCACTTCAGGTTTGAAACAACATTTGATCTTGTAGATATACCCTTCTACGTGGTCTTAGGTATTGTTACGGGGCTTGTTGCTGTGTATTTCACACGTGTTTACATCTTTATCGAGAAATGGTTCGAAAAGATGAACAAACTTTATATCCGGTTGCTTGCCGGCGGCAGTCTTCTAGGGGCAATACTTTACTTCTTCCCGTCACTGTACGGTGAGGGATATTCCATAATCAATGATGCTCTTGCAGGAAATTCGTTCTCATTGTTCGAAGGGACAATGTTTGAAGACTGGAATACCAATTACATGGCATTGGTGATGATGTTAATGGTTGTCATAGCTCTTAAGGTCGTGGCTGCTTCACTGACGTTTGGTGCAGGAGGTGTGGGAGGTATTTTTGCGCCAACGCTGTTCATGGGAGTGAATACCGGGCTTCTGTTTGCCTTGCTTGTGAATAAGTTCGGGATGCATCAGTTGCAGGTCGAGAATTTTGCTCTTGTGGGAATGGCGGGCCTGATAGCAGGCGTGCTTCATGCGCCGTTAACAGGCCTCTTCCTTATAGCTGACATCTCGGGAGGTTATGCTTTGTTCCTTCCTTTAATGATCACTGCAACCGTTTCGTTTGCCACAGCCAAGACTTTCGTTAAACATTCTGTTTATACCCATCAGCTGGCTAAGCGCAAGGAACTGCTTACGCATGATGCGGACCACAATGTTCTGACTCTGATGAATATCAACAAGCTTATTGAACGTGATTTTGCAACAGTGCCGGTAGATGCTACGTTAGGCGATCTGGTGAAAAAGATAGAGAAAGCTCACAGGAACCTGTTCCCTGTAGTTGATGAAGAGGGCAATTTGCAGGGTATGGTAAAAATGGACGATGTACGTAAAATTATTTTCAAACCTGAACTTTACGACAAAGTGATGGTTAAGGACCTGATGTACATGCCCGAGTATTACATAAGTCCTGATGATTCGATGGAAGATCTTGTTGAGATGTTCCGCAAGTCGGGGCGTTTCAATATTGCAGTTATCGATAAAGGTAAGTATCTCGGATTTATTTCAAGGGCCAATGCCTTCACTGCATACCGCAATCATCTTAAGAGATTTTCATCTTCTTACTGATCTTGTCCGCCGTTCACTCATCGAATAGTCCCTTATCGCGTATCAGCATTAAAATGGCAGACTGCGATATGATAATATATTTCTCATCCTTGTATTCAATCTCGAAGCCGCTGCTTTGAAGGTAGATGGCAAGATCTCCCGGCTTTGGCTGTAAAGGGACGTATCTTACATTTTCCTTTTCCGACATCCAAGGCTCTTCGGTATCAACTATTGCAGGAATGGGATATCCGGGACCGGTCTTGATGATATATCCGCTGTGTATCTTCTCTTTTTGCTGAACGGTAGGGGGCAGAATGAGGCCGCTTTTGGTTTTTGTTTCAGGAGTTTTTGGCTTTATCAAAACCCGGTCGCCTATCAGAATGAACTTATCAAGATCCTCTTTGTCAATGCCTAAAAACATATCTTATCATTTTATTTTGTAAAGATAAAAATTAAACCAGATAAGCCGGTGATAATACGCTAAGCATTCCCAAAAATAATGACAAGTATCAGAACTTCGTTTATTACATACTCAATGTGCAAAGAACCGGAAGGAGCTCCAATTTCAGGCTGATAATTCTTTTTGAATGAGCCCTCATCTTATTATTGAAGATGAAAGGAACGAAGAACGTAATAATCAAAAACTACTTTTCTATGATCCTGTCCGGAGCATATAGTTTGATTATTTCCTCTTCATTGTAGATATTCTCAGGCTCAACGGACAATTCCTCTATATCCTTGTAGTCACGAACAAAGGCATCCTGATATTTACCGCTTTTCTGCAGCTCTTTCCTGGCCTCTTCAGCTGCTTTGAAACCATCGTAAACTCCGTAGATATATCGTGTATATCCGTCACTACACTTGTACGACTTTATTTTCGAAGCCTCCAAACCACGGAAGTAAAGATATACAAATAACGGTTTTTTCTTGAGGGCAAGTATCTGTACCACGTAAGTGTATTTGTATGGAGCAGCCGGAGTCGGGACAAATTCTTTTTTATATCCGGAAGGTACAACCACCTTCTTGGCGGTTATCTTTGCTATCTGTTGTTCTATCTCTTTGGTCTTCTTCTCAATCATACTTATCCCGGGGATCAAAGGAGGTGTAATTGTCACTTCTTTGAACAGAACAACGTCATTCAGTTTGCTGAATGCCACTTCATCTTTTACGTCAAGATGTTCAACCTTTTCCCTCTTCCCTCCTATCACTTGTTTTATCTCATAGAGATTTCCTGTTTCCAGGAACATCAGGTACGTTCCTGTCTTAGGATCAGGACGGTAATCACCAACCAGTCTGTTGTTGTTAAGATTGGTAACAAGTATCCTTATTTTTTCATAAGGTGTATTATCATCGTTTTTGATCACACCTTCTATTACTGCCAGATTACCTACAAAACCCTCTTTAAATCTCACATTATAAATATCGGCACCTCCGTAATTATCTTCAAACCGGCTTGAAGCATAATAAGCCTCACTTTTATTAATAGTAGGCACAAAAAAGAAATCATCGTCAGGTGTATTAATCGGAAATCCCATATTAATAGGCTCTGTCCACGAACTGTCAGGTTCCATTACACTGTAAAATACATCCATCCGACCCATTGAGTTATGACTTTCAGAGGAGAAATAAAGGGTTTTACCGTCAACATGAAGTATCGGAGTATCCTCGTCCAGCTCGGTATTGATATTCGGCCCCAGATTTTTAGGTTTCCCCCATACGCCATCTCCATTACGTTTGGTCATGTAAATATCCATTCCGCCGTATCCGCCTTCCCTGTTACTTGTGAAAAACAAAGTGCTTTTATCGGCAGAAAGGGAAGCATGTGTTTCGTCCGCACCGGTATTTATCGGATAGGGAAGCTTCACCGGCTTCTCCCATGAATTACCGTCGAAATAACTCACATAAATACTTTTACCTTCAAGGTCGTTGTGAAAAAGATAAAGTTCCGATCCATCGGCAGATACCGAGGCTGCGGATTCGTGGTCATACTTTTTATAAAACATCTGCAAAAGCCTGGCCTTTGTCCATTCACCGTCTTCTTTCTTCGAATAAAAGATCTTTTCGGGATACTGCCCGTCTTTCAGCTTAGCAGCTTTAGGAGTAGGCCTTCGCGAGGTGAAGATCAGCAGATTATTCTTTACAGTAATAAGCGGACTGTGATCGTCGTATGGTGAATTGACATTTTTACCCAGATTAGTGACTGTGATCTCAATACTGTTCTTCAGATAGATCTTAGCATTTTTACAAACTATTATCTTGTGGTCTATCAACTTAGTAAGCTCTTCGTCTGATTCGGGAACATGTGATTTCAGTTCTTCATAGATCGAAAGAGCCTTGTCCGGATCTAACAATACCTGTTCAGTTTCAGCTAATGCCAACCGAAAATCAACACCTATATCGGAAAAGGCTTCATCAGGTTTCAACAGTTTGATCCCTTCTTCAAAATACATAGCTGCCGTATCAGGCACATCCGAAGTATTCAGATAACAATATCCTAAATAGTAAAGAACTTCAAGATTTGTGGAATCAGCCCTCCTGATCTCATTCAATTTTTGAATGGCCGATTGGTAATTTCCCTTTTCTATCAGATTAAGAGCCTTGTTGAAAGCTCTTTTTTCAGATGAAGGTGATAATTCATTTTGTCCCGAAACAGAAAAGAGAACAAAATTTAACAGAATAAGTAAGAATCCTTTGTATGTTAGCTCCTGTATTACTTTCATTTAAACCGTACAGCTATTGCTGTTTTGATTACAAAATAGGTTAAAAAAAATTAAATTTCAGCCCCATTAAACATAAAACTTTCAACGCTTTACACTAATATCGGAAAGCTTCAACGGACAACCTCCACGCATCTCCAACGTAACACTTTGTTTATCAGGCTTTAACTCCTATTTTCTTTCATACGCAAGAATTCTCAAAATGTTAATAATTTTGATGAAATTGTTGAAAAACTTTTTCAAGCAAACGTAACTTTTTCGACAAATGCCGTTGTTATTAAGAATAAGACAGGTAAAGGAATTGTCATACAGTTCCTAAAGAAGTTAATTTTTCGGCTACTGTTTTTAATATTTCATCGGGCTGTGCAAAGTTTATTCTCACCAAACGACTGTTCGATTTTGTGTGAGAAAATATACTTAACGGAGCAAGTGCAATGCCATGCTCTTTTATTAGTTTTAAAACAAATTCCTCATCAGGCTCATTCGATACGGAACTATAGTCCAGTATTTCAAAGTAGGAACCTTGTGATATCACAGGAGAAAAGCCTGATGTTTCAATGAGCGAGTTGAACAGATCGCGTTTCCTTTGGTAAAACTCATTCAGCATCAGATACTCCTCTTCGTACTCAAGGAAATCGGAAAAAGCAAGCTGAAACGGTGTATTGACACGACCCAGGGTTATCTCCTGAACTTTCCTTATCTCTGCTGATATTTCCTCCGGGGCAAGGCAGTAGCCTGTTTGCCAACCGGTAACATGATATGTTTCACCAAAACTCGACACTATTATGCTCTTATTTGCCAGTATAGGGAAAAGTGCCATGCTTTGATGAGATTCGCCATCAAAAACTATGTGTTCAAAAGTTTCATCACTAAGGACCAGAATATTCGTTCCGTTAACCATCTTTTGAAGCCGTAGCATATCTAGCTCGTTCAACACCGAACCCATAGGACTATGGGGGTTAGTAATGATTATCATTCTCGTCTGGGTCGTTATCATTTTCTGAACCTGCTCCCAGTCTATTTTTAAAGTTGATTTATCAATGGGAATAAAAACGGGCTGGCCTCCGTTCATTTTGATCGCCGGCACTATATTTACACATGTAGGTTCAAAAACAATGACCTCATCCCCCTCTTTTATTATTGCAGAAAGAACCGTCGAAATAGCCTGAACAGCTCCCGCGGTAATGGTAATTTCCTTTTCAGGATCATAAACATGACCGTACAGTTTTTCTATTTTAGAGGCTATCCTCTTTCGCAGAACTATTTCACCGAATGCCTCACTGTATTGGTTCAACCCTTCGGATACATGTTTCTGTATAAGAGCTGTCAGTTTCTCTGAACAATGAAATCCTGTGTATCCTTCAGAAAGATTAATAGCATTATATTTCTCGATCTCCGGTCGGATCCTGGTAAAAAAACCGGGTTTCAGATCTTTATATTTTTTGTTAATCGGCATATTCAGCAAATCAAATTTTATTAAATTTAATAATATTGAATATAAAAAACAGATAAATTCTACGGGAGAGCATGTTTTATAATCTAACATGCAATTATATTTGACGAACGAATACCAAACGCATATATTTCCACTAAATATCAAACAAAGATTGAAGCACTTTCAGACTTTTTAATGACCGGAAGTTAAGAATATGCAGTTCAAAATATAAGACAAGTGTCTGAAGAAGTTCCCTTCGTTGAAGTGAGCTCATTTGCAACGAATCCAATTCTGAAGCATCAAGGTAAGAAAGTTTAATCCAGTTATTTAAAATCTCGCCTTGAATGAAATAGGGATGCCCCGGATCAACATCGCAATATTCACTGTTCTTCAGATCAAAAAAAGACATTTTTTTATCGCCGGGATAGGATACCCCGAAACCCAAAAACCGTGATAACTGGAACAAAAAGAAAAGATGAAAGTTCGCTAATCCCGGAATGTCATCATCCAAAAGTTTTACGGCATGAAATACAAAATCGAACAGTTCGTTGTTAGGATGCTCCTCACGCAGCACTTTTGACAAAACCTCGGTAATGAAAAATGTGATCGATCGTTTCCTCTGATCAAAAGGAATAGTAGTAAAAGGGTGGACTACCTTAAAATCAACTATGCGATGGATCTCCTTTTTCTCATTGTGGGTAACCTCCATCTGCAACAACGCCAACGGCTGAAGAAAAACAGCCTTCCCCTTTTTCTTTGAAGACCTCACTCCGTTGACCATGTAACTCTGACGCCCGAACAACGATGTGTAAACATGAACAATAATGCTTGTTTCGGAATATTTTGTATGATTAAGGACGATACCTTCGGTGGAGAACATAACAGATTTTAAATATTAATCACAAATATAAAATATTTTGTATTTATTAATGCCCTATATTTGTGCACTTTAAACGGAATGACTCCGGCATTAGACATTTATTGTTGACTTAAATAGACATTTATGAATAAGATCACGGCTTTTTTTAAGCGTTTTTCAGTGGCATTCTGGACTGCCAACACTGTTGAGTTACTTGAGCGGGCAGCTTACTACGGTGTTTTCATTGTAATTACCCTTTACCTGTCACGTATCCTTGCTTTTTCCGATGTTGAGGCAGCAATGATATCCGGTACATTCAGCGCTTTACTCTATTTCCTGCCTACATTTTCAGGAGCTTATGCCGATAAGATCGGATTTAAAAAGTCGTTGATACTTGCATTCACTCTTCTAACCCTGGGATATTTCGGCCTGGCCTTCTTCCCGTCCGTGCTGCACAATGCCGGACTGGCAAATTACGGAATGGACACTGAATTCACGGGTTTACGGGAAAGTAACTACAAATGGATCATTCTTCCGATAATGACACTCATCATTATCGGCGGCAGTTTTATAAAATCAGTTATCACGGGAACGGTTGCCAAAGAGACATCTTCGTCCAACAGAGCTACTGGTTTTTCCATTTTCTATACGATAGTGAATATTGGTGCATTTTCGGGGAAAACGGTCGTAAAGCCACTTCGTGAAGCAATGGGTAACGTGGGCTTGATCAACATAAGCTATTTCTCTGCGGGAATGACATTAGTAGCTCTTTTGGCTGTCATATTCTTTTTCCGTCCTACTGTCGACCATGGAGAAGGAAAATCGATCAGAACGATATTACGTGCATTAGGTAAGGTTCTTACAAATGCAAGGCTGATCATTTTAATTCTCATAATCACAGGTTTCTGGATGGTACAACATCAGCTTTATGCCACAATGCCGAAATATGTACTGCGAATGGCAGGCGAAGGCTCATCACCCTCATGGTATGCTAACGTGAACCCTTTAGTGGTTTTTACCACTGTGGGAGTAATTACCTCCATGCTGAGAAAACGTACTGCCCTCTTCTCAATGACAATAGGGATGTTAATAATGCCCTTTTCAGCATTTGCCATGGCAGCCGGCAACCTCATCCCCGGTGACACAATGGGTTTTGTAAATATGCACCCTGTGGCTTTCATGATGATAGTAGGAATTGCATTTCAGGGCCTGGCCGAATCATTCATCTCCCCACGTTTTCTTGAATATTTCTCATTCCAGGCTCCTAAAGGAGAAGAAGGAATGTATCTTGGATTCAGCCATCTGCACTCGTTCTTTTCGTCGATACTCGGTTTCGGACTGTCAGGGTTTTTACTTGAAAAATACTGCCCCGATCCGCATACTCTAACGGAAGCTCAAAAGCTTACTGCATACGATCATGCTCATTACATCTGGTACTATTTTGTTGCCATTGCCATTGTATCGGCAATCGCACTAATGATTTACGGGAAGGTGACGGCAAGTATTGATGCTAAAAAAGCAGCTAAAGTAAGCTGAGTTTAGAGTAGAAAATATTTTGAGAAAACTTTTTGCATAAAATCTGTAATTGGCGTATATTCGCACCCGCAAAAGTTCTCTACATATTTGCCCAGGTGGCGGAATTGGTAGACGCGCTGGTCTCAAACACCAGTGGTAGCAATACCGTGCCGGTTCGATCCCGGCCCTGGGTACAGAAAAAGCTGCTTGATTTCAGGCAGCTTTTTTT
>JAOZOF010000222.1:0-2245 GCA_029933425.1 Marinilabiliaceae bacterium
AGTACTGCAATCATTGCCCGTGAAGCAATGATACCGGCGATGAAGAAAAGTAAGCACAGTGAACTCGTTGCAATAGCTTCAAGGGATATTGAAAAGGCTGAAAAAACGGCAAAAGAATTCGGTATAAAAAAGGCCTATGGTTCTTATGAAAGTCTGCTTGCCGATGATAAGATAGATGCTGTTTACATTCCTTTGCCTAATCACATGCATGTGGAATGGTCGTTGAAAGCATTACAGGCAGGCAAACATGTTCTTGTGGAAAAGCCTGTGGCTCTCAATGCCAAAGAAGCTGAAAATCTGAAAAAAGAGGCAGAGAAGTTTCCGGACTTAAAGATTATGGAGGCGTTCATGTACCGTTTTCATCCGCAGTGGGTGAAGGTAAAGGAACTTGTTGCGTCAGGAGCAATTGGTGAGTTAAAAAATATTCAAACCTCATTCTCATTTTATGATGATGATCCGGGTTCCATAGTCAATAACAAGGAGTACGGGGGCGGCAGTCTGATGGATATTGGCTGCTATCCTATTTCGTTGTCCCGCTATCTTTTTGAAGAAGAACCTGAAAGTATACTTTCGGAAATAGAGTTTCATCCGAAGTTTGGTACTGATGTACTTTCTACGGGGATAATGAAATTCAGTAAAGGGGTTTCCTCATTTTTCAGTTCTACTCTTCTTGCAGAGGATCAGAGTGTAAAGATTTATGGGACTAATGCTTTTATCGAGATGAAAAGGCCTTTCAATCCTGATCCGGATAAGGTATCAAGTATTGAGATCGTAAAAGAAGATTCCCGGGAGGTGATCGAATTTGAACTTTGTGATCAGTATGCTCTTGAGGTGGATGCATTCTCGCTTACCGTTTTGAATGACGATCCTGTTCCCACACCTTTGTCAGATGCAGTGAATAACATGAAAGTGATAGAGCAGCTTATCGATTTCGCCCGAAGAAAAAGTTAAACCGTGAATGGAGGTTTTGAACATGTTAAAAGTATTTTCCGTTGTTTGTTTAATCCTTGCCATAAATATTGTATGTGCTCAGAACATTAGTCTTAAAGAGCTTTCAAAGTCGTCAACAGCCGTGTCCCGCTCGATCAGTCCCGAGAACTTTACGGGTGAGAAGGGAAAAGGAGGCATGGCTGTTCCCGGAAAAAACACAAACCGTATGGCGGCTAAGCTCGGGCAGGGCTGGAAAGTGAGTCCGAAGATCAGTATCAAAGCCGGGGAAACATTTACTCTTGCAGATATCGAAGGACAGGGATTCATCAATCATATCTGGATGACACCGTCGGGAGAATATCGTTTGATGATACTGCGGATTTACTGGGATGATGAGACAGAACCGTCGGTTGAGGTACCTGTTGGGGACTTCTTTGCTTCCGGCTGGGGGATGATGAATGAGCCTGTTATTAACTCTGTTGCTGTTGCAGTTAATCCCCGCAGCGGATTTAACTGCTACTGGCAGATGCCTTTTCGGAAACGATGCAGGATAACTATGCAGAATATGAGTGATAAGGGAGTTTCTCTATACTATCAGATCGATTACTCATTGGAGGAAGTATCAGCAGACAGACAGTATTTTCATGCTCAGTACCGAAGGGTAAGGTCAGTTCCGTACAAAAAGGTTTACACCATTGTTGACAGCATTAAAGGTAAAGGCAGTTACGTAGGTACTTACCTGGCACACGGTTCTAAAAAGATAGGCTGGTGGGGTGAAGGAGAAATAAAGTTTTACATTGATGGAGATGAAAATTTTCCGACTATCTGCGGAACGGGTGAGGAGGACTACTTTTGCGGTTCGTACGGTTACGATGAGCGGGTATCATGGTTCAAAGTCAAATACTCGGAGTACAGTGGTATGTACACAGGTTTTTATGTAGTAAAAAACAGAAAGATAAAAGGATTCAAAGGAATATTCGGAGAATACCGGTGGCACATCACCGATCCTGTCAGATTTGAAAAAGACCTGAGAATAACAATTCAAAACCTTGGTTGGCGAAAAGAGGGGTATCTGCCGTTGCAGGACGATCTGTCCTCAGTAGCGTACTGGTACCAGACCGAGCCGCATAATCCGTTCCCGCCATTGCCGGCAAAAGATGTGCTGGTAATAGACAAGAAGTAAGGCTACCGAGGGTTTCGCTCTCAGCGAAGCCCTCGGTGCAGGCCTAATTATTAATTATCTGTTAGTCATCGTTAAATTATTAGCATACTCTTTTAAAATATATTACGTAATTTGGATAATCTGAACTGTGTC
>JAOZOF010000222.1:2345-6084 GCA_029933425.1 Marinilabiliaceae bacterium
TATTAGCATACTCTTTTAAAATATATTACGTAATTTGGATAATCTGAACTGTGTCTGATCTTTTAATAATGACGTATCTTAAAATAACAAAAATGAAAACCCTCCTTCCCCTGATTTTTTTCATATTCGCACAATTGGTTCTTTCTCAGGAACACAAGGTTGGCGGAATGCTTACAATTGATGAACTTAACCGGCCCGGAGTGGGCGGTATCAGTATTTCGGTAAAAGGTACAGAGCGGAAAACGGTTTCGGATAATGACGGAGAGTATCGCATTATGGTTCCCGGCAACGAAGCAATTCTTGTTTTTTCATATCCCGGAATGCTTATGAAAGAGGTAACTGTTGGAGACAGAAAAAGGATAGATGTTGATCTCGATAAAATACCTGCTGAGGATGTAAAAGATGTTTTTGCTGTATCGGCAGCAATAGTGCTCGATCAAAAAGCATGCGATGTAGTAAAAAGAGTGGCGGAGGTTTTACAAAAGAGGCTACGGTCTCACAGTCTGATAGATGTTAAGATAACGGACAAAAAGGCCGATGATGTTAGTTTGAATATCTTTATTGGTAAGAAAGGTGAGGCAGAGACTATCGACAGACTGAGTAACACTCATTACATAAAATTGCCGGGTATCTCGAAACCTTTTACTGAAGGCTATACGGTAAAAACTATCAATACAGGTAATGCGACGGCGCTTGTGGCTTTTGGTGCTGATAACAGAGGTGTGCTTTATGCCGCGGGAGAGATATTGCGGCAGGTTGATCCCAAAGAGACCGGTGTGCTATTTAAAGTGATGGATGTACAGACTGCTCCGGCATACCGTTTCCGGGGAGCCAATGCCACACAGGGTGGAACAATGCGGAAATACACAAAAGCCCGTCCCTGGACTAAGGAGGAGCTGCATGAGGCCATTCTTGATCTGGCTCTTGCAGGAGCAAATACCTTTTATGCAGAGTGGGGCGGAGGTGAACGTTACGATTTTCTTAAATCTTTCGATCTTATGACGACTGTTGGCATCCGACCGAATATGTATTATGGGGATATGCCGCCGGAATGGAAAGCCGGGGGACTGCATGCCTGGGAGTACCATTCAGGCAACTGGGTATGCCCGGGTATTTCTGCTGCCAGAGAAGCATTGATGAAACAGTGGGAAGAAAGGTTAGGGAAAATGGCTGATCATGATGTGCTGCGTTTTTATGGGGGAGATCCCGGTGGATGCCGTGATGAGCGTTGTATGCCGTGGGGAGGTACTTTTGTTAAGTTGTGTGAGGAGATATCGGAAGTTGCATTGAAAGACCATCCGGATATTAAGATCATGATCGCTAATCAGGATATGAGCAGTGAAGGGGATATGGCAATTTTCGATTATCTGTCGGAGAAAAAGAACGATTGGCTTTATGCCATGGCTTACGGACCGGGTAGTAACGCAATGTCGTGGTACTTCAGAAAAGAGCTGCGTGATGACCTGTTTGAATATCCCGGTTACGGCTGGCTGAACCGGTATCTAGCAGAGACACTTAATGATATTCCAAAGTATCAGAAGATAGTTCACTATTCGGATATCACACATTGGACAATGTCACAGTACAATGTTGAAAAACCTGAACGTAATATTGCAAAATCATACGGGCGGCGAACATGGCACACAAGGCCTGTAGCTTTGCATAACATTTTCGAGGCTATCATGCCTTTCTCGCAGGGAGATATTATTTACACCGAAGGTTATTTCGATCAGTTTAACCAGTATCTGTGGCAAAGACTTTTATGGAATCCGCATAAGAGTGCTGAAGAAGTGACCGAAGAGTACAGCAGACTGTTTTTTGGCGAAGAAGCAGCTCCGTACATGACAAAAGCAATATTTCAGTTAGAGAAGAACCTGGTTACTCCGCTTGCAACGAATGACGGTATCGACAGGTATTACATGCTGGTAAAAGAGGCCGGCAGGGTTATGCCCGAAAATATGATGAAAGACAATCATCTGTGGCTGCTGTTCATGCAGAAGGGTTCACTTGATAAGTACATTCAACTGAAACTTCAACGGGAATTGTTTCAGGAAGAACGAATAAGAAAGGTGTTAAACAAAGCACTTGAGGACGGAAAATACAAGGATGCTGTAGCTGAGGCTCTTGAAATACTCTTGGAACCGTCAGAAACGCCGGTTATGGCAAAGTATCGTAATGAAGCTGAGAAATTGGGTGACAGATCGGAAGAATTGTTCGGTTACAGAAATATTGGCATTGTGAAAATAAAAAAGCCGCTGAGAAATATTCCGGGATTAAAGAAAACTTTGGAAGAAGCAAAATCGGAAAGGAAGAAAAGCAGACATAAAGAACTTTTGACAGAGGCAATAGAGATAACAAAAAAGAAAACCGATTACGGTCAGGTACATTGGTGAAGAATATTGAATCTTAAAATTTAAGTTATGATCAAAAAATTATTTTATTTGATGTTCGTTATTGGCGTCATCACAGCATGTCAAACGGACAACACCCCTGAAACCATAGACGTTTCCAAAGACTGGAAATTCTCTCCCGATACGTCAAATGTCGGGATTGATCAAAAATGGTTTACTGAAAATTTTGATGATTCCGGATGGAAAACCCTTGATGCGGGAGCAAGGTGGGAAGACCTTGGTTATCCCGACCTTGACGGATATGCCTGGTATCGCAAAACAGTTAACATCCCAGAGAAATGGAAAGGAAAAAAGGTGTGGATAAAGTTTGGTGGGGTGAATGATGCATACGATCTGTTTGTAAATGGCAGTCAGGTAAGTTCGTACGGGGCATCGCAATACTCTTTTGCGGGAAAGCCATCTTTTACTGAAATAAGTAAAGAGTTAAATTATGGCAAACCGAATCAGATCACGGTCAGGGTTAATGACTGGGGCTTAAGTGGCGGTTTGTGGCGTTTGCCTGTGATCATAACAACCGATAAAAAAGAGACTGAACTTTTTAAACCGTTGTCTGATGTGCCGTTTGATCCGAAAAAAGAGGGATATGAATTGTATTGGGAAGATGAGTTTAACGGAAATAGCCTGGATACTACAAAATGGAAAAACAGAGCACTTGGTGATCGCCGTGGAGGATTCGGGACACCAGATGCCATTGTAGTCAGTGACGGTATGTTGAAGATACGTGCTTACATGGAGAATGATACCCTGAAAATAGGTGCCATAAGTACTGAAGGAATAAAAGGTTTTAAGTACGGATATTTTGAGTGTCGGGCCAAACTGCCGAAAACAAAAGGGCCGTGGTCGGCTTTCTGGATACAATCTCCAAAGATCTCTCAAGGAGAAGATCCGGGCGAGTATGGTGTCGAGATCGATATCTTTGAGTATTTCAAAAGTCAGGGTGGGGATTTCGTATCACACAATCTGCATTGGGCATACGGACCGAATCAGAAGTCATCGGGAACATTTCTTAGTAAGGTGCCCGGTGTGGGCGAAGGCTTTCACACCTTTGCCGTTGAGTGGACACCTGAAAAATACGCTTTCTTCGTTGATGGATTGAAATATTATGAGTACAAAAAGGCAATATCACACACAGAAGAAGCAGTGATCCTCAGTTACGAACCATGTTCGAAAGAAGATCTTGATACAACAGAACTCCCCGATGAGTTTGTAATTGACTATGTGAAGGTGTATCAGAAAAAATAATACACCTCACCCCCTCGTTCCCCCTCTCCACATGGAGACTGTATGTTTGCAAAAGCATAAGCAACTGTCTTACTTTGTTGAAACAA
>JAOZOF010000037.1:0-1240 GCA_029933425.1 Marinilabiliaceae bacterium
TTCTCAAGATCATCGACGCAAATAAAATCTGCACAATCACCAACCCGCAATAATCCAACCGGAATATTGTAATGTTTCACCGGATTCACGGAAGCTACCCTGATAAGATCAAAAATTGAATATCCCTTTTTTAATCCCCTTTTTATCAACTTATCAATGTGACCGATTTTAAGTAATTCATCAGGATGGCTATCATCAGTACACAGCATTGTTTTATCGGTATGAGATTCGATCAAAGAAGACAATGCCTCGAAGTTTTTAGCAGCACTTCCCTCCCGGATAAGAATATTCATTCCAAGTTTTATTTTCTCCAAAGCTTCATCCAATGTACTGCACTCGTGATCGGTTGAAATTCCCGCATCAACATACGTTTTCAGATCATGATTACTTAATCCCAAAGCATGACCGTCAATATTTTTTCCAAGTTTTTTTGCCACCTCTATTTTTTTCATCACCTCTTCATCACCTGATATAACACCCGGGAAATTCATCATCTCCGACAAAACAACACAGCCATTAGAAAGAAGGTACTCAATATCCTCATGATCCAAAACAGCACCGTTTGTTTCGAAAGGAGTTGCAGGCACACACGATGGAGCACCGAAAAAGATCTTCAACGGCGTTTTGTCTGCATTTTTCATCATGAACTCCACACCTTCCACCCCATGAACATTTGCAATTTCATGAGGATCGGAAACAACAGAAATTGTTCCACGTGGAACAACCATTTTTGAAAACTCGGAAGGAATAAGCATTGAGCTTTCTATATGAACATGAGAATCAATTAAGCCGGGTAAAATGAAGATATCCTCAACTTTATCCGCCTCGGAAATATTTTTGATCTTTCCTGATTCAACCTCAACTATACCTTTAAATATTCTTCGGTTAAACACATCAACTATTTTACCCGAATACTTCCTGTTCATACACTAATTATTAAATCAAAGTTGATTTTGTTCCACGTGAAACAAAACTACCTTCCCAGTAAAACCAACAGTACATTTATATCACTTGGAGAGACACCACTTATCCGTGAAGCCTGGCCTATTGTGGCAGGATTTATCTTCGCCAGTTTCTGACGACCTTCAGTAGAAATAGTTTTTATCTCCTCGTAATTAAACTTTCCTCTGATGTTTATATTTTCAAGCCTCTTGAATTTCTCAGCAAGTTGTTGCTCTCTTTTTATGTAACCACTATATTTTATCTCTATCTCTACAGAATCTAAAATTTCGAAAACTCT
>JAOZOF010000037.1:1340-18243 GCA_029933425.1 Marinilabiliaceae bacterium
GCATTATCCTGGCGAAGCAGGATACGATATTCGGCCCGGGAAGTAAACATACGATATGGTTCATCTACACCTTTGGTTACAAGGTCATCTATCAGTACACCGATATAAGCTTCATCTCTTTTTAAAATGAACTCAGACTTTTCGTTGATCTTAAGATGTGCATTTATACCTGCTATCAAACCCTGGGCGGCAGCTTCCTCGTATCCTGTTGTCCCGTTTATCTGGCCGGCAAAATACAGATTGCTTACCAGTTTCGTTTCAAGAGTACGGTAAAGTTGCGTGGGATCAAAATAGTCATATTCTATTGCATAACCGGGACGGAATATTTTCGCATTTTCCAAACCGGGAATTTTCTTCAGGGATTGTATCTGAACATCAAGTGAAAGAGACGAACTAAATCCGTTGAGATAATATTCAACAGTGTCCTCTCCTTCCGGTTCAAGAAAAAGCTGATGTCTGTTCTTATCGGCAAAGGTCACTATTTTAGTTTCGATACTTGGACAATATCTAGGCCCTACGCTTGTAATTGTTCCGTCGTACAAAGGTGAATCTGCCAAACCCTCTCTGAGTTTTTCATGAACAGTTTCATTTGTGTAGGTAATGTAACAACTTCTTTGTTTTAGCTGTTTATTGTTTCCGGGCATAAAACTGAACTTGTAATACCCTTCGTCCCCCTGTTGTTCAATCAGTCCTTCAAAATTTATAGTTCTTCCGTCAATTCGAACGGGAGTGCCCGTCTTCATTCTGCCGGTGGTAAAACCTGCATCAAAAAGTTGTTCGGTAATTCCGTATGAAGATGGTTCCGAAATACGCCCTCCTTCAAGTTTAACTTTACCTATATGCATTAACCCGTTCAGAAAAGTTCCATTGGCAAGTATTACACTTTTACCGTAAAAAGTAATACCATTTTTGGTTTTTACACCTTTTACCGTATTCTCTTCGAAAACAAGTTCAGTAACGATGTCCTGCCAAAATGATAAGTTTTTTATCTTCTCCAGTTCTTTTCTCCACTCGGCAGAAAAGATCATCCGGTCACATTGAGCTCTCGGACTCCACATGGCAGGACCTTTCGATCTGTTAAGCATCCTGAATTGAATGGAACTTTTGTCGGTAATAATTCCGGTATAACCTCCAAGTGCATCGATCTCCCTCACAATTTGTCCTTTTGCAATTCCACCAATCGCAGGGTTACATGACATCTGCGCAAACTTTGACATATCCATAGAGATCAGCATAACTTCCGATCCGAGATTTGCAGCAGCAGCAGCAGCCTCACAACCGGCATGACCGGCACCAACAACAATGACATCAAAATTAAATTCCATACTCAATAAAGTTCAAAAACAAAGTTTGTTTTAAACAGATAAATAATAAAAGGCAAAATTAGATAAAATTTAAGTATCCTTAATTATTTTCAGGATTTAAATAAATTTCATCAAACAAGCATTCTATTTAACATAAAGCAGCCAATGTGGGTTGAATGATACAGAACGGCTTTGTCCTAATACAAACAAACGAAGAACTAAATAAGTTTAAAGATTAAATATTATTCAATAATTGAAGAGCCTTATCCTCCTCTTCCCTAATGACAGCACGCAATTCAGGAGTTTTGTCATCGAAGCCGATAAGGTGTAAAATGCCATGAATTATGACCCTGTGAAGTTCGTCAAAGAAATCGGTTTTAAACTCTTCACTATTCGATTTAACAGTTTCGAGACTAATTAACAGATCTCCGGAAATATTTCTGTTCTCGCAATAATCGAAAGTTATAATATCAGTGAAATAATCGTGACCAAGAAATTCCCGGTTTGTTTTCAGGATATATTCATCGGAGCAAAAAATCACAGAAAGAGAACCAACGTTGAGATCATGATCCTTGATAACAGAAGTGATCCATTTTTGAAGTCGTTCGGAATTAATGGAGGGAAGTTCTACATCTTCTGTAAGAAACTCAATCACGGTTTAAAGATCAAAAGACAGCTTTACAACACTGCCGTTCTTTGTAAATTCAATTTCGTCGGCAAGATGGTTCATCAGGAAGATTCCCCTGCCATGAGTCTTTTCTACATTTTCTGGTTTCGTAGGATCCGGAATATTATTATAATCAAATCCCTCACCCATATCAGTAATTATAAAATCGATCTTAGTGTCATCAAGAGAGTATTCGAGAACTACATCTTTATCAAGATCCATTTTATTACCATGGACAATGGCATTATTAACAGCTTCGACCACAGAAAGCAATAATTTACCATAAACATCATCATGTAAATCATGCTTTTCTGAAAGGTCATCTATTAATCTTTCAACTAAATTAATATTCTTAATATCAGACTTGAAAACTAATCTTTCCACAGTAATTTCCACTAAAATAGATTTTTAATTACATAAAGTTTCAAAAATATGACCATTAAATTTGGCATATCTTCACCTTATCATAATTCTTTATACTCAAAAATAATAAAGATGTTCCAAAAAACATCATTTTTTTTAAAGTATTAACCATTTCTCGGGATTTTGTTTTTTCGTTTCCTCCCAAATTTCGAAGTGAAGGACATTTGAATTTTCACCATCACCTGAGTAAACAACACCAATCTTTTGACCACTTTTTACTTTTTCCCCACTTTTGACAACCACATCTTTAAGATTGGCATAAACAGTTAAATACTTTCCGTGCCTGATTATAACAGCTTTGTTGTAACCGGGAATAACAACAACTCTTGAAACAACACCTCCAAAAACAGTATTCACATCACTACCTGAAAGAACCTTGATATCGATACCGTTGTTCTTTATTTTAATGTTCTTAAGTACAGGATGATTATGAATTCCGAATTTACTTATAATTATCCCTTTACTTACAGGCCAGTTCAACTTACCGGTCATTTTACCGAAATCACTTGAAGCATAGGTTTTATTCCTATGCGCCATTATTACATCATTTATCTTATCACTTAAAACGGCTAGGGACTTGTTATATTTTTTAATGTCACGTTTAAGTTTTGATTCCTGCTTCCTGAATTGATTCAGATATTTATTCTTTTTATAAATTTCATTCTGCAGTTTGATCTTTTCATCCTGCAACGAAGCTATTAATTTCTCATTCTTTTGTAATAATTCGTTCAGATCATTCTTTTTATGCTGCAATTCATTTTTACTGGCAATTAATATTTCGCCCTGTTTACGTCGATATTTATTATACTCGTTAAGAACTATAAATTTCCGATAAGCCTCATTAAAAGATTCTGAGCTAAGGAAAAAATTCAGTTCATTATACTGCAATTTTCTTTTATAGGCGCTTAAAATAAGTTTCTCATACTCCTTTTTAACAGATTCGATATTGGCAGTAAGGTCGTCAATCACGTTATTAAGTTGAACGATGCTGTCATTAAGTTTTACCTCTTCCTGCTTGTAAATATTTATAAGCTTATTTCTGTTCGATATCTGTTTATTAAGAAGCTTTATATCATTAATTGTATTTCGTTTTTTCTTGCTCGTTTGATTCAGAAGTTTATTTGTAAGCTTTATCTGATTTTCAATTTTCTCTTTCTTTTGTTTCAAAACATTAAGATCCTGCGCGAAAACATCCGCTGCAAAATACGCAAAATAAATAATTAAAATATATAATAACTTTCGGATCATTTAAGATGTTCTATCTCATATTTATCACTATGCCTGAAACTTATTTTACTTTCCCCGTCAATTTCAATACTACGGAATTCAATATTCATATTAAACAAACTTCCGGCCCTTTCACCCTTAATTGAAAAAACTGACGGAAAGACATATTGTTGTAATTCAATAAAGTTTTGGTAGTCTATCTTAAATCGAGAATTAGACCCGAAATCATTAATGTAACAACTTATGATCTTAAAAATATCAGGAGCTATCGTGTATTCCTGATAGATAAGATCCTTAAAATTATTTTTCTTTGATTTCCTTGAATATCTGCCATTCTTCATGGACTGCAATACGTACTGGTCCCTTCGGATATAATGTTTGAACTTCTTTATGCAATTCTTATCCAGGTCAGACGCAGGATAACAAAAAAACTGATCCAGCAATATATTCTGAACCGCATTAAAATCAATATCTATGAAGAATTTATCCCAAAGATAATCGTATCCTGCTACTGTTATTTTCTTTTTTGTACGATCCAGAATATAAATACTGTCGGGTACGAATTTTATCCTGAAAAGCTCTATACCCATTAAAGGTAAAACAGAAACAATAATGCTGTTGTCCTTCCGGATAAATAAATTTCCTTTGAACGACCTGGTTTTATCATTAATATTTACTTCTGTCTGAAATTTTTTAAAAAACAACGTATTGAATACTAAATCATTTTGTTCAGTATTTTTAATCAATTTAAAATCTGAAATATTTCTGATCTCTCCCTTTTTCCTTTCCTTTTTAACAAACAGATTTGCTGTTTTACAGGAAGAAATATAAACAGGTATCAACAAAAGCAACAATAAATATTTTCTATTCGATATATTCACCCTTCTCTATTTTTTCTTCCAGTTTGCCCGAACCTTTACCCAATTTTAAAGCCTTTTTCCACTGGGTTACTGCTCCCTCTTTATCACCATTCATAAACAATATATCACCGTAGTGTTCCAATATAACATCATTTTCATTACCACCATTATCTATTGCCCTTTCAATCAGGTATTTCGCCTCAAAATACCTTTTCATTTGAAACATTACCCATGCATAAGTATCAAGATAAGTAGAATTACCCGGTTCAAGTTCCACACATTTACTTATCATTTTTTCAGCTTTACTCAGATCTTTCTTTTCAAGTGATAGATAATAACTGTAATTATTCAGAACTATCAAATTTAGTTCATCAAGTTTAAGAGCTTCGTCATAATACTGAAATGCGGTTTTCGAATCCTTAAGGCTGTAATAACAATCGCCAACCGAGGCAAGGAACTGAGATTTCAATTTATCGTTGTTACCTACAAAGTTTATACCTTTCTTAAAATATTCAAGTGCTTTTTCATATTTCTGACTTTGCATGAATGCAGAACCTGTAAGCAAATAAAATAACGGATTCTGAGGAAATTTATCTATGGCTGTAACACCGTCTTTTTTAATATCATCAATTTTCTGAAGGTCATATTCCAGAAAAAGTATCTCCTGCCATATCATATCATTGTTAGGATCGATGCTTACGGCTTCTTTAAAAGATTTTAATGCCTTTTCTTTTTCATTGATCGATTTCAGAAAATTAGCATAGTATATAAATCCATTTGACTGGAACGGATAATTTTCATTTAAAATATTGAAGAAATTCTCAATGTCATTATCCTTTATGAATCCATTCTGACGATTTACTACTAAAGGCAATATTTTCTGAAGCTTTACTTCATAAGGAGTACCTTTACTAAGAAGACCTCTTTCGAAATTTTTAATAAAACCTGTTGTGTCTTTTTTGATGATATCCAGATTTGCTATGCTGAAATATGCAATACCGTTATCGGGATTGATATCCAGAACCTTGTTATAATATTTCAAGGCATTTTCATAATCTTTCAGATACAAATAATAATCGGCAATGAATCCGTAATATCTGCTCTCTGAGGGATATTTCTTAATCAGTTTTTCGAGTTCGGAAAGAGCGGATTTATTCTTTTTCATATCAAGATATATCTTCTCTTTTTCAAGAGTGATAACCTCGTTAACTCCTATCTTATCCTCTAATTTATTATATGTTTCGATTGCTTTATCATAATTTTTATTTCGCTGATATAATTGTGCCAGGCCATATAAATATTCGTCATTATCAGGATATTTATTTACTAGTTGCTCGTATATCTGTATTGCATTATCAGTTAACTTATTCATTTGATACACCTCGGCAAGCAACAATTTATACCAAAGATTTTCTGTATTTATGGTAACAGCTCTTTCCAGTAGTCCCTGAGCTTTAACCATATCCTTTACATTGTAGTAAATATTTGCCATTTCGTACATTGTAACGGCACTGGTAGGATCAAGCTTCAGACACTCATTATAATACATCAGTGATTTCTGAATATTTCCTTTCATTTTTTCACGTATTCCCTCGAAAAAGAAATATTCAAATTTTCTCTGATCTTCTTCAGATAGTTTTACCGGTTGAATTTTAACCTCTGCATTACCTTTATTTCCTACTGCTTTTTCAACACTTTTACAAGACGTTATAATTATTGACAATAAGAAAATATATATAAAATACTTCATAGTGATCATATATTATTTAATTCATTTTGTGCCTGTGTGACCAAAACCCCCGGCACCTCTTTCCGACTCATTCAATTCTTCAACTTCTAT
This sequence comes from Marinilabiliaceae bacterium, assembly GCA_029933425.1. Classification (GTDB taxonomy): domain Bacteria; phylum Bacteroidota; class Bacteroidia; order Bacteroidales; family Marinilabiliaceae; genus JAADEM01. The sequence continues at coordinate 7,662 of JAOZOF010000037.1, forward strand.
CATTTCAGCCTTCTCATATTTTTGAATTATCATCTGACAAATACGTTCACCGCTTTTAATAACAAAATCATCATTAGATAAGTTTATCAGAATAACTTTTATTTCACCTCTGTAATCAGCATCGATAGTACCGGGAGAATTAACGATACTTATTCCGTGCTTAACGGCAAGACCGCTACGTGGACGAATCTGGGCCTCATAACCTTCAGGCAATTCAATAAAAAGACCTGTAGGAACAAGAAAACGTTCCAAAGGCTTCAACGCCACATCCTCATCCAAAAAAGCTCTCAGGTCCATTCCTGCTGAATGCTCGGTACTATATTTGGGCAGATCGTTATTACTTTTATTGACTATTTTTACTTTAACCATTTTTACTGAATTTATTTGATACTTTTTCCATCAGATAGAATAATCCGATATAAAAAACAAAAATAGAGCCTTTTACCAAATAACTGATATAAACACTGTGAATTGTTAAATTTTTATCTATAAAATAAAGAATTATACCTGAAATAATTAATATCAATATTCTGAAAACAGGATAATCAACAGGATAATATCTTTGCCCCAGGAAGTATGATATCAATGTTATAGTTAAAAAAGTAATGAAAATACTTATTGCAGCACCAACATATCCCATAAGAGGAATAAGTATTATCAGTCCTGCAAGATTTATAATAAATCCTGTTACACTCATATAAAATCCATAAATAGTACGATCGGTAAGTTTATACCATAACGAAAGTGAGTAATAAATACCAAAGAAAAGCTGACTTAAAAGTATGAACGGAATTATCACATTTCCTTCAACATATTCGGGAGTAAGTATCAGATTAACAATGTCGATAAATAAAGTAACTCCCAGGAATATCAACATTCCGAAAAAGGTAAAATACTTCAGAACTTCACTGTAAACCTCTTTTGAGTCTTTATTTTTCTTCTCCTTAAAAAAGAATGGTTCAAATGCCAATCGGAACGATTGTGTAAACAGAGCCATCAAAACTCCGATCTTAAAATTGGCGCCGTAAATAGCAAGCTCTTTAAAAGGATCTTTTGATTTAATAAGGTATGGCATCAGTATCTTATCAATATTTTGATTCAGTATACCGAATAGTCCGACTAAAACAATAGGAAAGGAATATTTGAATATCGTAGAAAGGATCTTTTTACTGACAACGAATTTATCTTTAAAAATACCGGGAAGGAATATCAAAAGAATTATGAACGAAGCCAGAAAATTAGACCAGAAGACATAAAATACCTTCAATCTAGGATCATACAAATATTGAGGCAGGTCAATTCCCTTTTTGATCAGATAGGGAAATAGAACAAGATAAACCAGGTTAAAAACAACAGTGAGAATAATCTGTAATAAACGGTAAACAGAGTATTTCAACGCTTTATTCTGATACCTGAAATGCGCAAAAGGAATTGAATTTACGGCATCACTTGTAACAATAAGTACGGCAAGAATAATTATCCAGTGTATTTTATAAACTCCCGGAAAAGAGCCAGATAACCATGGTAATAAAATTATAGTTAAAACTATAAGAAATACAGAAAAAACACTTATTCCCCCTATAAGTGAATTTCTTACTTTTTTGGAATCAAACTCCTTTACGAACCTGAAATATCCTGTTTCAAAACCAAGAGTATTGATAACCAGTAAAACAGCTATGAAACTATAAATATTAACTACAATTCCGAATTCGTCCTGAAGTAAAGTACGAATGTAAAAAGGCGTAAGTAACCAGTTAATGAGCCTTCCTAAAATGGTACTTGCACCGTAAAGAACTGTATCTCCGGCTATTTTATATAATTTTTTCAAAATTTATTTTCCGATTTAAAAAAGACGTCCTAACTCCGGATTTTTTGTTTTACCAAAATGATCATACGCCAAAGGTGTAACAACACGGCCTCTGGGAGTACGTTTTATAAAACCATTCATTATCAGAAAAGGTTCGTAAACTTCCTCAATAGTTCCTGCATCATCGCCAACTGCAGTAGCAATGGTCGTCAATCCTACAGGACCCCCGTTAAATTTATCGATTATGGTAAGAAGTATCTTATGATCCATTTCATCAAGACCGTAAGTATCAATATTTAAAGCATTAAGAGCAAAAAGACTGATCTCCATATCGATATTCCCGTTCCCTTTAACCTGGGCAAAATCCCTTACCCGTCGTAAAAGAGCATTTGCTATCCTTGGTGTACCACGGCTTCGTCGTGCAATTTCGATACATGCATCATCCAAAATATCGATGTTCAGAATTCGTGCTGACCTGTGAATTATGGATGACAGAACATCTGTATCGTAATATTCGAGATGGCTGTTTATGCCAAACCTTGCACGTAACGGGCTTGTAAGCAAACCGCTGCGTGTAGTAGCACCTATCATCGTAAATTTATTCAGATCGATCTGGATACTTCTTGCGCCGGGACCTTTATCGATAACAATATCGATACGAAAATCCTCCATGGCACTGTATAGATATTCTTCAACGATAGGAGATAAGCGGTGAATTTCATCAATGAACAACACATCCCTCTCTTCAAGACTTGTAAGTATTCCAGCAAGATCGCCGGGTTTATCAAGAACAGGTCCGCTAGTTATTTTCAAACCTACACCAAGCGAATTGGCAATTATGTTTGACAAAGTTGTTTTTCCTAAACCCGGAGGACCGTGCAAAAGAACATGATCCATGGCTTCACCCCTCATCATTGCTGCTTGAACAAACACCTTAAGATTCTCCACAACCTTACTCTGACCTTTAAAATCGTTAAAATTTAAAGGCCTCAGTTTCTGTTCAACCTCATACTCTTCACTGCCTGTATTTCTAATATCAAAATCCATATTCTTTGTCAGAGGATCTTTAATTTCTTTAATATCTTATGAAACTCTTCAATATCAAAAGGTTTTGCCATATATTCATCCATGCCGTGACGTAAACATTTATCACGATCAGCATCGAGAGTATTGGCTGTTAAACCGATAATATTGATATGTTCATCAGTCTCTTTTTCATTTTCCCTTATCTTTGTACAGGTTTCCAGGCCGTCCATTATAGGCATCATAAGGTCCATAAGTATCAGATCGTAGCCGTTCTTTTCCATCATATCAAGAGCGATCTTACCATTTTCGGCAAAATCTATCTTAAAGCCATGCTTCTTCAAATGTAAATGAATAAGTTTTTGATTAAGCAAATTATCCTCTACGACCAATAATTTCAGTCCTGATTTCCACATTAAAAAGAAAAATTTCAGGTTAAGATGTGTTAAAGATAATAATCTATTTAGAAGTTACAATCCATATTTCTTCGAAATATCAAGCATTCTTTCGATAGGTTTTACAGCTTTTACTCGTATCTCTTCATCCACTTCAATTTCAGGCCATTCGTAAAGTAATGTATTGTAAATTTTCTCAAGTGAATTTAATTTCATGTACTCACAATCATTACATGCACAAGTTGAATCATTAGGAGGAGCAGGAATAAACATCTTTCCGGGACTTGAAAGCTGCATCTGGTGAAGTATACCCGATTCAGTTGCAACAATAAATTTCTTTGAACTGCTTTTCTGACTGTATTTTAAAATAGAAGCAGTACTACCCACATGATCGGCAATAGTTAAAAGAGGCTTTTTACATTCAGGATGAGCCAATATCTCAGCATCGGGATTCTGTTTTTTAAGCTCTACTATTTTTTCCAAAGAAAATTTTTCATGAACATGACAAGCTCCATCCCAAAGAATCATATTTCTTCCGGTAATACTATTTATGTAACTTCCCAGATTGCGGTCAGGACCGAATATTATCTTTTCATCTTCCGGAAGTGAATCAATTACAGCTTTTGCATTTGTACTTGTTACAACAATATCGGTAAGAGCTTTTACAGCTGCAGTTGTATTTACATACGAAACAACTGTATGTCCGGGATGTTGTTTAATGAATTTTTCAAATGCATCGGCAGGACAACTATCGGCCAGTGAACAACCTGCATTCAGATCAGGTACAAGCACTTTCTTTTCAGGAGAAAGTATTTTGGCAGTTTCGCCCATGAAATGTACACCTGAAAGAAGTATTATATCGGCATTGGTTTCAGCAGCTTTTTGAGCCAGAACAAGACTGTCACCCACAACATCGGCAATATCCTGAATTTCATCCTTCTGATAGTAATGAGCCATAATTACCGCATTTTTTTCTTCTTTAAGTTCCTTTATGGCATCAATGATATTCGTATCTTTATTTACAGATTCACTGACAAATCCGTTTTTCAACCAACTATCTTTTATATTCATATTTTAAAATTTAAAAATAATATTAATGTTTTTACACTGTTAGTAATGTTCAAAAAAAACAATGAAAACATTTTTATTTTTTGATATTAAATTCTGGTGTTACGGGATGAACGTTTTTTCAACAGGTTCTATTAGTTTTAATTGTATGAAATATAATATATTGCTTTACTTTTTCAACAATTGTTAAGTGGCGACAAAATTAATAATTAATACCCATTTTAATGTTAAAAAAAGTGATTTTAAATGTGAATAACTTTAATTAAAAAAACTATTTCAAACAACGATTATTGAATAAGGTTTGTGTATATAAATTTGGTTTAAAAAGTCAAGACTTATTTATCATTTAAAATAAAATTTAATCAACATTGTTTTAACAAGAGAAAGACATATTATTAACATCTGATATATTTTTTATCTTTACACCAAATGAAATGATCATAAATTTATAATCATAGTTTATAACCCGAATTATTCAAATAAGTTTGTACGAATTTAAAAATGTATTATAATTTTTTACAGATTTTCTTCAAGCAAAAAACTTTTAACAGATGAAATTTAAATCCATAGCTCTTGCCAGTGACCATGCAGGTTTTGAACTTAAGAAAGTATTAATCAAGCACCTTGAATCATTAGGTATTGAAAAATTAAAAGATGTCGGCACTTATTCTGCTGAAAGTACTGATTATCCTGATTATGGACATCTTCTAGCTGAAACAGTAGAATCGGGAGAATGTGAAATAGGAATATCTATTTGCGGGAGCGGGAACGGAATAAATATGACGGCCAATAAGCATCAGGGAATCCGATCAGCATTGTGCTGGAGTGTTGAAATATCAAGATTGGCAAGAGCTCATAATGATGCTAATGTTTGTGCACTGCCGGGAAGGTTTGTTGATGATGATCTTGCTATTAAGATCGTGGATATCTTTCTTACAACAGATTTTGAAGGCGGACGTCATTTACGCAGAATAAAAAAGATCCCTCTTAATCATTAATGAAACATGCAATCTGCCAAATCTTTTCTTGCTTCGGCTGAAAAAGTTGCTTTTGACATTGATCACAGAGAAAAGATCAAATTTAACATTAGCAGGTATGACAGTGCTGTAGAAAAAGGTAAAAGCAGATACCGGGATATTGAACTTGCAAAATTAAGAGCTGCCCGTATAAAAAGAAAGGTAGTTGATAATTTGCCGGGACTTCTTCTTCAATTTGAAAGATCAATTACAAAAAACGGAGCAAAAGTTTATTGGGCTGAAAATGCCGTCGATGCCGTAAAAATTGCCGCACATTTTGCCAGGGAGGCAAATGCAAAAACTCTGGTGAAAAGCAAATCGATGATCACCGAGGAAATAGAACTCAATGATCATCTTGAAAAGAACGGAATTGAATCGATAGAGACAGACCTTGGTGAGTTCATTGTGCAGGTGGCGGGGGAAAAGCCATATCATATTGTTACTCCGGCCATGCACAAATCGAAAGAAGATGTAGCAGAGCTTTTTCATAAACATTTTAATACTCCGGTTAATTCCACTCCTGAAGAAATGACATTGTTTGTCAGAAAATACCTGCGTAAAAAATTTCTGGATGCTGATGTTGGAGTGAATGGTGCAAATTTTCTGATAGCAGAGGAGGGAGCAGTTGCTGTTACTGAAAATGAGGGTAATGCTCTGCTTTCGGCATCAATGCCTAAGCTGCAAATTGTTATTGCCGGAATGGAAAAAATACTTCCCTCCATCGATGATCTTGATCTTTTCTGGCCTTTACTTGCGGCTCATGGTACAGGACAGCAGATCACAGTTTACAACAATCTTTTCTTTGGTCCGCGTAAGAAAAATGAAAAAGACGGCCCGGGAAAGATGATAGTGATTCTTGTTGATAATGGCCGCACCAAGCTTTATGATGACAGTACTATTCGGGAGTCTTTAGCGTGCATCAGATGCGGTGCATGCCTGAATGGTTGTCCGGTTTATAAAAACATTGGAGGTTACACGTACAACACGACTTACAGCGGACCTATCGGAGCAGTTATCACACCACACCTTAAGGACTTCAAAGAGTTTAAACATCTTAGTTTTGCGTCTACGCTTTGTGGAAAATGCGTGGAAGTATGTCCTGTAAAAATCCCGCTTACTGAACTTCTTTTATATAACCGGGATTTGGCAGGTAAAATGGATCTTGCACCTGTAAAAGAAAAAGTTGCATTATCGGCAAGTACATTCTTTCTGCTTCATCGAAAATTACTTGATCTGTTTGGAGGAAATATCAAAACAGTATTTATGAAGATTATCAATGATTCAGTTTTTGGGAAGAAGCGAAAGCTACGAGATTTTCCTAAAATGTCGTTCACTAAACAGTGGACTAAGAATAAAGATTAAGATCTTCTCATTTTGATGTATTTCAGAACCAGTTTATTCTTTCTCAATAAAAAGAAAACCATAAGGGCAAATATCACTCCGGTTGCATCGGCAAAAAAATCAAGCCAGTCACCCGACCTGTTGTTTGTTAGCACACTTTGAAGTATTTCGATAAACCCGCCAAAAAATACTGGGAAGAGGTTTATCAGGAACAGATTAAGATTAATTTTAAATATTTTTATGTAATATTCCGTTATCAATGAAAATGAAAGGCCGAAGTACATTAAAAAATGAATTACTTTGTCCTCATTTTTGAAAAACCAAAATCTATCTAAACCTAAAGATTGTACATTGGAAAGGCTTAAGAATACAATTATCAGGGAAAGGATAATGGTTATATAAAAGTCTTTAATGAATTTCATGATAAATAAAATTATGGCCGGCATATATATTCATATACCTTTTTGCATTAAGCGGTGTGACTATTGTGATTTTTATAAGACTACAAATATGAGTTTTAAAGATGAATTTTTGAAAATTCTTCGAAAAGAAATTACATTGAACACACAATTTATTTCTGCAGAAGAGATAAATACCATTTATTTCGGGGGCGGAACACCATCGGTTCTTGCACCTGATGAAGTGAAAAACATTCTTGACTTGATCTTTTCACATGTAAAAAACATTCACAAAATAACTGAAATCACTTTTGAACTCAATCCTGATGATGCAACAGAAAACTATTTGAATGAATTAAAAGAAACCGGTGTTAACAGACTTAGTATCGGAATCCAAAGTTTTGATCCTGTTTTGTTGAAAACACTCAACCGCAGGCATGATGCCGTCCAGGCGCTTGATGTGGTCTGGAAAGCCCGTGATGCTGGGTTTAATAATATAAGCATTGATCTGATGTATGGTTTGCCGGGACTGAGTATGGAAATATGGGAACAAACTGTTGAGAAAGCAATTAAACTGAATGTTGAACATATTTCGGCATACCATCTAACTTATGAGCCGGGGACTGTTTTTTATAAAAAACTGCAAAAAGGTATTTTTAAGGAGATGCCTGAGGATGAAAGTTTGCAACAGTTTAAGATGATGATAGAAAAACTTAAGAAAGCAGGTTACGAGCATTACGAAATATCCAATTTTTCCTTACCGGGTAAAAGGTCTGTTCACAACAGTAATTATTGGGACGGAAAGAAATATATTGGTTTAGGACCTTCGGCACACTCTTTTGACGGGAAAAAAAGATGGTGGAATGTAAGTGACATAAACAGCTATCTGAAGGGTGAGTTCGTTGAAAATGAAGAGGTCTTAACGGGTAAAGACAGATATAATGAACTTGTTATGCTTAAGTTACGGACAATGGGAGGAGTACAGGTAGAGGAGTTAAAAAGGGTAGGGGACGAGTATTTTAATTTTTTCAGTTTTAGTGTGGAAAAACATATTTTATCCGGAAATGTTAAATATGAAGATGGAAGATATTTCATAACCGAAGAAGGTATTTTCATTTCCGATTACCTTATTTCGGAATTATTTTATGAGTGAAAACAGAGAACCAGTAATCTGAATCTTCCGTCATACTAAAAAATAACAGAATGGTAACAACACAAAATCAGTTACGGAATAATGAGAAAGGGGTTGTTAAATTTAACAGATCCGGAGAGAAAGCAACGATAATTTCGCTTGTATTGAATGTTGCATTGTTTGGAATAAAACTGTGGGCAGGTATCATTTCAAATTCTGTTGCTTTGATTGCTGATGCCTGGCACACATTAAGTGATTCTATTTCATCAGTAGCTGTTTATATCGGGTTACGTGTTTCTGCGCAGCCTGCCGACAAAAAACATCCTTATGGTCACGGCAGAGCAGAGATTATCAGCGCTGTGGTGGTGGGCGTTTTGTTGGCAGTAATTGGGTTCAATTTTCTGCTCGAATCAATAATGAGATTGCGAGGACGTATTGAAGTGCATTACGGTACTGTTGCCATTGTGGTCACAATAATTTCTATTGTGGTAAAAGAGGCCATGGCACAGTATTCTATGATCATTGGGAAACGTACAAGATCAAAAGCTTTGATCGCTGACGGATGGCATCATCGTTCAGATGCAATATCATCGGTTGTTATCCTTGCAGGTATATTTCTCGGACGTAAAATTTGGTGGATCGACGGAACTTTGGGACTTGCTGTATCGTTAATGCTCTTTTACACCACTTATGTAATTTTACGTGATGCAGTTAGTGTACTCCTTGGTGAGGGTATTGATTCAGCAATGAAAAAGGAGATAAAGAAAATAAGCAGGGAAATAACAGACTATGATATGCATCCGCATCATTTTCATGCTCATCAGTACGGCTCACATACGGAACTCACTTTTCATGTTTTTTTACCTGCAGAGATGACCCTGAAAGAGGCACACGATATTGCTTCAAGATATGAAGATGCGGTGTTCGAAAAATATGGAATGGAGACTACCATTCACATTGAGCCTGACAAAAGAAAATCGGATATGTAAAAAGACTCGCAAGTCTTTATTTTTTACTATACTGGTTAAGATATCGTTCTTACGGAATTTTTGTTTAAGTCAAGGGACTTACATCCCTTGTTAGAATATATCCTGCCTACGGCAGTCTTTACACAAAAATATTTGATAGCAGAATTCCGGTAGGAACGAGATTTTCTAACCAGAGATGATAAATCCCTGGCTGGCAGGCAAAGAAGAGGAAAGAAGTTCCGTGGGAACAGCATAAATCCTCTCCACGATAGTTCACAAAAAAACCGCAGCCATAATGACTGCGGTTTCCTTATGCTATGAAAAAGAAATTACTTATTCGCTTTTTTCTTCTTCCGAAGTTTTAGTTTCTTCAGCACTTTCGGTGCTTTCAGTGCTTTCCTCAACCGAAGCTTCTTCTCCTGCCTCAGCGGCTGCAGCTTCAGCAGCAGCTTCTTTGGCTTTTGCTTCTAATTCGGCATCAAGGTCAGCCTTTTTCTTTGCCAGAGCTTCTGCTCTTTCAGCATTGATCTTTGCTTCCTGATCAAGAGTCGCTTTACGTGCAGAATCTTTTTCTGCATTAAGCTTGTCAATTTTTGCTTGGATCTTAGCTTCTTTCTCATTCAGCCAGATCTGGAATCGACGTTCAGCTTCTGCTTCGTCGAAAGCTCCTTTTTTCACACCTTCCAACAGGTGTTTTTTCATCATTACGCCTTTGTATGATAAAATAGCTCTACATGTATCTGTAGGTTGAGCACCTTTGAACAGCCAATCTAAGGCTTTGTCAAAGTTCAAGTCGATCGTAGCAGGATTAGTGTTTGGATTGTACGAACCAATCCTTTCAATAAACCTGCCATCTCGTGGCGCCCTGCTATCTGCTACCACAATGTGGTAGTAAGCATACCCTTTGCGTCCGTGTCTTGCTAATCTGATTTTTACAGGCATTTGGACAAATTTTAAATTAAATTAAACAACCTACTTTAACGCCCGCAACACTGTACGGGCAAAAAATGAGGTGCAAAGATAATTGTTTATTTTTTTATAACTAAATGATTTTGTGTTTTTTTCCGAATAAGTCTAAATTTTTCCGGATAATTCGTGATCAACAAAAACATTCTGCCCGTTAATTGGTTAAGATGTTAAAGGACTTATTGCCGGCAATAAAAATGTGACTAAAATATCTCGAAAAAAATAACTACTTTTGCAACAATTTTGAAATTTCTACGTATAAAAGGAGCTTTGTTTTGCCTGTTCATTATCTACAAATAATTTTAAATACACTGATTGTATGAAGTTATCCAAGTTTAAGTATAAACTGCCGGAGGAGCTTATCGCTTTGCATCCGGCGCAAAACCGTGACGAGTCACGATTAATGGTTCTCCATCGCGATACAAAAAAAATAGAACATAAGATATTTAAGGACATCATCAGCTATTT
>JAOZOF010000037.1:18343-20616 GCA_029933425.1 Marinilabiliaceae bacterium
GAAGAGTTCAAAAAAACACTTTACAATCTGGGAGAAACTCCCCTGCCGAAATTCATAAAAAGAGAGGTTGAGCCTGAAGACCGGGAACGTTATCAAACTATTTATGCAAAGCATGAAGGAGCTGTTGCCGCACCTACTGCAGGAATGCACTTCAGCCGTGAGCTGATGAAAAGACTTGAGATTAAGGGTATCAACTTTGCCGAGATCACTTTGCATGTAGGGCTTGGTAATTTCCGTTCGGTAGATGTTGAGGACCTTACCAAACATAAGATGGACTCTGAACAGATATTCATTACTGAGGAAGCCGCAAATATCATAAATAAAGGGAAAGAGATGAAAAAGAGGGTTTGTGCCGTAGGTACTACAGTGATGCGTACCCTTGAAAGTTCGGTTTCTACCTTTGGTCATGTAAAACCTTTTGAGGGATGGACCAACAAGTTTATCTTTCCTCCTTACGAATTCAGTGTGGCAAATGCCATGATAACAAATTTCCATCTTCCGTATTCAACACTTTTGATGATGGGAGCTGCTTTTGGCGGGTATGATTTTGTTATGGATGCCTATGCTTTGGCAGTAAAAGAGAAATATCGTTTCGGAACCTATGGCGATGCCATATTGATAATATGATAAAAGCCCCGATAAGGGGCTTTTTTATTAGACCTGTTTTGTTTTTAAGAATACTGTTGTCTTTAAAAATATCCGTTATTGTTTTTTAATTTTTGCAGATACTTTTTCATCCCCTCTTCAAGAGATGTGAACTCTTTTGAAAAACCCGTATTCCGCAGATTTGTTATGTCTGCCTTAGTGAAAGCCTGATATTTACCTTTCAGATGATCGGGGAAGGGAATGGTTTTTATGGTACAATCGCCATGCAGTTTCACAAATATTTCAGCCATATCCATAAAGGAACGTTCCTGTCCTGTACCACAATTGTAAATACCGCTCTTTTTACTTTCGATAAAGAAATTAACTACTTCAGCCACATCTTCAACGAACACAAAGTCTCTCAGGAAATTTTCACTCCCCTCGAAAACCTTGATCTCTCCGGTTTCCTTTGCCTGATTGAAAAAATGAAAAGGCACGGATGCCATACTTCCTTTGTGATTTTCCTGATATCCGTAAACATTGAAATATCTTAATCCTGTAACCTGGCTGTTGTATTTTTCCGGTGAATATACCTGCCTGACATAATTATCAAAAATAAATTTTGAAAAGGCATAGCCGTTCAGCGGATATTCACATTCCGGGTCTTCTTTAAATCCGTTATCACCGTTCCCGTATACCGAAGCGCTTGAGGCATAAATAAAATTCACTCCGTTAGAAAGGCAGTAATGTAAAAGATTTTTTGAATATTCGTAATTGTTATTTATTAAATAGTTTACATCTTTTTCCGTGGTAGATGAGCATGCTCCCTGATGAAGTATTACCTCGGGTTTTTCTAATTTTTTTAGCTTTTCAGGGAATGATCCTTTATCGATAAAATCACGGAATTTTAATCTGTTTAAATTCAGGAACTTTTGGGAACTACCCAGATTATCCACAATATAGATATCACTTATACCACGGTCATTTAACATCCTGATAAGGTTGCTTCCTATAAATCCTGCGCCTCCTGTAACAATTATCATAATCAGTTAATATTATATTATTCAGGTCTGTATTTCAAAAAATCTTTTACTTCAAGAAAAGCCTTTTCCATTCTCATCATGTTATCGATCAGAAAATAGCTGATATCCGGCCACTGTTCTTTAATGTACATGTCGGCCTTCATCTCAACATACACCCTGCAAACCTGTTTTCCGCCAGGTTTCTCATAAAGATAATCCCAAATCAAAGGTTTACCGAATGCCTCCTCAAAGATAGTTTTAGCAGCTTCGAGGCGTTCATACATTTCAAGTCTTTTTTCCTCACTGCGATGATTGATCTCAAGAGCAACTATCGCTTTTTTTCTGTCAATATCAAAGCGCAGATCAAGGCCCTTGATCTCTGTTTTGTCACCTATCCACTTTCTTTTCTTACCTCTTTGTCCCGGCAATCGTCGTGTCCTGTTTTCAAGCTTATGCCAGAATTCAAGCCTTAATTCCTTAGCCTCCTCTTTGGAAAACATGCCTGTTTAATTTGTTTCAAAGATAATGTATTTTTAACCCAGAATTGCAATTAGAATTGCAAAACAATTCTAATATTCCATCGATTAAGACATTCACCTGTTTTGTCTACTGCCAAAACAGTGAATCTCTAAATCGGGGTTAACCCGCATGGGGCCTTTAGTTCAG
>JAOZOF010000223.1:0-2864 GCA_029933425.1 Marinilabiliaceae bacterium
AAGGCTGCAAATGAACGTCCTGAAATTGGTAAAGCATTTACTACTTTTCAGGCTGAAGTACCACAGCGGTACATGGACATTGACCTGGAAAAAGCTCTTAAATTGGGAATTAACTTAAACGACCTCTATATTACTGTTGGTGCATTTATGGGAGGTTCTTATATAAATGACTTTACCCGTTTTGGCAGATTGTACAAAACTTATATCCAGGCCGAACCTGAGTACCGGGTTGATGAAGAGCAAATCAATAATTTCTTTATCAAAAACAACGTGAATAAAATGGTGCCTTTGGCAACAATGGCTACTATCTTTCCTATTTCCGGGCCTGATTATACCAACCGTTTCAACCTTTTTCGTTCGGTTGAGGTTACCGGGGGGCCGGCAGAAGGATACACTTCAGAACAGGTCAGAACAGCACTAAAGGAAGTAGCAGCGGAAACACTTCCCCAAGATATGAGTTATGCATGGAATGCGATGTCGTTCCAGGAAGAGAAAGCCTCCGGGCAATTGGGCGCTATTCTCACTTTTTCATTACTTTTTGTATTCCTGATTCTTTCTGCGCAATACGAAAGTTGGTCACTCCCTTTCAGTATTTTAATGGGAACACCCTTTGCCATATTTGGTGCACTATTCGCCCTTTGGGCCGGAAGGCTGATCAGCCCCACTTTTGAGAACAATATATTTGCTCAGGTTTCCTTTGTGATGCTAATCGGAATGGCAGCAAAAAACGCGATACTGATCGTTGAATTTGCTAATGATGAATTCAAGAAAGGATTGACACTATTTGACGCTGCCATTGCCGCTGCCAAATCAAGGTTCCGTCCTATTTTAATGACAGCTTTTTCCTTTATTCTTGGTGTTTTCCCTCTTGTGGTTGCCACAGGATCAGGTGCCGAATCACGTAAAGTGATGGGTATGGCACTACTCGGTGGCATGACACTAGCCACATTCCTCGGGGTCTTTCTTTATCCTATGTTGTTCGTGTTTATAGGTAAGATCGCCGGGTACGAGAAAAAAAGAGAAAGAGAAAAAGAAAAAGAGGTGAAAAGTTGAAAGATTTTTATGATCAGTTAGTTTAAAAACACAGAACCAACAAACTAACAAACCAAAAATAAAGAATCAAAATCCAAAAAAATGCGCATATTCAAAATATTAACCCTGTTCCTGCTTGTCCTTTTAATCATGGAAGGATGTAAGATAGGAAAGAATTACACTAAGCCGGAGACTGAGCTGCCGGAAACTTTTCGTTTCGATCAGGACTCAACCACTGTTAATGCAGAAATTGAATGGTGGGGAATGTTCCGTGACTCATTGCTTGATACTCTGGTACGTTATGCCCTGGTAAACAACAATGACCTGCTTATCGCTGCTCAGCACATCGAGCAGGCGCGTTTGGGTCTGAAGATACAGAAAGCAGAGATGTTGCCTAAGTTCGATATGTCGGCCCAGGCATCAAGAGGTAATTACGCAGGTTTCAAACTGGATAATACAGGGAACAACTTCACACTGACTGGTTCGATGAGCTGGGAGATCGATCTTTGGGGAAAATACAGGCGGATGAATGAGGCCGCAAGGGCACAATTCCTTTCTACGTCGTATGGTTATCAATTTATGAGGATATCGCTGATAACGGCGGTCGCCACCACCTATTTTCAACTTCTGGAATACCGTGAGAAACTTGCTATATCGGAAAGTACTTTTGAAATACGGGACAGATCGCTCGAAATGATAAGACAACGGTTTGATGCAGGAATAATACCTGAAATAGATTTAAATCATGCACAGATACAAACGGGCCTGGCAGAGGCTGCCATTCCCTATTACAAACGGTTAATAGGCCAAACCGAGAATTATCTGTCGGTGCTTTTAGGTCAGGTACCTCAGTCGATTAAGGATACTGTTATGCTTGAGAATGTTGTCGTTGATCCGAATATCCCTGCAGGATTGCCGTCAGAACTATTGTTGCGTCGTCCCGACATACTTAGCGCCGAACAGGAGCTTGTTGCACAGAATGCCTACGTTGCAGTGGCACAGGCCGACAGACTGCCTTCAATTTCTCTGACAGGCCTGTTTGGGGCTGCAAGCAGTGAGCTCTCTTCGTTTTTTACGGGAGGAGCTGCATGGAGTATCGGTGCGGGCCTCATCAGTCCGCTGTTCCACTGGCGTCAGAAAAGTAATCGTCTTAAGATAGAGCGAAGTATGTATGAAGCTGCAATTCATAATTACGACAATGTTGTATTGAATGCACTGCGTGAAGTGGAGGATATTCTTGTTGCCATCGAGACCCTGAAAAATGAACAGACTGCATATCAGCGCACAGTGAATGCCGCATTGAATGCCCAGAAACTTTCGGGTGAAAGGTATGACAGGGGAGTGGCGAATTACATCGAATATCTTGAATCACAACGACAGGCTTTTGAAACACAACTTCAATTGGTAGGCGTCAAGCAGCAATTACTTTCTTCATACATTCAGCTTTACAAAGCACTGGGAGGTGGATGGACCGTTGATACAAGTACAAAATAATTTTAAAACAATAAGCGTAGTTTCAAACTATGCTTAACTGTTTATAACGATCAATTTTTACTTCCTGAACAATTTTATTTAATTTAGCTAAACCATTCCCCCTCAATTCAAAAACTAAAATTTATTCATCCCAAAACTTTACAAACAATGAAGAACATTTTAAAACTCGGAGTTCTTTTCAGTGTGATGGCTCTGTTCTCGTCATGCGAAAAACCTGTTCCTATGGACCTTGCAAAAGAAAATCTGATCCCGAAGCCTTCAAAACTGACAGCTACCGGCAGTTCATTTGAACTGGAAGATGAAACCGTGATCTACACACAAAAAGGTAATGCCGAAGT